>JAUNEN010000147.1 GCA_030525525.1 Erysipelotrichaceae bacterium
GAGTGTTTTGAATTTTATCTTCAGCTTATCAGCGGCTTGGTTTTACCAATCCCGTTCAAAAAGTGGAATAGCCGAATCAGAGACAGACTGAATCCTGCGGATTGCGCAAAACTCAAAAATTCCATATACAGGTATTACCCAGCCATTCACATCATCTGCCATTGTGCTACGACTAAGCAAAGAAAGAAGAAGAAAACTATATGGATAAAAATTACAAAGATCCCAACTGCGCATATTGCGCCAAAGGCGAGCTCGTCAATGTGTTCGGCTACGAAGTCTGTGAGCTTCCGGCTTCCGTTCTCTATGTCTTCTGCGATCAGACACATCCCGGCCGCTGCATCGTCGCTTCCAAATTCCACGTTTCCGAAATGTGCGAACTGACAGCTGAAGAAAGAGCCGCTTTCATTGAAGATGTCAATAACGCTGCCGTTGCAATCCATGCCGAATTCCATCCGGACAAGATCAATTACGGCATGTACGGAGACACCGGCCATCATCTGCATATGCACCTGGTTCCCAAATACAAAGACAAGGAAGAATGGGGTTCCACGTTTGCAATGAATTATTCTGATGACAAACTCAATGACGCCGGCTGTGAAATCATCGCAGAGCGTCTGCGCGCTCATCTTCAGAAATAATCATTCCGATCTTCTCAGACACTCAAAAAGCTCATGGACACATGAGCTTTTTTCATTACCAGATATAAGACGGTTCAACGCTTGCGACGATCGCTCTGAAGAGTGTGAGCGCATTGATGTCACTGTAGCCTGTGCCGCTGTTTCCGCCGTAATACGGATCAAGAATTGTGAATGAGATATCTGATCCGGCTTTGTAATAGCCCGTTACAAGCACATTGTGATTGCCGTGATTTGAGGATGCATAGACCGAAGAAACTTTAATCTGAAGAATGGACGGATATCCGTCATCGATATTCCTCATGATCCTCTGTACAAAGGTATCATATTCACTTTGAACAAAATATTCCGAAACAGGCTGCACCCGATAGCCTGCATCATAGGCGCTCTGCGGTTGCCCGCCGAAGATATACTCATTGAGCACTCTTGCGACATCGCTGTCATAGGTACCGACAAGCCCGTCGCTTCTTTCACCGGGTACGTATGTATTCATTTCATCAGCCAGCTGACGCTGTGTTTTTGAAATCCCGAAGTGATTCAGAATCATCTGTCCGCAGGCAACTGCACAATAATATGTTTCTTCCTGAATGATCCGGTTCATCGGAACATAGCCGCTGACAGCCGGTTCAGGCAGTACGGGTTCTTCTGTAATAACAGGCTCCGGTTCGGCAGCTGGCGTTTCTGCAGGGACTGCAGGCTGTGTACTTTCTTCCGGCTCTTTGGTTTCGGAAGGTTCAGCACTTTCCTGAGGTTCCTCCGTTTCAGACGGCTCTTCACTTTCTTCAGGCCTGCGTGCTTCATACGGCTCATCTGCCCATTTCACATATTCGGATGAAACAGCCGGCACCAGGTAAATTCCGTATTGCCTTAAACCGGGCAGATCGCTGAGTACAGCACGGGCATCATCTGTAATATCCATCAGGAACTGATAGCATGGAATTTCATATTCAACCGATCTGAAATGCGGATAGACAAGCTGTACATCTCCCACTTCCGTACTCTGATCCACACCGATTCCGCCGGTATTGGCGAAGTAGTTTCCTTTCAGCAGCTCTTCATACGCTTCTGAGGGAGTGATCAGAGGATAATCTCCCATCCTCTCAAATGCATCATTTTCTTCGGAGATACGGATTAAGGACAGTTCTGTACCGTCATCACTTCCGGCGAAGGCAATCTTTCTGAAATTGTAGTTCAGAATTGTTTCTTCGTCGGTTTTTCCTTTTTCATACATCAAATACTGCCTGATTCTTGTACCGTCATATGCATAATCGCCGCCGATGTCATAGCCCCATTCATTGTTATGGACAAGCTCGCTGTACTGATCATGCAGGTAACCGATCAGGGCAATTGCGCCTTCTTCATCATTCTGTCTGCTGAAATTGAGACCGTCCGCAAGCGGAATGCAATGATCCTCTTTCAGCAATAATGTGCATTCATAAGAATCTGCCATGAGAATGCCTTCTTCGCATTGGGCGCTGAGCATATAGACTTCACCATTCTCATCCGTATTCTCCTGAACTTCTTTCACGGTCAATCCGAAGTATTCCGCATAATGATTCAGCTTTTCATGAATCTCATCAACACTCAGACCTTTCGGAATTCCGGTAACTGACGGAATTCTCTGATAAACAGGCAGTGTTTTCAGATTCATGCTTTCATCCCATGGATTGTAATCCATTTCTCTCTTCAGATCAGGATATAAAACGATACTGAATCCCATTGACCCGGAAGAATCCGCCTGATGAGTGAGTGTCAGTACTTCAAGCTGGTCTTTCGCCGGAGGTTCAGGTTTGTCTGTTTCCTGCGGAACGGGATCAACCGCCACAGGTGTGTTTTCATCATCCGGCTTTCTGTTGATCACTGCGAGCAATGCGACTGCACATACCGCAGCCGTGACAGAGATGATGAGTTTTTTTGTGTTCAAAGGTTTTTTCGCAGGTGTCATTCTTACCTGCTGCGCACGTTCAAGCAGATCATCATCAACTTCATTGATCGCCTGAATCAGATCTTCTTTTTTCATGATAAGAATCCCTCCTGTTCCAGATACGTCTTCAGTGCCTGACGCATTCTGAACAGCTGTGTCTTTGCGTTTGATTCAGTGAATCCGCAATACGCAGCTGATGCGGCAAGGGAATCGAAATAGAAGTACCGGCAGAGAAACAGATTTCTGTTCTTTTCAGGATATTTCCTCAGAAATGAATTGATCGCATCTTTGAGAAGATCAAGATCATACTGCTTTGCGACACTGTTTTCTCCGATGCATTCGCCGATCTCCTCAAGTGAAAGATCATATTCTGAATTCGAACGTTTCATACGCTTAGAAAATCTCAGTCTGTCAATTGAGAGGGAGCGGGTAATTCTGCTTAACCATACAAGAAAGGCATTCGGCCGTTTGGGAGGAATTGCATCCCACGTCTTCAGATATGTATCATTGACTGCTTCTTTTGTATCTTCACGGTCATTCAGAATATTCATCGCAACAGTTCTGAGATACTTCCCGTATTTCGAATCTGTCTCTTTGATGGCATCTTCATTTCTCTCCCAGTAAAGATCAATGATTTTAGAGTCTTCCATATTATGATTCCCCTTCACCCAAACAGTCGGTAAAAAAAGCCTTCCGGTTTCAGCAAAATAATCATAGCACCAAAAAAACTGTCCGCCTTCTCAGGCAGAACAGTCGCTTTACATCTTCGCGTATTTTTCGGTCAGTTTCAGAAGATCCATGACAGTGACAACTTCATTCATATCTTCTTCCGAAACCTCCGTTTCAAGCATCTTGCCGAGCTCATTTCTCAGAAGAAACAGATCGGATTTGTCCATTTTCAGATCTTCTCTCAGTCTGGATTCGGTATCCACTTCCCACGCTTCAAGCGGTGTATATTTCATGACAAGATCGAGTATAAAATCAAACATATTCTTTCCTCTTTTCCCAACAGAATTATACAACAGAAAACAGCCCGGACAATGCGTCCGGACTGTTCATGAATCAGATCTTACAGAATTTCGCCGTTGCTTTCGCAGACCTTCTTGTACCAGAAGAAGGAATCTTTTCTGCTTCTGGAGAAGTCGCCGGTGCCGTCATCATGTCTGTCAACATAGATGAAGCCGTATCTCTTTGCATACTGACCGGTTCCTGCGGATACCAGATCGATCGGTCCCCATGTTGTGTAGCCTATCAGCGGTACACCGTTCTCGCATGCCTTCTTCATGGATTCAATATGACCCTTGAAGTAGGAGATTCTGTAATCATCATGGATGGAGCCGTCTTCTTCAACCTTGTCGAATGCGCCGAATCCGTTCTCAACAACCATGAGCGGAACACCCGGATATCTGTCTGCCAGTGTTTCGAGCGTATGTTCCAGTCCGTCCGGGTCAATCTGCCAGCCCCAGTCACTTGCCTTGAGGTAAGGGTTCTTGCCGCCGTGTGACATATTGCCCTGTGTTGTTTCTGCATCAGCATGTGTCGTGACGCAATTGGACATGTAATAGGAGAATGTATGGAAGTCAACTGTTCCTTCCTTCAGAATCGCAGCATCTTCTTCATTGTCGATGAAGTAAGGATCAACACCCATATCGGTGAGATACTTCTTTGCCCATACCGGATAAGCGCCTCTGACCTGAACGTCGCAGCAGAGATTGTTCTTTAAGTTCTCTTCTTTGTCGCATGCCAGTACATCTTTGGGATCCGGTGTCAGCGGATAAGCTGTAACATGAGCGATCATGTTGCCGATCATGAAGTCAGGATTGATGGAATGACCGAGCTTGACTGCCTTTGCGCTTGCGACAAATTCATTGTGCAGAGCTTCATAGGTTCTCTGTCTATTTGATTTGAGATCGGACAGCTTGATCGGGGCAGTCGCATTGATGTCTTCCTCTTCCATGATACCAAGTCCGTACAGATTTCCGATACCGCCTTCGCCCATGCATGCGATATTGATCTCATTGAATGTCAGCCAGTATTTCACCTTGTCCTTGTAACGTGTGAAGATTGTTTCGCAGTATTTCAGGAACAGGTCAATCACTTCACGGTTGGAGAAGCCTTTGAACTTTGTGACGATTGCCCACGGAATTTCATAATGGCAGATTGTGACGAGCGGTTC
>JAUNEN010000010.1 GCA_030525525.1 Erysipelotrichaceae bacterium
TCCGGTGTTTTTTCTGAATCGGGCTTTTTGCCTGAAGGTCTCAATATCGCTGCCAGCAGGATCAGAGCGACTGCTCCGGCAATGATCATCATCTTGCGGCGCTTGCGGTTTCTTTCAGCAAGATCAGCTTTGTCACTTGCACTTCCCGAAGCTTCAGCAAGACGAAGATTGCTTTCCTTAGCGGCGAGATATTCTTCGGCACGATGAATGGCGCTGTAATCTTCAGCTTCGTTTCTGTGTCTTTCCTTTGCAAAGTTCAGATTGTTCACGGCACTCTCAACGGCATCCTCCGCTTTCAATGAAGCGTTGTTGATCTCACTGACAAACTGTCTGGCTTCGGTTTCTTTTTCGGGATCTGTTTCCGCCACAAACTCGCCGTCATCCGCCACAACCTGAATATAGTGTTTTCTGTGATCCACTTCTTCGCTTGTGATCTTTGTATTCCGCCTGACGCCGCCGACCACAGCTCCGAGCGGGCCTGCCACTGCCCCGCCGATCAGTGCGCCGCCGACCGAAATGCCGTTTGAGCCGGTTGAAGAAATCTTCGATGTAATCTCACCCGAAGTAATGAGTTCGGCTCTGGTATGTTCATTCAATACATACGAGGCTCCCCCGAATTCCACATGATCAAGATAAAGCTTTACGGAAGCGAATTCTTTACGCGGCTTTGAAATCAGATCTTCACATTCCTGAATCTGTTTTTCGAGCTGCTTCAGGTTTCTTTCCTTTTGCTTTTTTGCGTCTTTGAGCGCTTTGGCAGCTTCTTTCACTTCTTTTTTTGCATTGTCAACACGTCTGATGTATTCACTCATCTGCTGTTCCTCCTGCCTGATTTTCTGTATGCAAATTCACCATACAGCGGTTCCGTACGGAACACTCAAGTCAAAGATGTACGTACTTTTCTTTGCACTTTCAGTCTAGAAAGAAAGCAATCTCTTTTATATGCCCAAAAAAATGCCAAAAAAATACCGTCTTCCCGAAACGGGAAAACGGCATGATGAATATCTTAAGCTCAGACCTTCTTTTTCTTGTTGGTCACAATCAGCACCGCGGCAACAACTGCCAGAACAGCAGCGCAGATGACGACAATCAGCCAGGGTGTAAGGCCTGTGGTGCAGGTGATGATCAGTTTGTCTGTTTCATAATTCTGAAGCAGATCGACAGTTACTGTTTTGCCGCTTACCGTACCGATATTCGCTGTCGCATTGGAGGGCATGTTGATGGTGAGAGTACTTTCGGCACCTGCCTGCTTCAGAGCTTCGATGGAACCGCTGCTGCCAAGTCCCGCTTCTTCCTCAATCGAGTTCTGAACGGAGTTCATCGGTATTTCGACAGTGATCTTATTTCCGTCTTTTGTGATTGATGCATCTTTAATCGGAATTGCAGATACCTTGTAGCCGGCATATGCATTTTCCCCTTCTCCTTCTCTGATGATTTCAACTGTCGCATCCGGATACTCTTTCTTCACCTCTTCAACCTGAGTGGCCAGTGCATCATCAACGGTTGAGCCGCCTGTTGTCAGCAGCTGTTCGGTCATTAATACGGAATACGATCCCGTCGCTGTCGCATCGCTGTGCACATCCATGACAATTCTGACCTTGAAGCATCCGGACAGAAGCATTGCCATACATGCGACGAAGAATGTTCTGAATTTCTTTTTCATAATGATCCCTTTCATTGATTCTGTGATCTTTTGTGTCACTTATATTATTCCATGAAAATGAGATTTTCCTTCACAGAAGTTTCATTTCTTCGTGCATGCAATGCAGATGAAAATGATTTCTGTATCCATTAAAATACATTCAGGAGGAATACACCAATGGGATTCTACGATTATTCTGTCACAGACAGAAAAGGCAATGAAGTTTCAATGAAGAATTTTGAAGGCAAGGTTGTACTGGTTGTCAATACAGCAACCGGCTGCGGCTTTACACCCCACTATGCACCGATCGAAGAGATGTATGAAAAATATCATGATCAGGGATTCGAAGTTCTTGATATTCCCTGCAATCAGTTCGGCCGTCAGACACCGGGCACCGATGAAGAGATTGCAGAGTTCTGCACAATGAATTACAAGACCCAGTTCCCTCAGATGCACAAATCCGATGTCAACGGTGAAAACGAACTGCCGCTCTATACATTCTTAAAGAGTCAGAAAGGATTTGAAGGATTCACCGGCCCGAAGGCAGCCTTCATGGATCAGCACCTCGCAAAGATCGATCCGGACTTCAAAAACAATCCTGCCATCAAGTGGAACTTCACTAAGTTCGTTGTTGACCGCAATGGCGAAGTTGTCGCAAGATTTGAACCGACAGCTGAGATGGAGGAAGTTGAAGCCTGTGTTGCTTCCCTGCTTTAATCAGGAGTAAAAGCGGAGTCACAGTTCAGTGATTCTGCTTTTTTCTTTTGTCCTGAATATTTCCGGATTCTGGAAATCGCTTATCTTTTTCACTTCACCCGGCTATCATGAAGACAGAAAAAAAGAGGTGGACATATGAGTGAAAAGAAAGCGGCAGTACTTCTGGCAGAAGGATTTGAAGAAGGCGAAACCCTGTTTATTATCGATATTTTCAGACGTGCAAAGATCACATGCGATTCTGTATCCATTGAAAATGAAATGGTCAAAGGCGGCCATGACATTTATGTCAAAGCCGACCGCATCATTGATGAGGCCATGTTTGATGAATATGACATGGTTGTGATTCCGGGCGGACTGGCCGCTGCAGAAAGACTTTCTGCATGTGAACCGGTCAGAAAATGGGTACACGGATTTGTTGAAGAAGATAAATACGTTGCGGCAATCTGTGCCGGTGTCATGGTACTCAAAGCAGCCGGTGTCAGTGCAGGAAGAACCATCACTTCCTATCCGGGCGAAAAGTATTATCAGATGTTTGCCGATTCCGATTACATCGATGACAATGCAAAGCTTGATCAGATGGTCGCTGTTGACGGAAAGCTGATCACTTCCAGAGGCCCGGCAACAACATTCCCCTTTGCATTCAGAATTGCGGAAGCTCTCGGCGCAGATACAGAACCGCTGAAAAAAGGAATGCTGTATCATGCATTCTGCGATTCAATCCGCAACAGCTGAAAATCGAATAAGCACTCAAAAAGCACAGTCAGACGGTAAGCAGCTGAATCAGTTCAGTATGCACCATCTTTCTGTGCTTTTCATATTTCAGATTACTCGATGCCGTTCTGTCGTTTTGCGGCAGTCACAAGATTGGATACGAGCACACTTGTCGTCACAGATCCCACCCCGCCGGGAACCGGTGTGATCTTCTCTACAAGCGGTTCAGCTTCATCAAATTTCACATCGCCGGTGATCTTCTGCTTTGCTTCACTCCAGGAAATACCGACATCGGCCACAATCTGACCTTCACGGAAATATTCCTTTCCGAGCATCTCCGCCTGGCCTGCGGCAGCGACAACAATATCGGCATCCTTCGTCACGGAGGGAATATCCACGGTTCTTGTATGGCAGACTGTCACGGTTGCGTGTCTGTTGAGCAGCAGCATTGCCAGAGGCTTGCCGACAACCAGGCTTCTTCCGATGATTGCCACTTTTTTGCCTTTGAGCTCAATGCCGTAATGATCAAAGATTTCAATGACTGCCTGGGCAGTGCACGGCGCAAAGCCTTTCGGTGTATCCGTAAAGACACCTGCCAGAGAATCATCGGTGCAGCCGTCAATATCCTTTTCGTATGCAATCGCATTGCGTGCTTTGACATTGTTGAGATATTTGGGGACAGGTCTGAACATCAGGATACCGTGGATCTTCGGATCCCTGTTCGCCTTTTCGATGGTGTCATAGAATTCTTCGGCAGAAACATCGGCAGGCAGAACCAGTTTCTTCACCTGGATTCCTGCATTTTCACAGCGCTTGAGGGCGCCTCTTTCATAAGAAAGATCTGCCTCGTTTTCACCGACTCTGATGATTGCAAGAGTCGGAATGATTCCCATTGCTTTAAGCCGTTCTGCTTCCTGACGCACCTTGGCAGTAATCGCATCAGCGACCGGTTTTCCTTTTAACAATTCAGCCATTTGTCAGCCTCCGTGTAATATCATCATAAACTTTGAGAGCACGCTCTGCATATTCGTCCAGCATTACCTTTGCCTTTTCTGTGTATGCGTCCGCATATTCCCTGTCCTTCATCAGTCGTGTGTTGACAATGATATTCATATAGGCGCCATACATCGCGCCATGCGCCAGCATCACGCTTGTCGCGGCATCCGAAATTGCAAGCTTTGAGCCGATTTCGGCCAGTCTTTCATCAAGCTCGACAATCCGCACACAGTTTTTCAGAATTTCATAAGGCGGCTCAGCTGCCACACGCAGGCACTGTTCCATGAGCTCTGCATAGCCTTCGGTATCCTTAGGCAGTGAATATGCTTTTGCCAAAGGCGCAAAGGCTTCGGCATCCTTTTCAATGCAGGCAAGCAGATTCTTTCTTAAATCAAGAGCTTCTTCCCTGAGTGCACATAATTCATCCGTATATTCCAGAAATTTCTTTTTGCCGATCGTCAGATTGGTCACCATGGCCGCAAGGCTGCCGGCCAGCGATCCGCATAATGCGCTGACTCCCCCGCCCCCGGGTACCGGATCTTTCGATGAAGCGGCGAGTGTAAATTCATCCAATGATAATGTTTCAAATTCGCGGGACATATCAATTGCCTCCTGTTCACCTTAAGAATACATGGAAGTGACACAAATTTGAATCTGCAATCTGCAGGGAAATGCGTTTCTTTAACCGTCATTCTGTTCAAGCTGCTTTTTTCTTTCGTCAATTGCGGCTTTCAGCTTGTCTTCATCCATCGGATTGATGCCGAGAATTGCATCCTCCCTGCATTCATATGCATGTGCCCCGTCGATCTGATTGACCTTGCCGCATCTTTTGCATGTCCATGTTTCAAGATGATCGTCAAAGCCTTCCTGATCATTGAGCAGATCATCGCATCTGTCGCAATACCAGTAGAAATCCGGAAATTTCGATTCCGTATCATCGCCATCATAGACATATTCATACTCTTCCGGGTAATAGAGATAATGCAGTTTTGAAAGAAGTGAATTCTCTTCGCCCGGTGCTCTGTTGACCTCATTGAAACCCGAATCAAACCTTCTGGTCATCCGCCCCGCTTCATTCCTTAACAATGATCCGAGCAGCAGCCACAGATACGAATTGATCAGCCCTTCAAACTTATAGCGACAGTACTGGTAGGCAGCGTTGTAGATCACATTGTCAAAGATTTCATCATCAAACGGAAACGCTTCCCGATCCCTTTGCGAAGGGGTGAGCTCATCCCGTTCAATCGCTTCGGCATTGATGAAATCAATCAGATTATCCGCAAAGGCAACAAAGCCTTCATCGCTGAGTGCGGTCAGATGATTGAGCACGTTGAGCTGAAGTTTGGCAACCTGTGCATCGCTTTCGGCAAGCGTGCGGACTATTTTCTTCTGGATCAGTACAGCATTCTTTCTCTGCTTTTCACGGTTTCCGTCAGCTGTTCCGATCAGCCTGCCGGCAAGCTGGGTGATTGTTGTATCCCCGCCTGCATATAAGCGGCCGTTATATCTTGCCGCATGGATCATCAGTTCATTTTCATCAAACCACGGCGTTATTTTTTTCTTTCCGTCTGTTTCTTCTTCATGGATCAGAAGATCGCCGAACCATTCAGCCAGTAAATCAAGCTGCTTTGGCATCGGCTCATCTGCATAGCGGTAATAGAGTTCGCATACATAACCGAATCTGAGTCTGCTCATAAAGCACCTCCCTACGCTTCTAT
The DNA here is from genome assembly GCA_030525525.1 of Erysipelotrichaceae bacterium. Lineage (GTDB taxonomy): Bacteria > Bacillota_I > Bacilli_A > Erysipelotrichales > Erysipelotrichaceae > Bulleidia. Next base: position 5,785 of record JAUNEN010000010.1, read on the forward strand.
CATCACTTTTTTCAGAACAAAAAACATGCCACTTCAAAAAGGCAGATCGTCCGCTTCCGGAGAATGATGAATCAGAGCGTCCATCTGTTCGGCATACAGTCTGACCTTTTCTTCATAGGGAAGCGAAGAATCGATACCGACTTCCTCCCAGGTAACACCAAACGCAAAGCCCCCGTCTGTTTCACCGGCAATATACGAAAACCAATCATCACTTGTTTCAATGATTGCCTGATACTGACGCTCAAATTCAACTTCTTTTTTCATCTTCTCAAATCTTTTTCCGGCTTCTTCATCATTCTGATCAAACAGAATTCCAATTTCTCTGAGATCTTTTTCAGCAGCCTGCAGATCAAGCCTCATATGTTTTCGGTATCTTGAAAGCACATGCGGCTTTGCGAGATTTCCTTCTTCAAACAGCCACTTGACCGCTTTTTCTCTGCACAGCTGTTTCTTTTCCTGTTTTGTCAGATGCTTTTCTGGTTTCTTTTTCATTGTTTCTGATCCTGCACCTTCATCATATGCCATTTCTTCCTGTTAAAAATCAATAAAAAAATGACTTCTCAGTCATTTTTCGGATGTCTGTCCAGGGTATCGCCCGGATAATAGCCCGGTATATAAGGCTTTGCGATCAATGCCGCAAGCAGATAGATAATCAGAACAATTCTGACACATGCCTCCAGCGAAAGAACCCACTCCCATGTCGTGTAGTAATCAAGCATCTCAAGAACCGCCATGAGACCGAGCCCGCCGTATCCGATCGTATAGAAACGGATTTCCTTCTGTTTATCCTTCTCGGTTCTCGGCGGAATCAGATACGGAATCGGCATTCTTCCGGCTGCGACAAGAACTGCATATATCATAAGTGCAAGCCCGAACAGGCCGAGCAGTATGTGAAAGTGTGACTGTATACTCATGAGTCAATCTTATCGATGGCTTTGATTCATTGCAACTTTGATGCTTATAAGGAATTCTTAAGTCATGTGCACGATGATAACGGAAAACACTGAAGCGATGATGTATCATAGCAGATAAGAGAAGGAGCTATCCATGTACAGAACAGAAGCAATCAAGCCGGATGATTTCAAACCGGCAAAATTCATTTCCGAACACACAATCACATTGAACAATCAGAAAATCCCCTATCAGACAATCTGCGAGGATAATGTTTTCTACAACGCCGCCGGCAAGCCCATCGCTACCATTTTCTCATATGCGTACCTCAGAACCGATGTACCAGATCCCTCCAGCCGTCCGCTGATCTTTGCTTATAACGGAGGTCCGGGCAGCTCAAGCATCTATGTCCATGCCGGCTTCTTCGGCACAAGAAGAGTCAGCTATGGCGAGCCTGACAGACCGAGTGCATTCGGACCGTATGAAGTCATCGACAATCCCGACTGTCTGCTTGATATCGCTGATATCGTTCTGGTTGATCCGGTCGGATGCGGATATGGAATGCTGATGGATGAAACAGAAAAAGACAATTTCCTCGGCATTGAAGCAGACGCGGAAGCACTGCTCAGCTTCATTGAATCCTGGTGCCTTCGCTATCAGCGCGGCCTTTCCCCGAAATATCTGATCGGTGAAAGCTATGGCTGTACAAGAAGCGCAACAGCTGCCGGAATCGCCGCAACCAACGGTAAGGAAAGAGCATACGGCGTCGCGTTTGACGGCATTGTGATGATCGGAAACACCGTCACTGTCGGTGAGTATTACGGCCGCAATGTACCGGTGGAAGAAAGTGTTCTCGGCTTCCCGACATATGCAGGCGTCAACTGGTATCACAATCATCCGAGCGATCAGCCGGTTGAAGAATTTGTCAGAGAAGCCAAAGCATTCGCGGATGAAGACTATGTGCTTGCCCTTTACAAAGGCGAAGCCCTTGATGAAGAAAAGAAAGAATACATCATTGAAAAGGTCTGCTACTACACAGGCGTATCAAGAGAATATCTGATTAGTCACGGTCTGAAAATCGATGACAACGATTACAGACAGGAAGTACTCAGAACAAAAGGAAAAGCTGTTTCAAGATATGACGGCAGAATCACAAGACCTGTCCTTTCCCCCTGGAAGGATGAAGAAAGAAAAGCACTCTGGGATGATGCGACAGCGGACAGATATGACACCTGTTTCTATGCCGCTCTGACCGGTGATATTCTGCCGTATCTCGGCATTCATCTTGACCGCAATTATGTCAACATGACGATGTATTACAAAGACTGGAACAAAACATGCGAGTTCGGCACAACCGGTGAGCAGCTCAGAAATGCAATGACCCGCAGACCGGGCATGAGAGTCTTCTTTGCCAACGGCTGGTATGATCTCTGCACAGAATTCGGACATGTCTTCTATACACTTGATCATGCCGGACTGCCCAAAGACAGAATCTCTGTCAAGGGTTACAAATCAGGACACATGATCTATATCGGCGAAGACAATACAAAAGAATTAAGCGCCGACATCCGTGCATTTATCCTCGGCAAAGATCCGGAATCCAACATCTGAATACAGCTCAGGGGAAGCTTTCGCCTCCCCTGTTTTTTATTTCACACCTTGCATGCGGTCGATGATTTCATAAAGCTTCAGATACGGCTCATCGATCATGCCGTTCACATTTCCGAATTCCATGATCTGTTCTGAATCCGAAGTTTCAAATCCGCTTTCCGAACCGCTGTTCGGGTTACCGGTTTTTGCAAATGAAATCCAGTATTCATTCATCAGATCAGACAGCTTCCTGTCATCTTCATCATAGAGCTTTGACTTGTCAGGAATGTTATGGAATGCATATACCATCTCTCCGCTGTGCCAGCAGCCAAGTCTTCCGTTTGACTTTGTGAACAGATACTGCCAGACAGGCACATTGTTTTCATTCTCCAGTCTGTTGAGAGCGTGGTGCGAATAATTGAAGAACACCGCCCCATAGATTTCAGCCCACGCCTGATCTGCTTCTTCATCCGTCTGTACCGGATAAAGGGCAAGAACTTCATCTGCATATTCATTGAAGAATGCTCTGACCTTCTGCTCATAATTTTTCAGGCTTGCTTTGGAGAACAGAATGAACGGTCCGCTTTCCTCCGCATTGAATCCATGCAGAAGTGCTTTTTCATTATGAACGCCGTTTTTTCTTAAGCTGTACGGCGTATCCGGCAGCACATACCCGTCAATTGTCACATGATGCTGGGTTGCCTGCTCATTGACAAGCTTCTCAGCATCCAGGCTTCTCAGCTCTTCAACTGAACTGCATCCGTATCTTTCCATCAGATCTTTCCCCGATGAAAGCGCTTCATCATAAAGTCTGTATGAATGCGGCGGTTCAGGCGAAGAAATCGTCGAGCTTTCCATGACTGCTCTTTCAAACAATCCTTCCGCAAGCGGCGACACGCATAATGCATCCACGCAGACAGCACCTGCCGATTCTCCGATCAAAGTCACATTCTCAGGATCCCCGCCGAAAGCGGCGATATTGTCTCTGACCCATTCCAGGGCTTTGATCTGATCGAGAAGTCCATAGTTACCGGTTGTATGATCGGCATCTTCTTCTGCCAGCTCATCGAGGGCAAGAAATCCGAACACACCGAGACGATAGCCCATATTGACACAGATCGCTCCCTTTTCGGCAAATCCCTGACCGCTGTAATCCGCATACCAGGGCTGCCCTGTCTGCAGCGATCCGCCATGGATATAAACAATGACCGGCAGCTTTTCACATTCGCCATGCGGTCTCCAGATATTCAGATACAGACTGTCCTCACTGACTGCTTCACGGTATTGATCATCAAGTCTGATTTCATAATCATGATATCCGATGATCTGAGTCAGGCTGTCAATGACCGGCAGATTGCGTGACTGCATGGACATCGGCGCAAATTCATCGCATTCCCTGATTCCTTCCCAGCTTTCGGCATCCTGCGGCTTTTTCCATCTGAGTTCTCCAACCGGAGGTGCGGCATAAGGAATCCCGGCAAAGAGTTCTGATTTTTCACCTTCCAGAACAACGCCTCTGACATCTCCGTACTCTGTTTTCACAGTTTCCGTACGGATCACTTCCTTTGTATCATATGCTTTGACTTTCTGAAGCGGCGGCCATGATACAGCCGCAATCAATACAAAGATAACGATATAGGCTAACAGCTTAACGGCCTTCTTCCACCATACGTCATGAAAGAAACCTTTTGAATTGAGAATGATGAATATTGCAAGAAGTGCAATCCACAGAGCCCAGCCGAACAGTGTATTTCTGTTCAGCTCAAGAAACGCAGCCATGATTATACTTGTCAGGCCGATCAGAATCATATAAATCATTTGACAAACCCCTTCGCATACCAATTGTAATGAATTGCATCTTCCGATTCCATTCAAACAATCACGCATCCTGATGATTAAGATTTTATATTATCCAAAAACTGTGAAGAAAACGTGAAGAATTCCGTTTGTGTCATTTATTTTCATGTATGATTATAGGGGGGATTTTTTTATGGCAGAAAAGAAAAGCAGCACAAAAAAGATTCCCGCAGCAGGAATTATCGCAATCATCGGCGGTCTGCTCGCAGCAGCTGTCTGTGCGGTTCTGTTTCTCAACAAATGGCAGCTTGAGCTCAAAGTCAACGGAGAAGAAACTGTCCATGTCGAATATGGAGATTCCTATGCGGACGAAGGTGCATCATGTACCTACTACGGATCAATACTTCCATTTATCAGAAAAGATATTGAAGTCACGGTTTCCGGAAATGTCGACACAAAGAAAACCGGAACCTATACCCTGACCTACACGGCAGATTCCAAAGAACTGCATGCAGAAAAGACCAGAACAGTCGTTGTCGAGGATACCACTCCTCCTCAGATCGTTCTGAAATCCGAACCTGATTCCTATACTCCCTACAACCATCCGTATACGGAGGAAGGATTCACTGCCACCGACAATTATGACGGCGATATCAGTGACAAGGTTGTATCAGAAGAAAAAGACGGAAAGGTCTATTATACAGTCACGGATTCCAGCGGCAACAAAGCAACAGCCGAAAGAACCATCGTCTATGATGACAGAGAACCTCCGGTCATTACGCTGATCGGCGGCGATACAATCACGCTTCATGTCGGCGATACGTTCTATCATGAATGGGAAATCATTGATGACTGCGACGGAGAGCTTTCCGAACAGGCAGAGATTACAAAAGATGTGGATACATCAAAACCCGGCACCTATACGGTTACCTATTCAATCACTGACAGTCACGGCAATTCGGCAAGCGCAACCCGCACGGTCATTGTTGAAGAAAGACCTGTCAACCCCACTCCGAGCGGCGGAAGCGGTGATGCCAAAACGATTTATCTGACATTTGATGACGGTCCCGGTCCCTATACGGATCAGCTGCTGTCGATCTTAGCGCAATACAATGTCAAGGCGACATTCTTCACAACCAGCGCATATCCTGCCTATGCATACTGCATGGCTTCAGCGGCAGCGGCAGGTCATACCGTATGTGTCCATTCAGCAACGCATAACTATGCACAGATCTATTCATCCGAAGATGCATACTGGGCTGACTTCAATGCCCAGAATGCAGTGATCGCAGCGCAAACCGGCGCCTACTCAACGATGTTCCGTTTCCCGGGCGGCTCAAGCAATACCGTCAGCCGCAATTACAACTCAGGCATCATGAGCAGACTTGCAGCACAGGCAGCGGCCTACGGCTATACCTATTTTGACTGGAATGTCTCCAGCGGAGACGCCGGTGAAACAACCAGCACTTCGGTTGTCTATCAGAATGTCATCAACGGCATTACGTGGTGCACCAACAACGGCGTACCTTCTGTCGTTCTTCAGCACGATGTCAAATCCTATTCGGTTGCGGCAGTTGCCGATATCATTGAATGGGGTCTTGCCAACGGCTATACATTTGCCCCTCTGACACCGGGCAGCTACGCTCCTCATCACGGAATCAACAACTGATCAGGTCAATTGACCTGATCTTTTTCATTCAAAAAGATCACCTCGTTGAGATGATCTTTTGTTTTGCATTTACTGCAGATAGAGCACAACCTCTTTTGCTGCAAGTGTTTTCTTCAGATCAATGACTCTCTGATTTTCACTTCCCCTGAACTGAAGAGAGATGTTTTTCTTTTCTTCAATGAAAGGCCCGTCCACCAGCACATCGATATAAGACAGCATTTCATCTGTCACTTCCGTATGTTTGCGGCAGCCCTCAAGCAGATCGCGTTCATATACAAAACCGGTATAAGACCAGATATCCTTATGCGGCAGTTCCTTTTTCACACGTCTCAGCAGCTTGACAAGAACTCTCTGATTTTCCGGTTCAAAGGGCTCCCCGCCAAGCAGCGTCAGTCCCTGGATGTTCTCATCCGACAGCATTTCCATCAGGCTGTTTTCTGTTTCTTCCGTATAGGGTTTTCCGTAATTGAAATCCCATGTTTCCGGCTGAAAGCAGCCTTTGCAGCAGTTGGTGCAGCCCGAAACAAACAGTGTTGTTCTGACCCCTTCCCCGTCTGCGATGTCATATTGTTTTATATTTCCGTAATACATTTCACTCACTCACATTTACATGAAGATCAAATTCTTCCGGCTGGAAACGCGGACAGACGCTTTCCTTTGTGCAGATAACACTCGCCGCAAGCCTGGTACCGATTTTACATGACTCGGCAAGTGTTTTCCCGTAGGTCAGCCCGATTGTGCAGCCGGCAAAGAAGGCATCTCCGGCACCGGTGGTATCGATGACATCCACAATCTGCGCCGGCACATATCCGCTTTCGCCGTCTTTTGACGCAAACACTGCCCCATGCGAACCGAGTGTGACAACCATCTTCTCAAAGCCGGCTTTATGAATTCCTTTTTTCAGGAATTCGAGCATTTCTTCCGGTGCCCGGTTTTCACAGTCGATGCTGAAAAGCATGCCTGCCTCCTGCTCGTTGCATACAACGCAGGAACACCTGCGCAGCAGATCTCTCCGCTCCATCGCAAGGCTCATATTCGAGACAACAGCATAAACATCTTTGCCGTATTCTTTGGCAAGTGAAAAGATCTTCTTGAGAACCGGAACATCCATGTCGATCTCAACCGCAACCGAATCTGCTTTTTCAAAAATCTCTTTTCCGTGTTCATTCAGGACGTCGATAATCGGTGTCAGATCCGGCCGCTTGGAAATGGAGGCTGTCACATCACCGTTATTGTCAAAAACTGCCAGCCATGTGCCGAGTCCGTCATCTGTTCGGACAATATAATCCGTTTTCACCTTGTGGCGTTTCAGCTTTTCGATGACATCGGTTGACATGCCGCTGTGATCAACAACCGATACGAAGGTCGGTCTGAGTTCTACATTGGCAATATCCTCCGCCACATTGCGTGCGACTCCGCCATGAGTCTGCACCACATACCCGACATTTCTGCCGCCCGGAATATACTGTGCAAGCGGATATCCTTTTACATCCACAAAGACTGCGCCAAATACCGTGATTCCCATTGTATCGTTTTCCTCTCTTATGCAAAAAGAATATCACACAACCGCATGACTTTAAGAAGAAAAAAAAGAAGGAAGAAATTCTTCCCTCCAATCGATGAATTATGCCTGTGTTCCTGCTTCCTTCCACTGTTTGTATGCTTCGATTTCAGGTGCGATCAGCTTCATTGCAACAGCGATGACAGCAGCGTCATCAACCTGTCCGAGCAGCGGGATGCTGTCGGGGATCAGGTCCTTTCCTTTGATCAGATACAGGAATGCACTGACAAGTGCCGCAATAACCTTCGGTGAAACCTCTGTATATTCTTTTGTGATATAGCTTTTGACCATGGAGATCATTGTCGGAATATTGGCAATGTCTTCACCGACATACGGGATGTCCTTAACCTTCTCCTGAACACTTTCAAGAAGTTCATTGATCTTTGAAGGATCGTTGATGAGTTCCTGTGCCTGGCTCATACCGGAGTCGAGCACTTCTTTTGCTTTATCAAGATTGAATTCGTTTGCCATGGATTTTTCCTCCTTGAATTCATTTTCTGCTGAATGATCCGTATTTGTCAATCTGTATCAGAGCAGATCATTTTTTCTGACTTTGATGTTCTTCCGTAAAGTGTGCAAATGAACAAAACCCGTCTCCCCTTTGTAAAACGGTGTATAATATTTTAGTTGACTCAATATACGGAGATGAAAGAAATGACATTGAAAGAAGTTAAAACACCGTGGGTTCCGTATCTCGGGGATGTGCCTGCACACCTCGATTACTTTGAAGGAACCATGTATGAAGCTGTTGAAAAAATAGCCAATGAGTATCCCAACAACATCGCATTCGATTTCATGGGACGCTCCACAACATATAAGCGCATGATCACTGAGATCAACCGCTGCGCAAAATCGCTGCGTACAATCGGCGTCCGTCAGGGCGACCGTGTTACCATTGCAATGCCCAACTGCCCGCAGGCTATCTACATGTTCTATGCAGTCAACCTGATCGGTGCGATTGCCAATATGATCCACCCGCTTTCGGCAGAGAAGGAAATTGAATTCTATCTCAATGCATCGGAAAGCGTCACTGCGATCACTCTCGATCAGTTCTACCACAAGTTTGAAAAGATCAGAGCGAACACAAAGATCGTGAACATCATCATCGCTTCCGTCAAGGATGAGCTCTCCCAGCCCTTAAGAACAGGCTACATGCTCACCGAAGGCAGAAAGATTCAGAAGATCCCTGCCGATGCACCGGTGATCAGATGGAATGAATTTATGAACCTCGGAAAATATTGTTTCTGGAATTATAAGGTTCATACCGAAGCTGATGATACTGCCGTCATCCTCTATTCAGGAGGCACCACCGGCACAACCAAGGGAATTATGCTGACAAACAAGAACTTCAACGCTCTGGGTCAGCAGGTTATTGCCGCAAACCCGATGTTCAGACCGGGCGACCGCATGCTGGCGGCGATGCCTTTATTCCATGGATTCGGTCTTGGCGTATGTGTTCACACCATGCTTTCGCAGGGCGGCCGCTGCATTCTTGTCCCTCGCTTTACTGCCAAGAGCTATGCAAAGCTGATCACCAAATACAAGTGCAACTTCATTGCCGGTGTTCCGACACTCTATGAAGCATTACTGAGACTGCCGTCCATGGACAATGCAGATCTCTCCTCACTCAAAGGCGTCTTCTCAGGCGGCGATTCCCTTTCGATTGAGCTCAAAAAGAAATTCGATAAATTCCTGGCAGATCATAAAGCTGCCATTCAGGTCAGAGAAGGCTACGGCACAACCGAAACCGTTACTGCCTGCTGCCTGACCCCGAGAGACCGCTATAAGGAAGGTTCAATCGGTCTGCCCTTCCCGGATACATATATTAAGATCGTCAAGCCGGGAACTGACGAAGAGGTGCCGTATGGCGAAGAAGGAGAAATCCTGCTTGCCGGTCCGACCGTCATGAAGGGATATATGAACAACCCTGAAGAAACAGCTGAAACACTGCGTAAACATGATGACGGTCTGACATGGGTTTATACAGGCGATCTCGGCACGATGGACAATGAAGGCTTCATCTACTTCCGCGGCCGTGCCAAGAGAATGATCATCTCTTCCGGCTACAACATCTACCCTGCCCAGCTCGAAAACATCCTCGATGCACATGAGAAAGTTCAGATGAGCTGCATCATCGGCATCCCCGATCCCTACCGCATGCAGGCAGTCAAGGCGTTTGTCATGTTGAAACCGGGTGTTGCCGCAAATGACGAGACAAAGCAGGAACTGATGGCTTACTGCAAATCGCATATTGCAAAATATGCAATGCCCAAAGACATTGAATTCCGTGAAGAACTTCCCAAGACACTTGTCGGCAAGGTTGCCTACAGAGTTCTTGAAGAAGAAGAGCTTGCCAAAATAAAGGCAGCTGAAGAAGCTCTCAAAGCAAGTGAAGACGCGGAAAACAAGAAATAATTCCTGATCGGAAAAAAACTTACAGCGGATGAAAGTCAATTGATCTTCATCCGCTTTTTTAATGAATGAAATCTTCAGGCAATAATAAACTGACGATCATCTGCGATGTGCTGGATGCGGACCCGGTCTGATCTTTTTTCTTCTGACCTGCCATCTGATCCCACCTTCCCCTTTCTGTTAACTAAACGATAAGGAAGAAGTTATGGATGACTTCTTTGTCTGGGTTAAGAAACATGAAGGATACCCGCATCTCAGCTTCTCAGGCATTGCAATGGAGTACATGTCAACCGTTCTCGGTCTGAAGATTGATATTACAGAAAAAAAACCTCTCATCCGAATTGAGAGGTTTCATTACATTAAAGGTGAAGAACTCTGTCCTTGATTTCCTGTGTACGGCCCTGGTTCCAGTACTGGGTGCCGATATACCCACAGGTACGTCTTGCGACATTCATCTTGTTCTGATCGGTGTTGCCGCAGTTCGGGCATCTCCAGATCAGCTTATGATGTTCGTCTTCCTTGATTTCGATTTCACCGTTGTATCCGCATACCTGGCAGTAGTCGCTCTTTGTGTTGAGCTCGGCATACATGATGGTTTTGTAGATATGCTTCATGATCGCAAGCACTGCCGGGATGTTGTTCTGCATATTCGGAACTTCGACATAGGAGATCGCTCCGCCCGGAGAAAGCTTCTGGAAGCGTGCTTCCTTGGTCAGCTTGTCAAATGCGTTGATCTCTTCGCCGACATGGATGTGGTAGGAGTTTGTGATGTAGTTCTTGTCAGTAACGCCTTCGATCTTTCCGAAGCGCTCCTGCAGACACTTTGCGAACTTGTATGTTGTGGATTCCATCGGTGTTCCGTAAACGGAGAAGTCGATGTTTGTTTCTGCCTTCCACTTTGCACATGCATCATTCAGATGCTGCATGACAGCCAGTCCGAACTTTTCACCTTCAGGTGTTGTATGGGAAAGTCCTGTCATGTATCTGACACATTCGCATAAGCCGCCGTATCCGAGTGAGATGGTTGAATAGCCGTTGTAGAGCAGCTTGTCAATGACTTCACCCTTCTCAAGTCTTGCGATTGCGCCGTTCTGCCAGAGAATCGGAGCGACATCGCTCGGTGTTCCCTTCAGACGGTTATGACGGATCATGAGAGCCTTGTAGCAGAGTTCGAGTCTTTCATCGAAGATCTCCCAGAATCTGTCCATATCCTTTCCGGATGAGCAGGCAATATCAACAAGGTTGATGGTGACAACGCCCTGGTTGAAACGTCCGTAATACTTATGCTTGGAAGGATCATAGTTGAGGGCATGTTCAGGATTTCCGAATTTGCCTGTATCTGTGAATCTGTCCGGTGTTAAGAAGGAACGGCAGCCCATGCAGCCATAGACATCGCCCTTGAGTTCTTTCATGATTTTAGCGGAAATGTAGTCCGGAACCATTCTCTTTGCTGTGCATTCTGCAGCCAGCTTTGTCAGATACCAGTATTTGGAATCTTCATGAATGTTGTCTTCATCAAGAACATAGATCAGCTTCGGGAAAGCAGGTGTGATATAGACACCCTTCTCGTTTTTGACGCCGAGGATTCTCTGCTTCAGCATTTCCTCAATGATCAGAGCCAGGTCATCTCTTGTCTGACCTTCTTCTGCTTCATCAAGATACATATAGACTGTCACAAACGGAGCCTGACCGTTTGTTGTCATGAGTGTGATGATCTGATACTGAATTGTCTGGCAGCCAGTCTCAATTTCTCTGCGCACTCTCTTTTCAGCCATGACATTGACCTTTTCATTGTCAACATCAATGCCGGCAGCGGCGAGCTCTTCAGCAACTGCCTTTCTGTGCTTCTGACGGGAAACTTCAACAAACGGTGCAAGATGAGTCAGGGAAACAGTCTGTCCGCCATACTGGTTGGATGCGACCTGAGCAATGATCTGGGTTGCGATATTGCATGCCGTTGCGAAGCTGTGGGGCTTCTCGATTGCTGTTTCGGAAATGACGGTACCGTTCTGCAGCATGTCTTCCAGATTGATCAGGCAGCAGTTGTACATCGGCTGGGCAAAGTAATCAGCGTCATGGAAATGGATGATTCCCTTTGTATGAGCATCCCAGATATCCTGCGGCAGAAGGAATCTGCGGGTGATATCCTTGGAAACTTCGCCTGCCATATAGTCACGCTGGGTGGAGTTGACAGTCGGATTCTTGTTTGAATTTTCCTGCTTGGCCTCTTCATTGACACGGCCGATCAGAGTCAGGATCTGCTTGTCGGTTGTGTTGGCTTTACGGACAAGAGCTCTTTCATAACGGTATGTGATATAGTTGTGGGCAACCTGGAAAATCTGTGCTGCCATCAGCTCATTTTCAACCATATCCTGGATTTCTTCGACAGAAACAGCTCTGCCGAGTTTCATGCATCTATCTACAACCGACTTTGTGATTTCTTCGATTTTATCTTCATCGGTGCGCTTTGCAGGTTCTGTTGCTGCGTTTGCTTTCTTGACTGCGTTTTCAATTTTAACTGCGTCGAATGTGACTTCTTCACCGCTTCTCTTGATTACATTCATGTGAAATACCCCTATACATTCAGAAAGGTTGGATGTCCAACCTTTTTACGAAATACAGATTATATGATTTCACAAACATACGCAAGGGGTTTAATCAAAAAACATTGTGAAGTTTTTCGCCTGTGAAAATCCCCTGAAAATTCATCAAAATACCTGTAAATTCTAACAGGATTTTTCTCTCAGTCAACCTCCGAAAAAATATTTCTGATATAGAGCGACCAGAAGGAATCTGACCCGTATGTCTCCCATAAGGTCCTTCCGTTTTCATTCATCAAAGATCTGATTTTTTCGTGATTTCCCGAAAAATAAGCCGCATTGATCTGTACCGCAAATTCTTCCATTTCTTTCTGAATTGCTTCATCATCACTTGCTTTTTCCGCTTCCGCACTTACCATGCGCAGCACCGTTTCTTCAAACCGGTCAAAGGATTCCTGTTCCAGGATGCCGAGTGCGGCAAGTTTATGGGTGAATTCATGTGTGCCGGTATTATAGTCAATCAATCCATACTGCAAAGGATAGACAGACAGCGATTCACAGCATATATCCGTCAGCCCGTCACTTTCAGCCGTATGCTGAAGATGCGAATGACCTGAAATCACAAGATTGACACCATGATCGCGCAGAATGTTTTCAACCGCTGTATGATTGTCCAGCACATAGCCCATATACATCATTTCACTTTGAATCAATACATTCTGATGACTCATGGCAATGACCGTAATTCCCTTTTCTTCACTTTCGCTTAACACTTCATCCATCCATGACAATGTTTCAGTCGGGATACTGCCTCTGCTTGTCAGTGAGTTGGCATCAAGCACCAGAAACCAGAGATGATCGTTCAGCTCATAAACATAAGACAATGTTTTTGCATCGCGCTTCAAAGCTTCTTCATATCCGAATGCGCCAAGCACTTCGGCATATTCTGCATCGGAAATATCTTCCGTCATCTGCGGCAGATCGCCGAAGTAAGTCATGCACGAGCTGTAGTAGATATCATGATTGCCGGTTGTCACAAGAACAGGGACCCCACCCTCTTCGATTTCTTTCAGCACTGAGGCAATCTCTTTTAAGGAAATCATTTCTCCGTTGAATGTGATATCTCCGGCAAGCAGAAGAACATCAGGTTTTTCTTCAAGTGCTTTTTCCTTCAGAGCCTGCAGGATCGCTGTTCCTCCCTCAATCAGCTTGCCGTCATTTTTTTCAAGGACCTTAGCAAAGATTGCGGAAGCAGGATCATAAAGCTCTTCGGAAAGATAATGCAGATCGCTGGCGCACATGATTTTCACTGTTTCTTTATCACTCATTTCCTTCACACCTTTCGCTGCACATCCGTCTGTGCACAAAAGACTTAAACAGATCAAAAATGCTTTGATCATTTTAATGCAGTTTCGTTTCAGTAATTCTTTTTCCATCACGGAAAATTATACAGCAAAGTGCCTGCTGACGTTTGTGCTGATGCTTCCGGGGATATTCAAAAGGACATCTGAGATGTCCCGTTCACTCACTTCAGATTTCTGACGCCTTCTTCCAGCATTTCAAGCTGAATGAGTGTCTGTTCAGGTGTCACAAGCTGAGGCTTTCCGTTTTTGATTGTTTCATAAAGGGCATCATAGTAATAACCGTAATCCCCTTTTACGCTGACAACTTTCTCTTCATGATAAACTCTGTCATCATCATAATAGATCAGCGTTCCGTATTCATGGGGTGTATCGAGTCCGAAATCAGGGTGACTGAGCGGCAGATAGAACTTCTTGAGATCTGCTTCCTGTCTGTCTTTGTAATACTTTTCAAACATTCCCTTTTTGCCATAGACAACAAATGAAGGTCTTTCCTTCACACGGAAGTAGGATGATTTGACCGATACTTTGAGTGTTCCGTAGTAAAGATCAAGATCGAAATAATCATTCATCCTTCCTTCGCCAAGCAATTGTCTCACATCATAATGCACATGATCCGGTTTGCCGAAATATGAGATCACCTGATCCAGTGTATGGCAGCCATGTCCGTAAAGATAGCTGTAGGCAGGATGAAAGAATGTGACGCTTTCAGGAATCTCCGGACGGTAATAATCAAAATGCATTTCCATTTCCAGAAGGTCACCGAGCTTACCGGATTCGATCACCTTCTGTACGGTCAGGAAGTCAGAATCAAATCTTCTGTTCTGATAGCACTGCAGCATCAGCCCCTTTTCCTTAGCCAAGGCAAAGAGTTCTTCCGCTTCTTTCTTTGTTTCGGTAAACGGCTTTTCACAGACGCAGTTCTTCCCTGCTTCGAGAACCCTGCGGATGTATTCTCCATGCAGATGATGCGGCAGTGTGATCACAACAACATCGATTTCCGGATCCTTCAGCACATCATCAATGTTTTCCGTATAGGTGACACCTTCAATTCTGTCCCAGTCTTTCTTGTTCAGATTTCTTGCCCAGATTGTTTTGATCTCTATCGTATCTGATCTTGTCAGGATAAACGGTGCGTGGTAACGGTTTGTGCTTTTGCCGTTGCCGATAAATCCGAGAATCATCTTTTCACTCATGTCTGTTTCCTCTTTCTTTTATTTTTCATTTTCCGGCATACTGCGGACGAGTTTTCTGACGGAAGATTTATACTTCCGCATTCCGTAAAGAAGCGTGCCGAGCAATGCATATTCCTTGATATCTCTGATATGAATCAGATCGGGAATGTTCTCTTCCTTCATATGCTTTGCAAGTTCACTTCTGATTTCATCCATGTCGGGTGTCAGATCGCTTCTGATCAGAATCACTTCCGGAGCGATGATGCTGATATTTGCAATCAGGCAGCTGACCAGAACCTTCTTCACATTCTCAACCGTAACATTCTGATTCATCAGTTCAGGAAAGCGGTCTGCAAACAACGGTCCGATCTCTCCGCCAAGCTGCAGTCTGCCGTCAATCGGCATTCCTCTGTATACACATCCCTGGCCGCCCGAAAGCGCCCCGCGGGGCTGGGAATGATAGGAGACGATGTCATACTTGCCCTGCTGGGCATACCAGCCATAGGCAACCGCAGCCGTGTTGTGATGAACATACACAGGCAGGCCGCAATGCTCGCTGAGCTCTTCAGCCAGCTGACTGTAATCCACACTGGCGATGACTCTGTTTTTCTCAATATGTCCCGGCAGGGAAATCGATACGGCGTCCACCGAGAAGTTTTTGCGCAGGCTTCTCAATTGGGTATCGAGAATATCGATGATATCCTCAATCGAATTTCTTTCCTTGATGACTTCATCGCTGAGAATCACATTTCCGGCTTCATATAAGCGGTGGCAGTATCTGGTGAAGCGGGTTTCATTGGTCACATTGATAACAAACATGCCGGCATTCAGGTCAATATCACGCATCACTTTGGCAATTGCCATTTCTTCTTTTGTCGTTTTCTTCTTCTGCATTTCTTCCCGAATCAAAGTGATCATACTTCCTGCATCATAGGAAGCGAAGACTGATGCAGGGACTTTGATGACAATCTGATCAGCCAGGATTTCCTGTGCTTTTTTGTATTGATAGCCGATCTGAGGAGCCAGCAGAATCACTTTGTATTCAAATCCGATTTCATACAGTCTGCTGTATTCCACCGCATTGAATTCATAATCCAGCGACAGGGTTGCGGCAGCTTCATTGAGCTTTTCCGCAAAAAAGCTGGTTGTCAGCCCGCTTGTACAGCTTAAAAGAACTTTGACTTTCTGATGATCCTTGTATTTCAAAAGGCTCGCCCGCATTTCTTCAAACAGGCCTCTGGCATGCTTTTCATCCTTCAGTTCAAAATGAAGAAAGAAGAAGTTTTCATGGGTCTGGCTGCTTGCCAGGCGCATTTCAACAATATCCGTTTCCAGATGATAGATCTGAATTTCACCTGATGCATATTCACTTTCTATGACAATATAATCTTCATTCTCACGGCGCATTGAAAAACCGGACTGTTCCTGTGCCATGATCCATTCCATATATTGATTTGCATTCATTTTCGTGTCCTCTACAAAGATTATAGCTGAAGAGACACTGAAAAAGCAGATGAACTTCCCTTTTGATGTTATGCTTGATCTATGAGAAGAGTGACTGCCGCCCTGCTGCTTGCATGTACATGTGCATGCACATCAGGCGCAATGAAGGAAACTGATATGAATATTACAATCGATACCGGCTACGGCGGTTTCAGAGTGTGTTTTGACATGCCTGAAAACAATGATCACGCAGAGATCGAGTGCGTCAGAGAAAATCAGAAACCGTTCAAAGAAAGATCTGTCGTCAGTACGGACTATGATGCATATGATCTATACGGTTTATGCGCATATACAGCGGTTGAAAACAACTGGTACGGAACGATGAAAGTCTCTGTCAGCTGTTTTGATGAAAAAGGAAAACTCATTGCCAAAGATTACAGTGAGCCCTTTGAAGTCACCGATTATTTCTGCGAAGAAGAAACAAGATCAGTTGAAGGCAGAAAGCCTTACGTCTTCACATATACTTCCGAACAGACTTCCTACATGCAGCGCTATCAGGACGAAGTTGTATCATGCACGATCATATTCGATGAAGATGTTTCAATCGATGCCGTCTATTATGACAGGCAGGAAGAGAAAAACGAAATCAGCAGAAATCTCAATGAATCTGAAATTCAGAAACTCAACGAATTCATAGTGAGCGGACAGCTTGTCAGAAAAGGCATTTCCGATCCTTCCGTCCATATGCTTGACGGTTCAGTTCCGGCTTATTATCATCTGACACTGACTGACAGCGATCCGAATGAAGACAGATGGTATCACTTCGAACCTGAAAAAAGCCGCCGGGATGAACTGACGGACTTCCTCAAAGAGCTTTGCCAATAAGCTCTTTTTTTTAAATTTTCCTTCCTGAACCGATTTCGAAATGATATTTCACAATGCCGAGATCCGTCGAAGAATACGGACCCCTGAGTGCCTTTACGCTGACTTTTCCGTCATCATATTCAAATCTGAATTTCTGCTGATTCATGGCAGTCGGCGCAAGACTTGCCGCCCGTACACCATCCATGAACCATTGCGGCTCTGCCGTAATGGCTGTGTAAAGATCTCCGAGGGGTTTGCTTTTGTGGGCATATCCCTGATTTTCGCCATAGCCGACTGCAATCACCATCACCAGCTTTTCATTCTTTCCGACTTCAAAAACGCCCGGCACCTTTCTGAATGTCAGAGCTACCCAGCATGTATTTAGGCCAAGCTGTTGGGCAAAAAGGACAATCCTCTCGCCATAATAACCGCATTTTTCATAAAGATCTTCACTCTTTTTCCCGACTAAGGCGATGTAGTTTCTGACCCCTGTGAACCTTCCGTATTTTGCCAATGCGCCGGAGAATGCTTTCGGCTCTTCCGTTACCAGCTGAATATGAAGATCCGCCTCTTTATTGATTTCTTCGATCAGTTTCGTAAGCCCGGCAAGAGTTTCCCCTTCAATTTTCCGGTCGGTATAAGAGCGGACAGAATGTCTTTGTTCAATTGCTTCTTTCAATGTCATCATACAAGTTACTCCCCGGCTTCAGTATACGTGAAACGCCCGCTTTTTTGTGATGCAAAACACAGAAAAGACAGACGGATGATACCCGTCTGCCCTGCTTTCAGTTTTGTTTTGTATATTTCAGTTCATATTCAAGGAATGTTCCGTCAGTCCCGTTCAGTTCTGCTTCACCTGTGTACTCGTCACTCCGGAATCTGACTTTGTAATAACTGCCCTCTTTACGGGATCTCTTCTTTGTGATTCTGATTTTTTCAGGACTGTTGAATTGTTTCTTGAGAATGCTTCTGATCTCTGCTTCTTTGAGTACGAAATCTTTTGAAACAATTCTGTCAAATGCTTCATATTCAGTTTTCAGAAGCTTTCCGTTTTCATCAAGAGTCACTTCGAATTCTGCATCTTCACTCAGAAATTCAATTTCCCATTTTCCGTCTTCCTGTTCAGCTTCTTTATATTCAAAGCCTACAGGCACATATTGTTCAGCTTTCTGAACCGCTTCTTCTTCATCCAGTGCATTCACATTGATGACATTTGCGCCTATCAGCAATGAACAGATCAGTACATGTCTTTTCATGATCATGTCCTCCTTCATTAACGAAATGCATCAGGCTGCTGTTTTATTGCATTAAAAAAGAAGAAATCATGTGATTTCTTCAGGATTATTTCTTCTTGCCGCTGATTCCTTTTGAATAACCAAGCAAAAGACCTGCCGCAATTGCGATGATGAAGTACGGCGCAATCGTGAGGATTCTCTTTGCGATGGAAGGCTTTTCTGCTTCTTCAGTTTCTGCTTCATAGATGACAGTCTTCAGAGCATCTGTATTTTCATTGAGCACAAGAACCGTTCTTTCTGCAAGGTTCTCTGCAGGTGACTCTGCATATACATGCACCGGCATCATCAGTGCGATGACCAGTACAATCGCGGCTGTCAATAATTTCATGTATCTTTTCATAGTCTGTTCCCTTATCTCAGTGCTTTCAGCAAGCACCCTTATTATAGCGGAAAGTGAAGCTGTTTTGCATGCAAATGAGACAATGCACAAAAACCGCTCTTTTGATGAATATTAATCCGAAAAGAATACTCCCGCGTCTGATTCTGTTTTACAATGAAGTCGGAGACAGATATTATGAGCGAAAAAAACAATAAAAAGGATATTGAATCCATGAGCGATCATGAACTGCTTGCAGAACTGTTGCGTGTCAGCAAAAGAAAACAGACAGCTGCCACATTGCTCAGCCTTCTGGCAGTCGTTGTTTCAGTTTCGGTTCTCATCGCAATGGTTGTTCTGATTCCAAGATTCATGGCATCGATGGAACAGATCACACTGCTTGCCGAACAGGGCAGTGCATCTCTTGAAGACCTCAACAAAATTGATTTCGATACACTGAATCAGGGAATCCAGGATTTCTCTTCGATCGCTGCGAAACTCGCCAAATGGTTCGGTAAATGAAAACAAGGCATACCGCCTTGCTTTTTCATTTATAGTCAAATCCGCTCGGTTCATTCAGAGGCTGATCGAGAATTTCCGGATGTTCGAAAATATGACGGATCAGCTTGAGGCTTCTTGCAAAATAGAAACCGTCCGCAATTCTTTCATCAAGGGTTGCACCGATATCGACGCAATCCCTGATTTCCTTATGTCCGTCCGGCATCAAAATCTCTTCCTTGTGGAGTGTTCCGATCGTGATCATGATCGAGCAGGTACCGTAGTTGTTGAGATGATGGTAGACTGCCGGGCATTTGATGGAACCGAGATTCGAAACAAGAATCGTCGAATAGTTCGGATCGCCTGCAGTAATGAAGTCGGGATTCTTTCCCCAGAAATCCAGATAGCGGATTAAACGCACACTTCCCGCCAGCAGGGGACGGGGCAATGCCGCAAATTTATCAAGCAGCTCATCGACGCCGCCGGTTGCGTGTTCGCTTTTTCTCGCTTCTGCAACATCGCCGACAATCTTCGCAGAAATCTCATTGACAGTATCGGTTTCCTTGGGCACCAAGAACATCAGTGTTTCTTCGGCACCGTCCGCAAATCTGCGCTTGGCGACAAAAGACAGTGAAATCTCATTGCGTTCATAAATCCGGTATCCCTGGATGAAGCGGTTCATCAAGGGTCTTTCATAAACCATTCTGGCAAGTGCGGCGATGAAGCAATGGAAGATCGTCATCTTTCCTTCTTCCCTGCCTTCATTCTTTTTGGCAAGATATTCAACCAGTGCGGTCGCATCGATTGTATCGTTGAGATAAACTTCGGCTTCAGTCCTTTTCGGCATTAATGCCGTCATGACTGTCTGCAGTCCCGGAGCGCTGACTTTCTTTCCGTCTTTTCTGTCGCCCCATTTTACCTTAGTCGCGTTTTTCATGGATTCTCCTCAGATTCAAACAGCCCAACTGTTCATGTTTCATTCTTTACATCAGCAGTTCTTTTTTAGACTGCCTGTGTCATTATAACATCACATATGAAAAAAACTGCATACGGATATGACCATATGCAGCTGATGATAACCGGCGTATATGCCGCACGGATGCGGTCATATACACTCATCATTGCCTCCTTCCAAAAGAGAAAAATCGCCGGATGGCTAAGACATCCTTTCTGATTTATTTTCAATGATGAACAAACAGTACGGGAAATGCACCCGTCTTTCGTTAACTTGATTATGCGTCATGCAAAAAGCAAAATCAAGATCACACATTCAGTCTTGTAACGGAGTCTTCGCTGATGGCATCGGTTGTGCCGTCTTCCGAAATCACGATTGCGATCAGCTTCTGACCGAGAGCATTTCTCCGCTTGATATAGTTCAGAGATGAATTGAACCTTGCCCCGCGGGCAACACTTCCTTTGGCGGCGTCTCCGTCAAGAATTGCGCCGATGCAGCAGCAGCTGCATTTTGTATCGACAAGCAGCGCTCCGTCGATTGAGACAAAGGACGGCAGAATGTCACGGTGATGATCCAGTGACAGCGGATCGATACCGATTCCTACCCTCGCCTCGGTCAGACGTTCTGTTTCATCCATGATATCTTTCGTTTTGCCGAAAATCAGAATCGTTCCGAATTTCTGACGGGAAGCTTCAATGATCAGTGATGCAATCCGTGAAATTTCAACCGGTGAAATCTTCGGATCGATCTCCCTGATCAGATCTGATATATCAATGTCAGGTTTATGATCGCTCACCATGTGATAGCGTGCATTGTAATAGGACAGCTTATGCATTCCTTCATATGCGATCCGCCATGAGAGGTGCCCTCTGATTTTGATTTCGCATTCATTGGGGAATACATGCTTGTCACTTAGGCCGCGTATTTTTCCGTTTTCATCCACAACCAGCGCCAGCTTTTCATTGGAAAGCTCAAGAAGCTTTCTGATCTGCCTGTGATTCTCAGAAGCAAACAGAATCGGTTCATTGAAGGCAACAGACAGCCCCTGCTTTGCGCTGCGTCTGGTGGAGCGGCTGGAAACTTTGGGAATAATGATACGGCAGTCGGCATAATGCTTTTCATAGGTTTCTGCCGACAGATTCATTAAGAAGTTGATATCGAGCTTGTAGAAGCCATAGAAGAATTCGACCACGCCTCCCGATATGATCAGATCGTACATATGCGAGATATTCACCCTTCTGATTCCGTAGAAATACATCTGCTTATAGACTTCTTCATAGAAGGCACGGGTGATGAACTGAAGCGGCGTAATCCCGCTGCCGCAGTAATCAAAAATCACAAAGACATTGTCCTGATACCAGGTATAGGAGTTTTCAAAATTCGGAATTTCAGTGACATCAGTGATTGTCATTTCACTCACTTCACGGCTTCTGCGGCTGATTGTGGCAATCTGATAGCCCTCTGAAAGGCCGCTCTCCTCATCGCGGGGAGTGAGTGAAAAATGAATGCGGAAGTCTGGTATTTCCCGCGGGTTGTCATAGAGATGTTTCAGAAGTGAATAATAAAGCTCGCGGATTCTCAGGAATGTATCTTCAATACTTCCGGAATCATTTTGGGCAAGCTCACGCCAATAGCTGCTTTCCATATTGCTCTTTCCTCACATATCCATTATATGCAAAAACATGCGTTTTGAAAAAGCGCACCTCCCGTAACGGAAAGTGCGTTTCATCATTTCTTTCACATTTCAACAAGATCAGCCAGTTCATAAACCAGCTTTTCCGTCTTCTCCCAGCCCAGGCACGGATCCGTGATCGACTGTCCGTAGCAGCTGCCGCCGGGCTGCTGTGATCCGTCAACCAGATAGCTTTCAATCATCAGTCCCTTGACAAGTCTGTTGACTTCGCCTGAAACATGGCAGCTGTGCATGATGTCCTTGGCGATGCGGATCTGCTCATTGAATTTCTTACCGGAATTCGCATGGTTGCAGTCAACGATGACACCGGGATTGGCAAGATCTGTCGCTGCATATGCATCGATCAGATGCCTTAAATCTTCATAATGGTAATTCGGATGGGAAATGCCGAATTTATCAACATAACCTCTTAAGATTGCATGAGCGAACGGATTGCCGCTTGTTTCAACTTCCCAGCCTCTGTAAACAAACTTCTGTACAGACTGGGCAGCGATCATCGCATTCATCATGACGGAAATATCTCCGCCGGTCGGGTTCTTCATTCCAACCGGCGCATTGATGCCGCTGGCAACCATGCGGTGCTGCTGATCTTCAACGCTTCTTGCACCGACTGCGACATATCCGAGCAGATCGGAAAGATAGGCATAGTTTTCCGGATAGAGCATTTCATCCGCACTTGTAAAGCCTGACTGCTTCACAACATTGGTATGCAGCTGACGGATGGCAATGATGCCGGCAAGCATGTTTTCATCCTTCCTTGCATCGGGCTGGTGCAGCATTCCCTTGTAACCCGTTCCCTTTGTACGGGGTTTGTTGGTATAGACACGGGGAATCACATAAATACGGTCAGCTACCTTTTCCTGCAGCTTTGCAAGGCGTGAAATGTATTCGAGGACTGCATCCTCACGGTCGGCGGAACACGGGCCGATGACAAGAATCAGTCTGCCGTCCTCTCCGGAAAGGATCTTCTGAACTTCCTCATCCCGTCTCTTTTTGATCTGCTTTGTTTCCTCATCAATCGGAAACATCTCTTTCATACCTTCGGGAGTGGGGAGTTCATCGATCTGCTTCATTAAGATTTCCATTTTGAATCCTTCTTTCTGAAAAGTAACGTTACTCTCTTTCAGAAAGAATTTCAAGGGTTTTCATTCATGCATGAAGAGATAATCTTTGACAAAGTCCCTGACAAGATCAGCCGGAACGATAAATGACAGATTTTCATCCTGAACCGATACTGCCGAAGCGATTCCTGCCACTTCGCCATACTGATTGAGTACCGGTGAACCTGAAATTCCTTCTTTCAGTGCCATCTGCACCGGCATATAGGAAACTCCTTTCTCAAAATGAATCACACCGCCGAGCGAAGTTCCGCTTAACACAGTCAGCTTCTGATCGCCCGGATAGCCAACCGCATAGAGCACATCATCCTTTAAGGGATTGACTTCGGAAATCTTCAGAACTGCATTTGTTGAAGTATTGATCTTCAGCAGAGCAATATCTTCCTGTTCGGATACAGCGATCACTTCTGCTTCATATCTGTTTTCGCGATACATCACATAATAGCTGACCGCCGCATGATCAACGACATGGGCGTTGGTCACAATATATCCGTCTTCATCAATCACAAAGCCGCACCCGCGCCATGCATCTTCATTCATGGAGCTTAGGGAATAAACCCTGACAACCGACTTCCTGACGTGCTCGCTGATTTCTTCTTTCTCGATGATCTTTTCTTCTTCATGATTCATCGTAAATGAAACAGCCCGCCATAAAAGAACAGCTGCCAGCAGCGCACAGATCACAAAACAGATGATTCCGAAAATCTTTGAGCCTTTTGTTTCTTTCTGCTCTTTGCGGAAGATATCACTCTGCCTTTCGGCAATCATCTTTCTTAATGTTTCAAAGCTGACAGTATTTGCGTCAATCACGCCGGTATGACTTTTGAGTTCAGGATTTTCTGATGCATGGATCAGAACAACCGGAATATCCCGGCTCAGTGCCGTATTCAGAAATGAAGAGATTTCTTCATCGCCGCTTATTTTTTCATCTGCCATGCATAACACGGCGTCCGCTCTTAAAAGAAGCTGTTCCGTTTTTGCTTTTGCAAAAACAAAGCCTTCTTTTTCAAATATGTTCTGATAGAAGCGAAAATCAGCTTCATCTTCCTTCAGATATAAGGGAAATAAAATTTTTCTCATGCGTCTATCTTACCACAGACGCTTTGATGTATCCCTTTACGCTTCAGTGTGCTAAAATCTTAAACATAAAAAAATGAGGACAATCATATGACTTCCAAGAAACACAGGATCGTGATCAAAGTCGGCACATCCACCCTGACAAACGAAAACGGAAACTCAAATCTCAGAAGAATCGAGCTTCTTTCCAGAGTGCTCAGCGACATCCAGAATATGGGCAATGAAGTAATACTCGTATCCTCCGGCGCCATCGCTGTGGGAGCCAACAAGCTTCACCTTCCCGGCAAGCCGAAAGAAATGCGCATGAAGCAGGCAGCGGCCGCTGTCGGTCAGTGTGAAAACATGTTTTTATATGACAAGTTCTTCGGAGAATACGGCAAGACGGTTGCCCAGATTCTTCTCAATGCCGAAGACATCCGCCAGGAAGTCAAAAAGGAGAATCTCGCCAATACGTTCGAATCGCTTCTTGAACTGGGCGTCATTCCGATCGTCAATGAAAATGACTCGGTCAGCTACACCGAAATCGAATCGGAAGAAAAGCTGTTCGGCGACAACGACATGCTGTCGGCGGTTGTTGCCATTCTCTGCAGAGCGGACAGACTCGTGATTCTTTCCGACATCGACGGCTTCTATGACCGCGATCCAAGACTCTACAAGAATGCAAACCTGATCAGACAGATTGATGAAATCACCGATGAAACCTATGAGCTTGCCGGCGGAGCGGGCAGCCGCAGAGGCACCGGCGGTATGCGCACAAAGCTGCAGGCGGCAGACCTTGCCACAGCCCAGCATATCGACACATGGGTGCTCAACGGTTCCGATCCTGTCATCTTATACAAGCTGATGGATGGCGAACCGGTGGGAACACTGTTCAAGGCAAAGTAAATTCAGGGAAGCTGAAATCAGCTTCCTTTTTCAATTCCCGTTCATGTTCAGATCCACAAAAAAGAGCTGTTGCTCTTCATAAAATTCAGAAGAAAAACAGCTCCTGTTTTTGTCAGTATTATTCGACTTCTTCGTATTCAGCGGAAAGATCGGCGAACGGATCGTCCATCATTTCTTTTTTCAGTTCCTCTTCTGTCTTTTCTTCCGCTTCTTCAGCTTCCGCAGCAGTTTCTTCTTCTGCTGTTTCTTCTGCTTCTTCCTGAACTTCAGGGACTTCGACATCTTCATCCTGAGCAGCGATATCAGCGAACGGATCTTCCATCATCTCTTCTGCCAGGCTCTTTTCGGGAGCTTTCGAAATCTCTGATTCAACAAATTCTGCATATTCCTGCGTAAAACGGCTGGCCGGCATTTCAGCATTCTTCAGATCTTCATCCGGTTCAAGAGTGCTGAATTCGATCTTTGTTTCTTCCACTGGTTGTACCTCTTCTTTGTCTTTTCTGCTGAACAGTTTTCTGATCCAATCAAACATGAGATTCTCCCCGTTTTTTTCTATATTATCTATAATTCTATTTTAGAAAATGAAGAGAATATTCACAAGGATTATTGATTCTGAAGCGGTTCATATACTTTCCGCTCTGCTGCAATGCCCTCTTTTGTGATATCGAGAACCATATAGGTCGGATACGGGAATGCGAAATCCTTCGGTCTGCGGATCGATCCCGGATTGAGGATATGAATTCCTTTGCACATGGAATCACATGACACATGTGTATGTCCGAAGAATACGGCACTGCATTCATATTTTTTTGCGGCATTGGCAAGAGGCGTCAGATCTTCTCTGTCAAAAGGATTGAGATAGGCATGCCCGTGCACAATCAATACACGGTTGCCTTCAAATTCCTCCACGCGTCCCCATGGATAATCGGGATCAAAATCGGTATTGCCTCTGACTGTGATGAAATCAGCGGCAGCTTCATATGGAATCTGCAGATCGCCGCAATGCACAAATGCATCGGCATCCTGATACATGATTCTGAGATCATCCAGGCACTTTCTGTCGCCATGGCTGTCGCTTACAAGTATGACCTTCATCGGCTTACCCCTGCTCATCGATCAGATCCAGATCAATGATCTGGAAATTGGCACGATGCAGATAGAGAGCGCGTCCGTCCACCATCAGCTTGGTGAACTTGGGCAGATCGGCAGGAATCGACCATGTGACCTTGCGGCCGCTGAATGCATAGATCGGTACGCCTGTCTGCGATTTGATAATCACAACCACCGGCTTGCCGAATGCATTTTTGACTCTGTTGACAACGCCTGAAACAAGCGGTGTATCGGCAATGGAATCTGATTCGGAATTGATCTCCTTGACTGAGAAGTCATAATCCGGCTGCAGTCCCTTTTCATAGAAAATGCATGTATCGCCGCATGTCAGCATCTGCGAGCCGTCAATATCAAGCGTGATGACTGAACTTAGTGTATTGATATATCCGGTTGAGTTTTCATCCGCGTTGTATGTTTCTTCCTGAACGACATTTCCCGATACATCGATTCTGTCGCCATGGGTTGTCAGCACCTTTGTGCCGTAGTTGTCAAATGTATCGATTGTATAGGTGTTTCCTGAAATATGACCGTTCCAGTCATTGACCTGCTGCGAAATGTTTCCGCATCCGCAAAGCAGTCCCGCTGCCAGCAATCCTGCAAGAACTTTCTGTTTCATACATTTCCTCCTATATATGTGCAGCTTCCCCGTCTGCCGGGAATTTTCTGTAAACCGTCAGATACATTGTAACAAACGCCGCCATACCGCCGACAAGATTTGAAATCGGCTCGGCAAGGAAGACTCCTTTGACGCCATACCCGATTGCCGGCAGGATCAGGGTCAGCGGAACAACGATAATGACTTTTCTGAAGATTGAGAAGAACACTGCCCGTTTTGAGCACTTCAGAGCCGTAAAGGCAGACTGTCCCGCAAACTGAAGAGTCATGAAGATAAAGCCGAAGAAATAGATCTTCAGTGCCGGTGTTCCTGCCTCGATCATCTCTGCACTGTTGGTGAAAATCGAAATCAGCTGTTTCGGGAAAATCAGTACAACCGCCCAGGCAGCTGCCGTATAGACAAATGAAGCAAGTGTCGATACTTTGATGCCCTCCTTGATGCGGCTGTATTTTCTTGCCCCGAAGTTGAAGCTGAGAACAGGCTGCGAGCCCTGCGAAATTGCATTGACCGGAAGTGACAATATTTCTCTGACCGAGTTGATGACCGTCATAAGACCGACATAGAGATCGCCGCCATACTGACGCAGCGCAATGTTGCAGATGATCTGCACGGCAGCGTTTGTGCCCTGCATGACAAATCCGGCCGTTCCGAGCGGAATGATCTCTTTCATGACGGAAAGCTTCGGCAGCATCTTTCCCGGGTTGATTCTGTAAACCGCATGTGAGCCGGTGAAGAATGAGAGTGCCCAGGCGGCTGAAGCAATCTGTGAAATCACTGTTGCAAGAGCTGCACCTGCCACATTCATATGGAATAAATAAATGAATACCGGATCAAGAACCAGATTCAGGAATGCGCCGAGCAGAACGGTCATCATGCCGATTTTCGGATAGCCGCTTGCATTGATAAAACCGTTTAAACCGGTCGAGAGCATCGCTGCTGCCGTACCGAATAAATAAATCTTCAGATATTCATCGGCATAGACATAGGACGCATCCGAAGCACCGAATGCATATAAGATCGGCTTGCGGAAAACATAGCTTAATGCAAAGAGAATGACCGAAGAGATCACAAGCGCACCGCACACCTGGGACAGGATTGTTTCGGCATGATCTTCCTTTCCTTCCCCGCGCGCAATCGCAAACAGCGGCGTACCGCCGGTAGCGAAGAGATTTGTAAAGGCCGCAATCAATGTTGTCAAAGGAAAGGCAAGTCCGATTCCGGTCAGAGCCATGGAACCGATTCCTTCCAGATGGCCGATATAAATTCGGTCGACAACGTTGTATAAAAGATGAACCAACTGTGCCAGCATCAGCGGCATCGACTGGGCAAAGATTACCTTCCAGATTTTTCCACTGCCAAAATCATTCTGCATCATCACACCTTCTTGTTAACTTCAGTATTGTAGCACGTTTGCATCAGACACATGAACTGCTCTTATGTATCTGACCGTACAGCTGTTACGAAAAGACCGGCTGATTTTATTCAGCCGATCAGTTTTCTGATTAATTCTTCATCCGTTCCCGGCAGCACCTTTTTCAGATGCTTCAGGATTCTCCGATATGACTCTTCGGGCGTGCGCTGATAGACTTTGTTCACCCACTTTTTTCCGTAGAATTCTTCCGGCGTCGCATAGCGGGCAATCCCCCAGCCATAGAAGTTTCCGTTTTTATCGACTTCATATTCAAAGTCACTGGTCAGCACATAGCACTGCATCTGAAGTCTCGTGATTCTTGTATCAAAGCCTTTGCGCGGTTCCCATGAATCCTTTGATGTTTCACGAGGCTTCACATAGCCGCCGATTGCCTTGGCATCTTTGGAAAGAATGGAATGCCTTGATGCGATCAGATTATAGAGATACTGATCTTCATACGTTGCCAGACCATCCTCAAAACGGGCGTCATAGTCATATCCGTCTCTGCGGTAATTGGCAAAATCATAAAACCATTGTTTTGTGATATAGCCTGCCTTTTTGCCGAAGAATTTTCCATAGGCACATCGGGTTTCCTGGATCACCGGTCCCTTCCATTCCCATACGCCCGGTTCACTGCCGAAATAGGCTTCCGGAGCACAGTGCTCCTCAATTGAAAAACCGGGAATTTCATTGGCAAAAAACGGCAGGAAGCCGAAGTCCTTCACCGCCTGAATCAGATCTTCTTTTGTATGGATCGTAAAATCTTTCATAGTGTCTTTTTCTAAAAAGATATCCTTCTTTCGGATATCCTTATTTCTGATTCTCTTTTTCCTTCAGTCTGGCCGCTGCCATCTCAAGGCCGTCTTCATCATCGCCGAGCAGTCTGCGCACGCGTGAAATTGTTGCAGTCGAAGCACCTGTTTCTTTGGAAACCTCCTGATAGGTCTTCCCGTTGAGCAGACGGATGCCGACATCGAATCTCTGAGCAAATGTCTTAAGCTCATTGACGGTGCAGATGTCCTTGAAGAATTTCCTGCACTCTTCTTCTGTCTCCAGGCTGAGAATTGCCTGAAAAAGCTGATTGATTTCAAATGAATCGAGATTGTTTTTCATATGGTTCTCCCAATGGAATATTACCACTTTAAAGGATTAAATTCAATGGCAGAAACCTCTTGCCAATTTGCATGCAGGCAGGTATACTTTAGTGGACTGATACGTTAATGCTTTGAAGTGTTAAAGTATTATGGAGGGATAGATTATGTTTTTCAAGGTATTCTTATTGATTTTATTCTTTGCTGTCATGATCGGAATCGGATTCATGTACAGACACAGTTCCGCTGATGTCAGCGGATTCGTACTCGGCGGCCGTTCGGTCGGTCCGTGGGTGACAGCATTTGCATACGGCACATCCTACTTCTCGGCAGTTATCTTCGTCGGCTATGCAGGCCAGTTCGGCTGGAAATACGGTATCGCTTCCACATGGATCGGTATCGGAAACGCACTCATCGGTTCTCTGATGGCCTGGGTCATTCTCGGCAGAAGAACAAGAATCATGTCCCAGCATCTGCACTCCGCCACCATGCCGCAGTTCTTCGAAGCCCGCTTCGGTTCGACTGCTCTCAAAATCGCTGCCAGTGTGATCACATTCATTTTCCTGATTCCCTACACAGCTTCCCTGTACAACGGTCTTTCAAGACTGTTCGGAATGGCATTCAATATCGACTACTCGATCTGTGTCATAGTCATGGCAGTATTGACCGGCATCTATGTCATTGCCGGAGGATATATGGCAACTGCGATCAACGACTTCATTCAGGGTATCATTATGCTGTTTGGTATCTGTGCAGTCATCTATGCAGTCCTCAAAAGCCAGGGCGGCTTCTTAGCAGCACTCAACGGCCTTGCAATGGTCACTGATGAAACAGTCTCTTCATCACCCGGCGTATTCAATTCCTTCTTCGGACCGGATCCTCTGAATCTGCTCGGCGTTGTCATTCTGACTTCCCTCGGTACATGGGGACTGCCGCAGATGGTACAGAAATTCTATGCAATCAAGAGTGAAAAGTCCATTTCCACAGGTACCATCGTCTCCACAGCATTCGCATTCATCGTTGCCGGAGGATGCTACTTCCTGGGCGGTTTCGGAAGACTCTTCTCTTCACAAATTGACATCGCTGCCGGCGGCTATGACTCCATCATTCCGACCATGCTCAGCGGACTTCCTGATTTCCTGATCGCAATCGTTGTCATTCTTGTATTATCTGCTTCCATGAGCACATTATCTTCACTTGTTCTCACATCCTCTTCCACAATGACGCTTGATCTGCTCAAGGGTCACATCATCAAAGACATGGATGAAAAGAAACAGGTCTTCATCATGAGAGCGCTGATCGTTGTCTTCATTGCAGTCTCGGTTGTCATTGCAATCATTCAGTACAAGTCCAACATCACCTTCATTGCTCAGCTGATGGGTGTTTCCTGGGGTGCTCTTGCCGGTGCATTCCTGGCTCCGTTCTTATACGGCCTCTATTGGAAAGGCGCTACCAGAGCTTCAGTCTGGGTCAGCTTCATCTTCTCAACCGTTGTCATGCTGGCAAATATGCTTGTCAGAGGAAGCTTCCCTGCTCTTCTGCAGTCCCCGATCAATGCCGGAGCCTTCTGCATGATTGCCGGTCTCATCCTTGTACCGGTCATCTCACTCTTCACACCGAAACCGGATCAGAAAGTCGTTGAAGATGCATTTGCATGCTACAATGAAAAAGTTCTGGTTCCCCAGCGCGAAGCTCTCGGCGACAGCGAGTCATAAGCGATTTGCAAAAAAGAAGAAAAAAGGAACCGGCAGCCATCATGGCTGCCGGTATCGGTATTCATATGATTGCAGACATCCATACACATACATTCCCCGACCGCATTGCAAAGCGGACAATCGATTCCCTGGCATCTGTTGCTCATATCAGACCTTCCACCGATGCGACTGCAGACAGTCTTTATGCATCGATGAAGAAAGCAGGAATCGATTATTCTCTTGTACTGCCGGTTGCCACCAAACCGTCCCAGGTTGAAAAGATCAATACCACCGCATACGAAAACAACCTGAAATACAAAGACATCGGCATCATTTCAGCCGGTGCCATCCATCCTGATTATGAAGGCTGGTATGAAGAGCTTGCAAGAGTGAAGCAGCTCGGTCTTAAAGGCATTAAACTTCATCCCGTCTATCAGGGATATGATCTTGACGGTGTGAAATTCATGGACATCATGAAGCGCTGCGCTGAACTGGGCCTCTTTGTCATTACCCATGCCGGGGATGATATCGGCTATCCCGGTGCGGTGCACTGCTCACCTGAAATGAGCCTTCATGTGACGGAAGAAATCCCAGAGCTCACGCTGATCCTTGCCCATATGGGAGGCTGGCAGAACTGGAAGGAAGTATGCGAAAAGCTGGTTCATACAAATGTACTGCTGGATACAGCCTTCTCGCTTTACCCGGTGCACCGGCTGGATGATCACTGGAAAGAAGATGAACCATGGCTTTTAACAAATGAAGAATTCATGGAGATGGTCAATCTCTTCGGAGCAGACAGGATTCTTTTTGGAACGGACTGCCCATGGGCAGATCAGGCTGAGTATACGGAAGTGTTCAGAAAGCTGCCGTTAAGCAAAGAACAATATACAAAAATCATGGGTGAAAATGCGGCAGAGCTGCTGTCATTATAGACTCTCTCAAAGTGTGCAGAAAAGCGCACTTTTTTATTGTGAATGAGTCCCCTGCTCCATCATAAAACGCAGACCGTACGGCCTGCGTCTTATTGATTCAATTGAAGTTTTGATTACTGGATATCTTCGAGCGAGAGAACCTGGATTCCTCTTGCCGTGAGCTTGTTTTCAGCAGCTGCCGTATCATTGACACGGAAGATCATTCCGGCACTTCTGCGCTCGTGTCCGATAATGAATGAATACATATATTCAATATTGACGTTCACAGACGCAAATGTTTCCAGCAGTGCATCAAGAGCTCCCGGTTCATCAGGAATCTCAAGAGCGATGACCGAGTTGACGCTTGTGACAAAATCAGCTTCCTTGAGAATATCGACTGCGCGGATGACATCGTCGACAACGATTCTCGCAATGCCGTATTCCTTTGTCTCCGCAAGAGAAATTGCGCGCATATCAATGTGATTGGCAGCCAGGACGCCGGTCATGTTTTTCAGCGTTCCCGGTTTGTTGACCAGAAATATTGAAATCTGTTTGATACTCATTATCCACTCCTCCGGTTTTTTCCTTCTGCTTTTATTATATCTTTCTCTTGTCGATGACGCGAACAGCTTTTCCTTCACTTCTTGCAATTGTCTTCGGTGCAACAAGTGTGACCTTTGCCTTTAAGCCAAGCATTGACCTGAGGCCATCCACAAGAACCTTCTGACGGTCGGAGATGTCACCGATGTTGTCAGTGAACATTTCAGGTGTCATTTCAACCTGGACATCGAGTGTATCGGTGTTGTTGACACGGTCGACAATGATCTGATAGTTTGCCGGATAGCCGTTGTTGAGCAGCACGGTTTCGATCTGGCTCGGGAAGACGTTGACGCCGCGGATAATCAGCATATCGTCTGTTCTGCCCATCGGTTTTCTCATTCTGACATGTGTTCTGCCGCATGAGCACTTTTCATAGTTGAGCATGCAGATATCACGTGTTCTGTAACGGATCAGCGGGAACGCTTCCTTGTCAAGGCATGTGAAGACAAGCTCACCCTGCTCGCCGCCTTCCATCACTTCACCTGTCTTCGGATTGATGATTTCCGGAACGAAGTGATCTTCATTGACATGCATACCCTGCTGGGCGGAACATTCAAAGGAAACGCCCGGGCCTGAGATTTCAGTTAAGCCATAGATATCATAAGCCTTGATACCGAGTGTCTTTTCGATATCGCGGCGCATTTCATCACTCCACGCTTCAGCACCAAAGATTCCTGCCTTGAGAGGAATATCATCCGGACCGTAGCCGAGTTCCTTCATTCTTTCGCCAAGATATGCCGCATATGAAGGTGTGCAGCAGAGAATGGTTGCCTGCAGATCCATGATGAACATGATCTGTCTGTCCGTGTTGCCTGAGCTTGTCGGAACAGTCAGGCATCCGACTTTGTGGGAACCGCCGTTAAGACCCGGACCGCCTGTGAAAAGACCGTATCCGTAGGAGACCTGGCAGACATCTTCATTTGTTCCGCCGGCTGCCGTAATCGCACGTGCGCAGCAGTCTTCCCAGATGTCAATGTCATGCTGGGTATAGAATGCGACAACACGCTTGCCGGTTGTGCCTGAAGTCGACTGAATGCGGACGCAATCCTTCAGAGGCATGCCAAGCAGACCGTAGGGATACTGTTCCTTGAGGTCATCCTTTGTCGTAAAGGGAAGCTTATAGAGATCATCGATGGATTTGATGTCATCGGGTGTCACGCCGGCAGCTTCCATTTTCTTTCTGTAAAACAGAACGTTGTTATAGACATGATGAACCTGTTTGATGAGTTTTTCCGACTGGATTGCCCTGATTTCCTCACGGCTGGCTGTCTCAATTTCTTTCTGATAGTACCTTTCTTCCATGTATCCTCCCCAATCTCAGATCTCAGGCATTTTTCCCAAGTTCGAATGCTTTCTTATTCATTTCAAGGAAACGGGAAGGAACAATCGCTTCCAGCGAAGCCATCCAGTCCGCCTCATCAATGTCAAAGTAATGAGAAAGTCTGCCGAGAAGGACAACGTTGACCGCTTTGGAAGAACCTGCTTCTTCAGCCAGCTTCAGACAGTCAAGCGCATCGACCTTAACGCCTGCATTCTTCATTTTTTCAATTACATTTTCAGGATATTTCATCGCTCCGGTGATGACCGGCATCGGATCAATCTGCTGTGTATTTGTAACAATCACGCCGTCTTCCTTCAGATAGGAAAGCCATCTGGCAGCTTCGAGAGCTTCAAAGGAAACGATGACATCCGCTTCACCCTGATCAATGACAGGTGAATAAACCTTATCGCCGTATCTGACATATGTGACGACGCTTCCGCCGCGCTGGCTCATGCCGTGAACTTCGGAAACCTTGACATCATAGCCCTGGTTCATTAACAGATGGCCGAGCAGCTTTGAAGCGAGCAGACTTCCCTGTCCGCCGACGCCGACGATCATAATATTCTTCGTATTCATGTTTAAGCCTCCTGTTCTGATGAAACAAGTGCGTCAAAGTGACACAGCTGTGAGCAGACGCCGCATCCGACGCAGAGAGTTGCGTCAACACATGCCTTGCCTTCCTTGATGGAGATTGCCGGGCAGCCGATTCTCATGCATGACTGACAGCCGACGCACTTACCCGGATCTGCCTTGAGGGCAGGTTTATGCTTGACATATTTGAGCAGTGCACAAGGTCTTCTTGAAATAATGACGGACGGTTCATTGACGGAAAGTTCTTCTTTCAGAACCTGATCGCATTCTTTCAGATTGTACGGATCAGCGACTCTGACTCTGCTGAATCCCATCGCTCTGCACAATGCTTCAAGATCAATCTTGCCGGCCGGATCGCCTTTGATGTTGTATCCGGTGGTCGGATTCTGCTGGTGGCCGGTCATGCCGGTGATCGAGTTGTCAAGAATGATCACGGTTGAATTTGACTGGTTGTAGGCAACATTGGCAAGACCTGTCATGCCGGAATGCATGAATGTTGAATCGCCGATGACCGCAACTGTCTTTGATTCGCTCTTTTCACCGAGAATCTTATTGAAGCCATGAACTGCACCGATCGATGCGCCCATGCATAATGTTGTTTCAATTGTCGCAAGCGGAGCCGCTGCACCGAGTGTATAGCATCCGATATCGCCGAGTACGGTGCATTTGTTCTGCTTGAGTGTATAGAACATGCCTCTGTGCGGGCAGCCTGCACACATCACCGGCGGACGGGGCGGAATCGCATCTTCCAGCTTCTTTCCCTTATGGGGAGTGACGCCGAGCTTTTCAGCAATCAGATTCTGGGAGAATTCTCCTTCAAGCGGGAAGATATTCTTGCCTTCTGTTTTGATGCCGAGCGCCTTGACATGATTCTCAATGATCGGATCGAGCTCTTCGACAACAACCAGTCTTTCAACCTTTGATGCAAAATCACGTATCAGTCTCTCGGGAAGCGGGTTGGCAATGCCGAGTTTCAATACACTTGCCTTGTCGCCGAAGACTTCCTTGACATACTGATAGGATGTGGAAGATGTGATAATGCCGAGTGATGTATCACCCATTTCGACTCTGTTCAGATCGCTTGTTTCAGCGAATTCAATCAGATCCCGGGTTCTCTGCTCAACGATCGGATGGCGTCTGATCGCATTGCCCGGCATCATGACATATTTGGCGATATTCTTTTCATATTCCCTGACAGGAACCTGTCTTTCACCCGGTTCAACCAGCGACTGCGAGTGGGCAACTCTTGTGCACATCTTGATCAGTACCGGTGTGTCAAACTGTTCGGAAATTTCAAAAGCTCTCTTTGTAAATTCAAGGCTTTCAGCCGAATCGGACGGTTCCAGCATCGGCAGCTTGGCAGCGATCACATGATGGCGGCTGTCCTGCTCGTTCTGGCTTGAATGCATACCGGCATCATCGGCAACCCCGACAACGAGGCCTGCATTGACGCCTGTATAAGACATTGTATAAAGAGGGTCGGCAGCTACATTGAGACCGACGTGCTTCTGCGCACAGAATGCTCTTCTGCCGGCCAGGCTTGCGCCGAATGCTGCTTCCATGGCCACCTTTTCATTGGGTGCCCATTCACAATAGATTTCATCATACTTTGCGGCCTCTTCCGTGATCTCGGTACTCGGTGTACCGGGATAGCTGGAAATGAAGCAGACACCTGCTTCATATAAGCCTCTTGCGACTGCTTTGTTGCCAAGCATCAGTTCTTTTTTCTTCGGATTTTCCATGACTCTCTCCGTTTCATATCCCTTTTTTCAACTGCGGGTTAATATGTTTTGTATTATATCGCTCATATATTGATAATTCAACATTTTAATGTTACAATGCGTTAACGCACTAAATTGTTGAAAGGACGTTACGATTATGCCGATTACAGATCTTCTGGAAAAAAACAGAAAACTTTACGGAAACGATGTGGCCCTGGTCGAAATCAACCCGGAGCTCAGAGAAGAACAGCGAGTCACATGGAAGGAATATGAACTCATCCAGCCGACTTCAAACACATTCTACAGACGCCAGATCACATGGGCTGTCTTTGATGAAAAGGCAAACCGTGTTGCGAATATGCTGATGGACAGAGGCATTCTGCCCGGTCAGAAATGTGCAGTTCTGCTCATGAACTGCCTGGAATGGCTGCCGATTTACTTCGGTATCCTCAAAGCAGGAGCGATTGCCGTGCCGCTCAACTTCCGCTTCACTGCCGATGAAATTGAATACTGCATTGACGCTTCCGACAGCGATGTCCTCTTCTACGGACCGGAGTTTATCGGAAGAATTGAAGATATTGCCGATAAGATCAAGAAGAACACCCTGCTCTTCTTCGTCGGCGATCAGACACCGGCTTATGCAGAAGACTACTACCGTCAGGCTGCCAACTACTCTTCGGAAGCACCGAAGATCCTAGTGCAGGACACCGATGACGGAGCGATCTATTTTTCAAGCGGAACAACCGGCTTCCCCAAAGCCATCCTTCTGAAACATGAAGCGCTCATGCAGTCGGCACGCATGGAAGCCATCCATCATGAAACAACCAGAAACGATACATTCCTCTGCATCCCTCCTCTTTACCATACAGGAGCGAAAATGCACTGGTTCGGTTCTCTTTATACCGGCAGCCGCGCCGTCATTCTCAAAGGAAACTCTCCGGAAGCGATCATGCGTGCGGTTTCCAATGAAGGCTGCACGATTGTCTGGCTGCTTGTCCCCTGGGCACAGGACATCCTCGCTGCCCTTGATTCAGGAAAAATCAAACTTGAAGATTACAGAACAAGCCAATGGCGCTTAATGCACATCGGTGCACAGCCTGTACCGCCGAGCCTCATCAAGCACTGGCTGACCTACTTCCCGAATCATCAGTATGATACAAACTACGGTCTTTCCGAATCCACCGGTCCGGGATGTGTGCACCTTGGCATGGAGAATGTTTCCAAAGTCGGTGCCATCGGTATTCCGGGCTATGGCTGGAAAACAAAAATTGTCGATGAAACAAACCAGCCTGTCAGACAGGGAGATGTCGGTGAGCTTTGCGTCAAGGGCCCCGGCGTCATGGTTGAATACTATAAGAATCCTGAGGCAACAGCCGAAGTTCTTGAAAACGGCTGGCTCCATACCGGTGATATGGCCATGATGGATGAAGACGGATTCATTTTCCTGGTCGACCGTAAGAAAGACGTCATCATTTCCGGCGGTGAGAACCTCTATCCGGTTCAGATTGAATCCTTCCTGATGACAAACCAGAAGATTCATGACGCTGCTGTCATCGGTCTTCCGGATGAAAGACTCGGCGAAATCGCCGCTGCGATCATCCAGGTCAAGGAAGGCTATGAATTAAGCGAGGATGAGCTCAACCAGTTCTGCCGTGAGCTGCCCCGCTACAAGAGACCGCGCAAAATCATTTTCGCCAATGTCATCCGCAATGCGACAGGCAAGATTGACAAGCCGAAGCTGAGAGAAATCTACGGCGGTTCAAGACTTGTCGAAAAGCAGAACAGATCTTAAAAATGACAAACGGTACAGCCGATTGACTGTACCGTTTTTTCATATCCTAATCTGTGAAGAAACTTCCTTTTTTCCGCTTTGTGCGGTTCAGGCTGAGTGCTTTGATCAATGCATCGCAGGCTGCGATCAGCTTTGCATTGCAGTCTTTGAGAATCTGCGGATCGAAATACCGCTCTGTCCCTGTTCCGTATGAAAGGATGATTCTGCTTTTCCATAACGGAAATGCATTGACGCATAAGGAGCGCAGATTTTCCGCAAAGACAATATCCGTATTCTGCATCATCCTGATTTCGGTGCACATCTGAAACGGCAGCTGTCTGCTTAAGGAAAGATCGGAAAGCTTCTTTTCAAGCCTTGCACACCCCTGCTCATAATCCTGTGCATGCAGAACATCCTCCTTGTGCCCGCTGCTTTTCGCACGCATCAGAAGATCATTGAGATTAACGGACCTTGAGCGTTTGAGACATAATTCGCCGGCATAGATGTACATGTCATATTCCCGGATATAATTCATACAGGTATTGTAATGATCTTCCAGCCTTGCATGGTGTCTCAGGAGTGAACTGCGGTGGATTTCAAGTCTTCTGGCCGTTTCACTGACAGCTGAAGAAATGCGCTCATAAGCAGATTTGAACGAAGCGAATACCTGATCGTTGAGTGTTCCCCCTTCGGCAAGATTGAGCATTTCCCTTTCAAATGAAGCGATCTTTTTCTTCATTTTATTCAGATCATTTTTGATTTCGTCATAATCATGCTGAGGCAGATCGCTTAATGAGCGGTCTGAAAAATCAACCACATGTTTCTGTGCCTGATAACCGTACTGAAGAATCATTCTGGTGTTGCTGACATCGATCTCTTCCGAAAACTTTTCTGCATATTTCCGGTCTGCGTCAGATAAACGGACCATCGCCGCATAGCCTGATTCTTTCTTTGGATTTTCTTCTTCAATGTTGAGTCTGATTTCGCCGTTTTCCATCAAGGAAAGTATACCAAAAAGAAAGGATTGCAGAGCAGGCAATCCTTAATCCATATGTTTTGATATTAGTTCACTGACATCTTTGACCAGCTGATCCGCCCTGTTTTCAAACCGGGTGCGGATCATTTTTGCACGGTCTTCAATATTGTCGAGCATGCCTTCATAGACCTGGAATTCATTTTCAGCCATATGCATATACCGTTCGGCAGCTTCCGCAGACATTTCAAATAACTGATCATCGGCAAGCTCAACCGGCTTCCATAAACCGCTTCGTTTCCTTTCCAGAAGGTTTTCGTAATGTCCTTTCGCAATATGAACCGCATCCTTCCAGGAAAGATAGATTTCTTTCATCGCATGTTCTCCGGCCGTATGGAATCTTTCCGTATCATCCATATTCTGTTTCAGGAATTCATACAGAGCCTCTGACGATTCATCAATCAGAAAGCCGTTGCGGCCGTCCGTGATTCCTTCAGCTGCGCATGATCCTTTCACAAGCACACTTGCAAGAGAGCAGGCTGCCGCTTCCCTGACGACCAGACCGTTTGTATCAAATGTCGAAGGAAACAGGAAGAGATCCGCTCTTGTATTCCATCCTCTCAGAAGATTTCTGTCTTTCAGCGAACCGGTGAATATGATCTTTCCGGAAAGTGAGCCTTCTGTATGACGTAATATCCCGCTGCTTTGATCATCGACAGAAAGGCCTGTCTCTTCTGCTTCTTTGATCAGGCTTTTAAGATCCTGACCGCCGCCGATAAATACCATGCGGAAGTCTTTTCCTTCTTTGCCAAGCATTCTCAATGCTTCAATGATCAAAGGAAGATTTTTGTATTTCATCATCCTGCCGACATAGAGAAATACCGGAACCCCTGCCGGCAGATCATATCCGCTCACGGCGTCAGAAACTGTTTTTTCATCTGCTTTTCCGGCTTCAAAATCAACGCCGTTCAGCACCACTCGGTAGTCCCGTTCAAATCCAAGCGACTGCAGATTTCTGCCTGCCCCTTCGGAAACTGTCCAGATTTCATCGCATGCGGACACATTGTGCACAAGTGCTTTGATGATCTGCTTCTGCAATAACTCACCGGGAACTGCATTGCGGATATCGATGTCATATTTTGTATGCCATGTAAATACAACCGGCGCATCCGTCATTTCACGCAGGCTTCTTGCAATCAGATTTGATGTAAAAGGACAGTGCACATGAATCAGATCAGGCTTCAGTGCGGCAGCTTCCGAAAGCTCTCTGATCGGCATCGGATAGCCTGCCCGATAGCCTACCGTAAATGCCGAAGTATCCACGCTGTCATAGGTCAGCACTCTGTAGGGATAGCTTTCATAGTTTCCTTCCGGATAATACGGAGTCACAACAAAAGCCGATGTATCTTTTTCCTGATTCAGATAATCGGCATAATTCTTCACTGCATTTGCCACGCCGTCAATCACCGGCGGAAATGTATCATTCAAAAGTGCAATTTTCATAACACCGTTTATTTTAGCACCGGGCAAATGATTTCGTTTGTTTTTTCTGCTATCTTGCGGAAAGACCTGCTCTCTGAAGAGCTCTTACAAGAACGGGAATCAATACAAGATCGGCAATGATTGCCGGAAGTGTTCCGACAAAGTAGGCGCTGATCCATGCACTGATGGAATATTCTCCTGCATTCAGGATAAAGCCTGTCACAAGTCCGCCGGCAATTCTGCCGATGATCATCGCAATGATCAGTGACAGATAGATTTTCAGGATTCCCTTTTCCTTGCCGAATGTCTTCATGCATAAGCCGGTGATGAGCCCATACACGCCAAGCTCAGCCATCATCGCAAAAGGTCCGTTGGGAGGCAGCTGGTTAATGACATAGGAAAGCGCCGGTGTCATCAAACCGCATACCAGTCCTTCAACCGGTCCGATCACAAGCCCGGCAATCAGGACGGGAAAGTGCATCGGTGAAAACAGACGCAGAATCGGCTGGCCGCCGAAGTTTTTGAGCACGGTGACGATGACGATGCCAAGTGCAATCATCAGACCTGTCAGTACAATGTTTCTTGTTTTGTTCATAATGGATTCCCTTTCTTTTCAAAAAAGAAGACATGCACAAATATGCATGCCTTCTGGTATGTTTCTTTTTCGTACTTCTGTACGGTTTATTTGATCAGTTTGAACGGTTTGACACCCTCGACTGCCTTTGTGGGAGTGATGCGTGCTTCCTCGTTGTCAAGATCGATGAGGATGTATCTGCGGTTGCCCATGCCGAGCTCATACATGTAGGAAAGCTGTCTGTGGCCGTGTCTTGTTTCAATTCTTTCGACAAGATCCTTATGATCCTTTTCGCACATTGCATAGATCAGATCGACGCAAGCGGAATCAATGGCGCAGATATCTGTGGAGGAGAGAATACCGACGTTCGGTGTCACGACAGGCTGTGCGGCAACCCCTTCGCAGTCGCAGGAAACGCTCATGTTTCTCATGACGTTGACATAGCAGATATTCTTTCCGAAGAAGTCGATGGTTGCCTTTGTGGATTCACTGATCTTCTCCATCAGCTCATCTTCCACGACTCCCCAGTCATTGCCGTTTTTCGCATGGATCATGGCTTTTCCGATCCGGCCGTCTGCGCAGCCGATGCCGATGTTCTTGTTGGAGCCGCCGAAGCCGCCCATGGCATGACCCTTGAAGTGGGTTAATACAAACATGGAGTCATAGTCAACCATGGTTTTGCCATGTGTCATATGGTCGAACCACTTGCCGCCTTTGACGGGCAGATCAACGGTTCCTTCCGCATCCATGATATCAACCGGACAGAAGTCCCAGCCGTTGACCTTGAGCGTTTCAAGATGCTCTTCGGTTGTATAGCGGTCGCCGGCATAAAACGTATTTGTCTCAACGATTGTCGCATCTTTGAGGCTGTCGGTTGTTTCCATGACTTTCTTCACCCAGCTGCTCGGAACGATGTTCGGTCCGTTCTTTTCACCTGTATGAAGCTTGATCGCAACCTTGCCGGTGATATTTGCATTGACTTTTTCGTAAGCCTTTTTGATGCCTTCCGGTGAAAGATCTCTTGTGAAATAAACGATGGATTCATTTCCTGTCCGCTCTTCATAAGGGACATATTTTGTTGTATCAGTCATTCTTGACTCCTTTCAATGATCAACTCTTCTGAGTTTGCTTTTTCTAATCTGTATTTTACATGGTTCAGGCATGTTTTTCCATTATGATAATCCACACATGATCAGCACAGAACAATTCAATGGACGGCGGCTTTGCTTTGAAATATAATCTTCCTCATGAGGGAGGATTCACATGTTACGTATCGCAATCTGCTGCGGAGGAGGTTTTTCAAGCAGCGCTCTGGCAAGTCATCTCGACCATGAGATTGCTGAAAAGCAT
Source organism: Erysipelotrichaceae bacterium (assembly GCA_030525525.1). GTDB lineage: Bacteria > Bacillota_I > Bacilli_A > Erysipelotrichales > Erysipelotrichaceae > Bulleidia. The sequence continues at coordinate 48,141 of JAUNEN010000010.1, forward strand.
CTCGAAGATCAGGTTTCATTTATTTTCATTCCCGGCCATCAGCTGGAAAAAAGACAGGATGAAGTGGACATCGCAATGATCTGTCCGCATCTTGAATACAGCATGAAACAAAAAGCGGCCAAAAATCTCTACCACATCCCCGTTTCCGTCATCCCGCCAAGACTCTACGGCCTCATGCCGGCCAGAGACTTTGTTGAAGATGCGGAAGATCTCATCGAACTGTGGAAGGCAGGTGCGAAGAATCTTGTCACATTTGAAGATGAACCGCGTCCCCTTCAGGTCAAACGGATGGTTTCCCACCGCCGCAGCCTGAGAGGTGAAACAGCTTCGTTTTAAAAAAGGTCCAACGACCTTTTTTCTTTAACCGAGTGATTCTGAACACTTCTTGAGAAGTGAAATGATTTCAAGATGCTGGGGGCAGGCTGCTTCACACTGTCCGCAGCCGATGCATGCATCGGCGCCGTTTCCTCTGCCTGAGATTTCCCTGTAAGCCTCTTTGGCTTCTTCAATTCTTCCCTGTCCCAGTCTCAGATTCATCGCTTTGAAAATATCGGGAATCGGAATGTCATGCGGGCAGCCTTTGGTGCAGTATGAGCAGGCAGTGCAGCCGATTGTTTTCGATGTGCCGAGAATCTTCTGTGCTTCATGAATGACCTTCATCTCTTCTTCATCAAGAGGTCTGAAATCCTTCATATAGGAAAGATTGTCCTTCATCTGTTCAACATTTGACATTCCGCTCAATACTGCCAGAATGCCATCCAGTCCCGCCGCAAAGCGGATTGCCCATGAAGCATAGGAAAGATCGGGATTCTTATCTTTCATCAGCTTCTGAATTCTTTCATCCGGCTTCGCCAGTGCCCCGCCTTTGACCGGCTCCATGATCACAATCTGTTTGCCGTATTTTCTGGCAACTTCATAATTGGCACGTGAAGTGACGGAAGGATTTTCCCAATCCGCATAGTTGATCTGAAGCTGCACGAATTCAGCTTCCGGGTGAGCCTTCAGGATTTCTTCAAGCAGCTCAGGTCCGTCATGAAATGAGAAACCGATATGACGTATCACGCCCTTTTCTTTCTGTTCCTTCACAAAGTCCCAGAGATGATATTTCTCATACTTCCGGTAATTGGATAACATCAGAGAGTGCAGCAGATAATAATCCACATAATCCGTTCCAAGTCTCTTCAACGAAGTCTCAAGCTCTTTTTTTGCCATGCTTTCAGTCGGTACGGCAGTTGCCATCAGCTTTGTGGCAATCGTATAGCTGCTTCGCTCATGCCGTTCGACCAGTGCCTTGCGCACTGCTTTTTCACTTCCCGGATACACAAATGCAGTATCGAAGTAAGTAAATCCCGCCTCCAGGAAGAGATCGGTCATTTTTGAAGTTTCTTCAATATCGATCGCAATTGATCTGCGCGGCAGTCTCATCATTCCGAATCCGAGTTTCTTGTCTGTCATAACATCGCCTTTTTTCAAATCTCATTGATCCGCCATCTTGCATAGCGGTTGACAGGTCTGTCGAAATATTTCGCACCGCCGGTTTCTCTGAAGATTTCAGCAAAAACAGTCAGTGCCATATCGTCGATGTTGCGGATTCTGCCGGCAATGAAGGAAACCGCCGCCAGCTCGTTTTTCTCATTGATCATAAATGCCATCTGCGGCGTTCCTCTGACGGCCGCTAAAACGGCTGCGATCACCCGTTCATCAGGTTCATCAATCACATATGTATTCGATTCATGATTGGAGAAGAAGATCAACTGGGAAACCTTTTGTGTTCCGCAAATCCGCTTCGCCTCTTCAAGAATCTTTTCATCCTTCTCACGCTTACAGAGTTCTTCGATATAAGGATCCAGAACAACTTTTTCTTCTTCCTGCATTTCGTTCTGACTTTCCTTTGTGACATCAAAGATCAGAATATCGACGCCGCTTGCCGTCCCGTGTCCTTCACTGCGGTAAACAGGTTTTGAAAGCAGTTCACTCAGATACGGCGAATCGCTGAGAAAGGATGGGCAAGCATGAAAGACTTCAGGCCTCGACGTCGGTTCGAAATATCCGTTGTTTTCAACAAACAGCCTGCATCTTCTTCCTTCTCTGTCGATTCCTTCAAACATATATTTTGCGCACATATGCCGGATTTGGGCTGCGTTGACTGTCTGTACATCGCATGCGCCGGGCAGAATCTTTCCTTTGAAATGTTCCGATTCGGTATAGCCGCCAAATGGAATCATGACAGCTGCACCGTTTGGAGCTTTCAGCTCATTGATACCGGCGCGCTCGATAATAATATGAAAAGTCATAAGAGGTGAAGACATATGGGAACCTTCTTTCTTTTGTATGCTTAATACCATTGTATCAGCCAAATATCGCAAATTGCTTTGGATATATAAAAACTTCCGCATTCACGGAAGTCTCATTCACCGGATTTCCTTGAAATCCCTTCTTTATTGTCCAGCAGCTTGTAGAAATAGCCGGCTGCCGAATGGGTAATATCGTAAAGATAATTACAGAGCTCCGTTTCGGAAAGACTGCCCGGCTCATCAAGCCAGATCATGATAATACTCGTCAGACCGTCCGATATACACGCTCTGCTCATTTTCAGAACCTGATCCTGTTCGATCAGTTCCGTTCCGTTGAAAACAGCGTGCAGTGTTTCATCGATAAACACCCTGCGGACCATATCACGGAAGCGTGTCTCCGAACATTTTGCAAGAATCTTCAGAAGAGAGCGGTTTTTGTTCACCGAACGGATGCACCACTCCGAAGTCCGGTACATGGCATCCTTTGAAAGATTGGAGATGATCTCTTCGTTCAGATCATCGATCATCCGTTTTTCAACTTCATTGTAGACCGCCTCAAGGAGGGAATATTTGCTGTCGTAATGACCGTAGAAGGCATTGCGGCTGATCCTTGCCCTGGCACAGATATCCTTGATATGGATTTCTTCAATCGTACGTTCTGAGCAGCATGATAAAAATGCATTTCGGATCAGTTCTTCTGTTTTGATATATCTGAGATCTTTGACTGTCATAGATACCTCTTTAAATGACATACTGTTCATTTGTTCCCTTTATCTCACACATTAATTTTTTTGTCAATTTCATTTGTCATGCATGCGCGCTATATTATGGACGGAAGCAGTATTCTTTACAAACAGTAAAATCGTTAAGCATCAAAGAGGGTATTTTTTGCGTGTAACAACAGAATAAGGAGGTAATGTTTATGCGCTTCAATCACACTTTCTCACCCTATCGGATCGGTAACGTCGACATCAAGAACAGACTGATCGTTCCGGCTATGGACTCGGGTGTCTTTGACCCGAAAGGATTTGTTTACCAGCCCACTCTTGATTACTACGGAGCCCGCGCTGCCGGCGGTTTCGGCCTCATTATCATTGAAATCACAGCCGTTGAACCGACCGGTGTCGGTATGCCCTGCGAGCCTGCCGGATGGACAGATGAATGCATTCCGGGCATGACAAAGCTCGCTTCGGTAATCCACGAGCATGGAGCCAAGACAATCGTTCAGCTCCACCATGCAGGACGTGAAACCGTCTCCGCCTTGGCCGGCAAGGTTGTCGCACCTTCATCCGTACCGTGCCCGACAAACCGTGAAACACCTCATGAATTCACAACCGAAGAAGTCTATGAACTGATTCAGCATTATGTCGATGCGGCTGTCCGTATGAAGAAAGCCGGATTCGACGGCGTTGAAATCCACGCTTCCCACGGCTACATGGGCGGTCAGTTCCTCTCCCCGCGTTCCAACAAGAGAGTTGATGAATTCGGCGGCGGCGTGGACGGACGTGCTTACTTCATGAAGCTTGTCTGCGAAGGCATCAAGAAAGCATGCGGCGAAGATTTCGCTGTCACTGCCCGTCTTTCCTCCAAGGAAAACAGAATCGGCGGTCTTGAAATGGAAGAGACTGTCGTCTATGCATCAATGCTTGAAGAATACGGATATGATGCACTGCACATCTCTGCAGGTACATATGAAACATGGGAGACCATCGTACCGCCGACCGCATGGCAGTCCGGATGGAACCTTTCAAACGCAAGAAGAATCAAGGAAGCAGTCGACATTCCTGTTATTTCAGTCGGTCTCTTCCATGATCCGTTCACAATCGAGACTGCAATCAGAAGAGGTGATTGCGACGCTGTATCACTGGGCCGTCAGTCAATCGCCGATCCCGCCTTCCCGAACAAAGCAGTCGGCGGCGCAATTGAAGATATTATCCCGTGTATCGGCTGCACACAGAGATGCATGGAATTCAACTATCCTGAGAACCTGATGCCGGGCGACTGGGGTGTCGGATGTATGTACAACCCGCAGTCCTCACACCGTGCAGACAGAATGCTCACAAAGACAGCTGAGCCGAAGAAAGTTGTCGTTGTCGGTGCAGGTCCTGCCGGCATGACTGCCGCATGGATGAGCGCATGGCGCGGACATGATGTTGTCCTTCTTGAAAAGAACGGCAAGCTGCAGGCCGGCGGTCAGTTAAGAATCGGTGCCTATCCGCCTTTCAAGCAGCCGCTGACACGTGAAATCAGATACATGCTGCACATGTGCGAAAAGAACGGCGTTGACATCAGGTGGAATTGCGAAGCAACACCCGAAGTCATCAAGTCATTCAATCCGGATGTTGTCATCGTCGCTACCGGTGCAAAACCGAGCGTACCGCCGATCAAGGGCTTAAAGGAAACAGGCGTTGTTCTGGCAAACGATGTGCTGCTCGGCACACCTGTATTGCAGAAGAGCGCGCTGATTATCGGCGGCGGCGAAGTCGGTGCTGAAACAGCTGAATATGCGACAGACTACTGCTCAAGAGTTGCCATCGTGGAGATGCTGCCGGAAATCGTTCCGACTCTCTATCTCACAGTCAGAAATGCAATGCTTGACCGTATCAAGAAAGAAGAAATCGAAGTCTACACAAGCACAAAGGTTCTCGAATTCATCGAGGGCGGCGTCATTGCTGAAAAAGACGGCGAACAGCTGAAGCTCGATGGATTCGATACTGTCATTCTCGCTCTTGGTTCCAAGCCTTATGTACCGTTTGAAACAGAAGGACTTGCGGATCAGGTTTATGTGATCGGTGATGCCGATGCTGTCAAGGATGCCAAGTGGGCAATCTACAAAGCATACCGCACAGCGATGGAGATCTGATGTCAGTCAGCGAAGTACTTGAAAAATACGTTGCCGCATTGAATTCTGCAAATGCGGACAATGTCGCAGTCCTCTATGCGGATGAATGCTCATTTGTGGACGGCGGGGCAAGACCCTTTGGCTTCCCGGATGTTGTTGCAAACGGAAAAGAAGGCGTCAGAAATGCATTTGCCGGCGTATTTGAAACCTACAAAGTTGAAGCGAAGATCGTGAAGCTCAATCCCAATTCCATGGAATATGATGTCGAGCTTGCCGGTCTGCACATTCCCTGTATCGGCGCTGCCACATGCAATGAGGATGGACTCATCACAGAATATATTGTCCGTCCCCGCTGATCGGATCATTCACTGAATCATCACCAAACCCGGAATCATGTGTCAGGATTCCGGGTTTTGATTTGTGATCTGCATGTAGAAAAGTCAGTTCTGATCATGAAGCAGAAAAATGATGAAATATGGTATGCTGAAATCAGAAAAACAAATTGACCAAACACAATTAAAGGAGCTTGTTATGCGCGGTTTTGATGAAGAATATCAGCGAAAGCTTCAAACGCCGGAAGAGGCCGTAAAAATTGTCAAAAGCGGAGATTGGGTGGACTATGGAACCAATGTCTGTTTTCCGACTCTTCTGGACGAAGCTCTTTCGAAACGTCGGGATGAACTGACCGATGTTAAAATCCGGGGCAATCTTGCTTTCGGTCCCGTAAAAGCTGCCGAGTGCGATCCTTCGAGAGAGCACTTCCATTACAACAGCTGGCACTGCTCGGCTTATGAGAGAAAACTCTGCGACCGCGGTTTATGCAATTACATTCCGATGATTTTCAGAAATGTTGTCCCTTATTACAGACATTTCCTGACTGTCAATGTCGCAATGATCTGTGTCACGCCGATGGATCGCCACGGCTATTTCAATCTTTCCTGCGCCGCCGGCATTGCAAAAGGAATTCTCGACAAGGCAGATTATGTCATTCTGGAGATCAATGAACATCTGCCGAAGATCTACGGCGGATTTGATGAAAGCATTCATATTTCCGAAATCGACTGCATCGTCGAAGGAAAACATGATCCCCTTCCTGAATTTCCGATCCCCAAAGCAGAAAAAGAACATGTCGCCATTGCCGAACATATCCTCCCTTATATTCCGGACGGTGCAACGCTGCAGCTTGGAATCGGTGCTCTGCCCAATGTCGTCGGCAGTATGCTTGCCAAAAGCGATCTGAAAGATCTCGGCATGCATACGGAGTTATGCGGGGATGCGTATTATGAGCTTTTCAAAGCCGGCAAGCTGACAAACAAAAGAAAAACATACCAGCCCCATAAAGGTGTCACCGGAATGGTATTCGGTTCGCATGAACTGTATGAATGGGTCAATGAGAATCCCGGCGTGATTGCCGAACCGCTTGAATTTGTCAATGCGTCAGAAGTGATTGCCCTTCAGGAAAACATGATCGCCATCAACAACTGCATCTCAATCGATTTATACGGTCAGACCGGTGCAGAAAGTGCAGGTTTACGCCATATCAGCGGCACCGGCGGACAGCTTGATTATCTGACCGGGGCTGCCATGAGCAAAGGCGGCAAGGCATTTGCCTGCATGACTTCGACATTTACGGACAAGCAAGGCAAGCTGCACTCCCGCATTGTCCCTTATTTCAAAGGCGATATCGTCACCATTCCCCGCTCCCAGGATCATTTCGTCGTCACCGAATACGGAGCCGTCAATTTAGCCGGCCGCTCGACATGGGAAAGAGCGGAAATGCTGATATCAATTGCCCATCCTGCTTTCCGGGAAGAACTGATCCATGCCGCGGAAGAACAGAAAATCTGGCGCTCTCATCACTGAATCCTTCAAAATGGCGGGACATTGATCAAAAAAACAGTATTTCTGCGGATATGAGGCGGTTCTCATATTTTCTAAGATAAAGATGAAATCCTGGGAAAGAATTAGGAGATCATTAAACAGGAGGAAAATATGGGAAAGTTATCACTTGATTCAAAGATCAGAGACATCATGCGTTCAGAAGAAGGCAGAGCCGTTATGGAAAAATACGCACCCGGATCAACAAAGGATCCGCGTATGAAGCTGGTCGGCGGCCTGACATACAGAAAGCTGTTAAGCTATCCTGAATCCGCTGAAGTCGCAGCCCATGCCGAAGAACTCGACAAAGAACTTCAGGCCTGCTCCAGATAATTGATTCATCTAAAAAATGCCTCACGGCATTTTTTCTTATGATTCATGTGTGGATTCTTTTTTCAATCTCGATTGCCTTGAGAATGATCTCCATCCGTAATCTCTGATCAGGATTCTTCAGACTGATATCCAGTTCCCTTTCGATTCTTGCAATGCGGTCAATCAGGGTTGAACGGTGTATGTAAAGCCTTCGTGCAGCTGATGTATAAGACAGATTTTCTTCCAGGAAGACACGCAGTGTTTCAAGATACGACACACCTGATGCATCATCATGACGGATGATTTCTGAAAGGCCGCTTGGAAAATAGGCATTGGAAGGCAGATCGCCGAGCGCATTGAGCACAAGCTCATTGAGGGCATATTCTTCAAAGAAATAGAGGATTCCTGCAGGATTGAACAGAATGCCGTTTTCAATGGCACAGATGGCCTGGGTATGATGAATGCGGATGTCAAAGAGATCATTGAAGACTGAAGAAATTCCTGCTTTGAGCTTCATCGATTCACAGAATTCTTTCAGCCTCATTCCTTCATGTTTCATCAAACCGCTGGGACTGCCTGAAACTTCATGATCCGTTTTCAGGAAACAGACAACCCCTTCATCACTCTGAAATGCCCATGAATCCCTGAATTGTTCTTCAAAGGAATCGCAGATATAGCCATAGGGAATGCGGTTCTTTTTATTTGCATAGCGTAAGATTGCGCACACATAATCTGTTTTCAGATTTGCCCCGTTCAGGATCAGACGCTGCGACTGCGAAATCGGCTGTTCATCGACAAGCGTTCTCAGCAATGATTTGACACTCGGCTGTTCCTCATTCACAAGTAACGGATTTTTCTCAATCGCGGTTTCAATCATGCCGGCAAGAAATTCGGCAAGTCTGTCTTCGCCTTCATTGAATTCTTCTTCGCCATATGCAATGCATAAGCATCCTTCATATTGTGAAAATCGGTCAAACAGATTGACGCAGAGTGTGCGGTTGCCTTTGATTTCAATCCTGAGTGCGCCATGCCTCTCAGTCTGCAGATCCGATGCATTCAGAAATGTGCTGAGCGATTCTGCATTCAGAGCACCGCTTGACTGCGATCCCCATTCTTTTTTCTTTGCTTCATTTCCGGCAGAAGCCATGATGTGAAAGGACGAATCCAGCAGAACAAGTGACTTTGAAAAAACGGCAAACGAGTCACGGATCATCAGCTGAATGCTTCCGTCTTTCAGAAGATCCCGGTAAAGATTTCTTTCCCACTCGTCATAGCGGTTGAAGATATTCTGCAGGAAGTGATACGCCTTGAAAAAATCGGTGCGGTTATGAATCGTGATGAGGCATAGTCTTTCTTCAAAATAGCGCAGCGCATTGGATTCCCCGATGCATACAAGAACTGCACCTCTCTGGATTTTGGGACGGCGCGGAAGATGTTCGGCAGTTGCCAGATACAGATGATCCGTCAGGAAAGAATCCTCCCCGTCCATATAGAATTCGGGACGCGAAAGAGTCAGTCGTTTTTCGTGAGGACCGTTCATTGTGATTCTGTATTGTGAAGAAAGCTCAAGATACAGAATATCCGCATTCAGTTTCATGAGGCACTCCTTTTTCTTCATTGTACAACAAACCATTTATTCATGACCGTCAATCTGTAGGTGTCTGTTGACATTTCGGCTGACATTTTTATCGGCCCCTTTCTCAGATGTCCGCATGAATTCAGCGGTTTCAGGGAAACACATCACTTTTTGCAAAGATCCCCCATCCGTCATTTTGTTTGTGAAACATGCATCTTTTTCCTTCTTTATCCGTATAGGAGAGCACTCTTCATCTTTTTACAATGAAATTGTATTCAATCACGGGAATACCGTTTCATATTGAGGAGGAAATCATTCATGCCCTTTACACCCAATGACAAATCCATGCTGGAAGGCTATATCAGAAAAGCCCGTCCTTTTGAAGAGATGTTCTCTGTCAGAGGAAAGACAGCCATCATTACCGGCGGCTCCAGCGGTTTGGGATTTGATATCACACTGCGTCTTCTGCAGGGTGGCGCCAATGTCGTCATCGCATCCTATTCTGAAATCGAAAGGGATGCGGCAATGCCTTTACTTGAAGAGCAGGGATTCAAAGACACCGTCAGATTCTGTAAGACAGATGTCACAAAGGAAGAAGAAGTCGAAGCTCTTGTGAATTACACAGTCGAAACCTTCGGAACCGTCGACATCTATGTCAACTGCGCGGCGACATGGAACTATGCAAAGATCTATGATCTGCCCAAGGAAGATCTTCAGAAAGTATTTGCCGTCAATGTCTTCGGTGCATTCTTTGGCGTCAAATATGTCAGCCGCGTCATGAAGGATTCAGGAAACGGCGGCAAGATCGTCCTGATCTCATCCAACTGTCCGGTCATGCCTTATCCGGTATTCGGAGGCTATCCCCACTACGCATCAAGCAAAGCCGCAATCATGGGCCTGACAGTCGAAACAGCCAAAGAGCTCAAGCGCTACGGCATCATGGTCAACTCAATTGCGCCGGGCGGAATGGTCACCCCCGGCAGTGCCGGCAACCTGGCTTCGGAAGCTCTTACCGAAGAACAGCAGGACGAGTTCTATGATGAACTGATGGTCTGGCAGACCGACGGCCAGATGGAAGTGGATCAGATCGGTATCATGGCCTATACATTCTGCACACCGGCTGCGGACGGAATCACGGGCGAAGTCATCATGGTTGATGGCGGCGCTACTCATAATATCGTGAAATACCAGCCTGCAATTGATCAATACCCGCCTGAGGAGGATTAAAACATGACAAAGAAAATCAATGAAAGAATACCTGCTGATTCCGGTAACGGCGCCGGTTTCAGACAGTTCAATGCCGTACAGTCACCCTGGAACAAGCTGATGAGCTATCAGGATGCCCTTCACTATGCATCAAGATTTGAAGCAGTCTTAAGCTCAGCTGTTGCCCAGGCATACAGAATCATCATTCCTGACTATGCAACCCGTGCCGATGAAATGTGCAAGGAAGCATACGGCCGTCTGTTCTACACCGGACTCAATTATCCCAATGATGACGGCTTCGGCATTCACCCCTTCATGTGCGGCTCTTATCCGGGCGCTTTGATCGGTGACAAAGGCGATGACGCATTGCTGATGTGCGGGCGATGCCAGGATTTCGGAACATACAGATGTGAAAAAGAACTCGATGTCTGTGACTGGGATATCTGCGGAAGCGAACTTTGCCGTGCAACGACGATGTCCCTGCAGGGTCAGGCAGACGCCACCGAAACAAGACACAGAAAAGGAAAGAAGCTTGACTATCTGATGGTTGAAGCAAAAGGCTGCGGAGACAGACACTGCCGTATCATTGCCGAAAGCCGTGAAAAATACCCTGCCCCGCCGCATGCACTTTGGGAATCCTTTGGCCCTGCGGTTTCCGATGATTACAAGAAATTCACAGCGGAAGAAGAATGCGTGGAAGAATCCATGATGTTCCGTGAAGAATGTGACTATCACTTTGTCAACGGCACAAACAACGAAACCGACTCTTCCAACCAGATGGTCAACCTGTCCACTGCCGCTTCCCTCTACCTTCTGCCGGCAATCGCAAATGCCGTCAAACTCGGCTACACAACCGAACAGAATGCAGAATGGATCAAGAAGTGCGTTCTTGAAGCAGCCGGCAAGGCAATGTTCGGCGAGCGCTATGCAATCCGCGCATGCAGAGAGTGGCTGGGTGTTCCGGACAATGTGCATGACGGAAGAATGCTCGGCGGTGTGATTGAGATGCTGCTGCAGTCAATCCTCTGCAATTATGAAATTGAAGCCTTCAATGAGAACGAAGTCATCTATGTCATCGACAGAAGCGGACTTGCAATCGGTGCAACACAGTCACTGTGCGAAGCGCATCTGTATATGTGGCACGGCATGGTCAAGACTCTTGTCAGCGCTGAATGGAGCGTCTGGGAAGAAGATTCCCCGAAGGGCAAGATGCGCATCAAAATTGCAAAGAAGATCGATAAATTCATGTAAGGAGACGGGCTCTTATGTTTAAGAATATTTTTAAAAACGACGACTGGAAACGCCGTGAACATATGGCGGTCCGTGAAAAGGTCGGATATTATCTGTTCACCCATCAGCTCATGGAAGTCACCGGTCCCGATGCTCAAAGATTCCTGGACTGGATCTTCCCGAATAAAATTGACACCCTGAAAGTCGGACGCGACCGCTATACCGTCATGCTCAATGAGAAAGGCGAAATCATCGATGACGTTGTCGTCATGCGCATGGATGAAGAAAGATACTGGGTTTCCACCCTCTATGCAACAAAGGCAGATGACTGGTTCTATTACCACAGTGAAGAATTCGATGTCGACTGCTCAGAGATCACCGAAGACTGGCACATGTTCTCCATCCAGGGACCGCTCTCCAAAGATGTCATGAACAAGCTTGTCGAAGGCGGCGTTGATGATCTGAAATTCTTCGCAAACAGAGAAGCGAAGATGAATGACATTGATATCATTGTCAACCGCGGCGGCTTCACCGGTGAGAAACTTGGCTATGAGGTCTATTGCGCAGCCGATGATGCCGATGCAGTTCAGGATCTGATCGATGCAGCGGTTAAAGAAGCAGGCGGTCTTGAAGTCACTGAATTCCAGGTCTTTGCCTGGACACTTCCGACCGAAGCAGGCTTCTATTACATGAGAGATCTTGCCCACACCAATCCGTTTGAAGTGGGTCTTGAAAAGAATATCAACTGGGACAAGGAATTCATCGGAAAAGAAGCCCTTCTGAAGATTAAAGAAGAAGGACCGAAGAGAGAGATGGTCGGCTTCATCGTCACCGATCCCGAAGAAAACTTCTACATCCGTGCAAAGCAGTACGGAGGACCGGGTGAACCTGTCTTTATCGAAGGTGAAGAAGAGGAAGTCGGCCGTGTTTCAAAGATGGTCTACTCCTATGTCAAAGACGTCAACAACGGCTACATCCTCGCCAAAAAAGACAAGCTCCATATCGGTGATAAGATCAGAATTCACGGATATGAATGTGAAATCACTGAAAAGAACTGGCTGAACTGAATCACATCAGCAGATCTGCTTAACTGAATAACATGCAAAAAAGGAAGATCAATTGCGGTCTTCCTTTTTGCGTGATGTGTTTTGGAACTGTTCAGAGTTCAGATTCATTTCTGATGAGAGAGAATCCGATTTCTTCCACATTGACGAGGCCATAATTGATTCCTACAGCAACTGCGGTTTTTGTACTCCGGTTTAAGCCCAGCCAGGCATGATACGGCCCGGCTGCACCCGTATGCCATGAAACCGGAATATCCTTTTCAAGTCTCCAGGCAAGTCCGCTGTTTGCATTCTTCTCACACGGTCCGTGAATATCATGGCACATTCTGAGATAAGGCCTTGAGCCGTCAAGATTGATTTCTGCAAATTTCAGAAGATCTTCGATTGTCGCATTCAGAGCTCCGGCCGGTGCAATGACATCTTCTTTTTCCCACTGCCAGCACCTGCAGGGCTGATCTTTTTTGTCATAGCCTTTCATGTCAACATTTCCAAGGAATGTATTCTTCAGGCCGAGATCATTTTCAATATAGTCAGTCAATGAATCCCAGAATCCTTTTCCGTTTACCGTGCCTACGATATAGCCGAGAATACTCATGCCGATATTTGAATAGACAAACGGATACTGCTTATCTTTGAGATGAGTTTCCCGTATGATCTTCAGCATCAGCTCTTCATCCGGATATCCTCTGAACGGATTGGTGTGGAAAAGACCTCCTTCTCTGTTCTGATTGATCAGAAATGGCAGAGTTGTGATCAGATTGTAGGGCTGTGTTTTGTATCCGGAAGTGTGGGTGGCAAGTCTTCTTAATGTCGGATAGTATCCTTCCGGCAGATCTTTGATGTAATCATTGATGTGCCCGTCAAGATTCAGCATTCCTTCGGAAACATATTTTGCAAGAAGGCTTGCTGTGAAAGGCTTGCAGATGGAGCCGACGGGATAGATGAGCGGATCCCCTGATACGATGCTTTGATCCGGGCCGTAATGAACGATTTCGGTCTCTCCGTTTTTCATCACACCGATTGTCAGTTCCACATGGCTGCGGTTTCTGTAGAGTTTTTCAATTTCAGATTGTGTACTTTCCGGAAGGTTCATAAGTTCCTCCATATCTCTGAATTCATTCTAACATTGTCAATCAAATATAACGTTGACATAAAAGAAAACCGCCTGTCACCGACAGACGGAATCACTTCACTTAATTGCTGGAAGGATGGGGCATGTATGCATAGAGGCTCATTGCCAGTGAGCTGATCGGCATTGTCTGCAGCCAGACTTTGCCCGGACCTGTCACAACAGTATTGAACAGTCCTTCCCCGCCCATGACAACATTTGTAAAGCCTTTGATCCTCTGGATGCTCATGGTACATGTGCCTTCCATAGCAGCGACATAACCGGAATCAATCACAAGCGATTCACCGGCTGCGAGTTCTCTCACATCAACTGCGCCGTCAATTTCCAGCCATGCATAGCCGCTTCCGGAATACTTCTGCATGATGAAGCCTTCGCCGCCAAAGAAGCCGACACCTGCTTTTTCATGCAGATAGATATCCATATTCACATTTTCGGTTGCCGCCAAGAAGGAAGTCTTCTGGGCAATGATCGGCGTCTGACCGATATTGAAGGCAATGATATCGCCGGGGCTGTGCTTGGCAAGAACGAGTTCACCCTGTCCGTCCGCATAATAATGATTGAGGGCAAGTGATTCGCCGACCAGCATCTTTTTGAACATTCCGCCGAATCCGCCGGTTTTTGTCTCCATCTGAATTGTCGGGCTCATCCAAGCCATGGCGCCGCTCTGACATTTGATTGATTCGCCTGTTTCCATCTGAAGTCTCAGAATTGTAAAAGGCTGCTTTGTAATTTCATACTTCATAGATTTTTTTCTCCTGTTCTGTTATGTGATACTGTTTTCTTCCTCACCTATTATGTCAGAAATGAAATATCCGTTAAAGTCTGAATTTCTGTTTTCATTCCAATTGCACAGAATTCACATCAGGCCGTCAGGATTCGCTGCCATGATATAATGATCCCCATAGAAGGGAAATCAACAACAATATGAATAAAGAATGGTCACTTGAAAAACTCTATAAGGGTTATGATGATCCGAAATTCGCAGCTGATGAAGCAGATCTCGATCAGCTGATCGAAGACTTCAAAGCTCTTTCCTCAAACCTTGAAGGAGAAGCGAAAGATGTTCTGAGAAAGGCGATTGAAATCAATCAGCAGCTCGAAGCAAAAGCACATACTCTCTTTTCTTTTGCAAGCCTCTCCCAGGCCGTCAATACATCCGATGCCAAAGCCGCTGCCGTACAGGGAAGACTTTCCCGCAAGCTCTCAGCCATTGCCGGCCCGAGAACTTCTCTTGTGCAGTACATCTCCTCAATTGAGAATCTTGAAGAAGTCATCGCTTCCGACTCACTTCTCAAGGAACATGAATTCTATCTGACAAATATCAAAGAGTCAGCGAAGTATACACTTTCCCCGGAAGTTGAAAATGCGATCAGCCTCTATGAAATCAGCGGTTCTTCTGCCTGGAGCGATCTGCAGAGCTATCTGACTTCCACCGTACCGGTCGAATATGAAGGCGGCGTTACCACCCTTTCCGATATCAGAAACAAGGCATATGATCCCGACCCTGCCATCAGAAAGAGTGCCTATGAAGCAGAAATCAAGGCATATGACAGAATCAAGGACGGCATTGCCTTCGCCCTCAACTCCATCAAGATGGAAGTCATCTCCCACTGCCAGTTAAGAGGCTATGAGTCACCGCTTGATGAAACACTGAAGAATGCCCACATGAAGAAGGAAACACTCGACGCACTGATCGGTGCAATGAATGAATACCTTCCGAAGTTCTGGGAATATATGAAAGCCAAGGCAAAGCTGCTCGGATATGAAAACGGACTGCCTTTCTATGAGATGTTTGCACCGCTCGAGGGAAACGATACAGTCTACACAACCGAACAGGCACGCGACTATCTGGTTGAGCTGTTCTCCACATTTGATGAAGAAGAGACAAACATGATCGCAAGAGCCTTCGATGAATCATGGATTGACTTCTATCCGCATGACGGAAAAGTCGGCGGCGCATTCTGTGCAGAAATGCCGACCATCAAGGAAAGCCGAATCCTCACCAACTTCGGCGGCACCCTCGGCGATGTCGTAACTCTTGCCCATGAACTGGGCCATGCGTTCCATAACCACTGTCTGAGAGACAACTCCATTCTCAATCTCGATGTCTCCATGCCGGTTGCCGAAACAGCATCCACATTCAATGAGGTTGTCGCAATGAATGCCGCAATCAAAGCTGAAAAAGATCCAGTCGCAAAGCGTGCACTCATTGAAAGTCAGCTGATGGATGCCAACCAGATCATCTGCGACATCTATTCCAGATATCTGTTTGAAACAGCAGTCTTCGAAAACAGAGAACATGAATTCATGTTTGCCGATCAGTTATGCGAAATCATGCTCGATGCCCAGAAGAAGGCATACGGCGACGGTCTTGACCATAACTGCCTGCACCCCTATATGTGGGCATGCAAGGGACATTATTACAGCGGCCATTTAAGCTTCTACAACTTCCCCTACGCATTCGGCGGATTATTCGCAAGAGGTCTGTATGCGAAATATCTGAATGACGGTCCTTCCTTTGTGCCGCTCTACAAAAAGCTGCTCAAAGCAACCGGAACAACCACCGTGGAAGGTGCAGCCGAGGTTGCCGGCATCGATCTGACCGACATCAATTTCTGGAGAAGCTCCCTGCAGATTCTCGCTGACGAAATCGATGAATTCATTGCCTTATGCAATGAATAAGCATACAAAAAGAGATGAATCACATGACACAGCAGTTCAGATTGACTGCTGTGTTTTTCATCTCCTGATGCATTCTGTTATTCGTCTGTCTCTTTCAGAATTGAAAGGTTCATCACAATCGCAACCGCTGCCGGAATTCCGATACTGCCTGCCGTAAACTGATAGCCGTTATGAGTGATGAATGTGGAAAATACGTAATCGAAGATGTTATA
>JAUNEN010000148.1 GCA_030525525.1 Erysipelotrichaceae bacterium
AGAAAGTTCATATGAATGAGTCATTC
The DNA here is from genome assembly GCA_030525525.1 of Erysipelotrichaceae bacterium. Taxonomy (GTDB): domain Bacteria; phylum Bacillota_I; class Bacilli_A; order Erysipelotrichales; family Erysipelotrichaceae; genus Bulleidia. The sequence continues at coordinate 27 of JAUNEN010000148.1, forward strand.
ATCGCAATGACTCATTTTCTTTTTGCTCAAAGAAAAAAGCAGGTACCGCATTAAACTGATTCCGATGTCAAGTACCAAAGGATGACAGTTTGAAGGTTTTAAGAAAGTGCGATACAGAGACCTATGAAGAGGAATCTGCGTCGCACTTTTTATTGCGCAGCGAGCAGCCGTATCAGAATCCGGATATGACGAAAAGAACTCATATGAGTTGGAAGCGGAACGAAATTATATGTCAAGCCGTGCAGACGGATCAGTCCTCTTTGTACATTCCGGGGTTTTATGCCGGTAGCCATATTTATAGCGGACATTCCCCGTGTACACTTGTGCGAAGGTGTTGCCAAAGGGCATTATTTTCGCCGACGCCTTCGCTTTTTGTGGGGTACGGGGAATGGGGTTCCGGTGTCAATAATGGCTGAGGAATACATCACGGGCTTCTGTTTTTGACTGATCCGTATGAGTGATCAGAAGAGGCCTTTCATATCAAAGATATAACTGAGTTCATTATGTCTCTGCCAGTTCTGAGGAACCTTAAGTTCTTCCAGTTCGGAATCTGACAGTGTTTCAAGATATTTCTCTGCGTTTTGTGCTTTCGCCAGGATCTGATTCAGATGATTCAGCTGAAGGTTGGAGTTGGATTTGATTTCTGTCCAGATGTTGATTTCTTTTCTGAGAATCTTCTGATCTCTGGCAACGATCTGCAGCGGAGACACATGAAGATGGTTGCGTTCTTTATTGCGTGCATATACTTCACGGCTTTTACGGTTCTTTTCATCTGCCAGTCTTCTTCTTTCTGCCACCAGTTGACTGACACTCATCAGTTCCGTACCTTTAACCCCGTAATAATTATCAAGCGGATAAATTTCAGTTGTCTTGTATTGATAAAACTCTTCCGGTGTCAGACCTGAAAGATTGTACTGATAGAATTCTGTATTGTATCTGCGGATATATTCGTTGATCATTACCGTAACAGTTTTCCTGTCTTTGCATAATGCAATCAGATTCAGAATACGTGTTTTCATCTGGCCGAAGAATGATTCCATCGGTGCGTTGTCCTGGGAGTTTCCTCTTCCGGATACCGACTGTATAAATCCGTCATTCTCAAGCATCTGCTTGAATGTTGTGCTGAGATACTGGCTTCCCTGATCGCTGTGAATAAAGACTTCCGGATTCTTCAATTCGCTTCCGTGTTTCTCCATCATGATGTCATACGCTTCTTTCACAAGCTGTATATTCATCCTGTTACTGACACTGTGCCCGAGTATCTCCTTGGTATACGCATCCTTGAATGCACAGAAGTATACAGGTGTTCTGAAGATTCCGTAATAAAGATATGTGATATCTGTAAGAATGACTTTGCGGGGAGCGATATTGAAATTCTGATTAACTTTGTTCGCCGGTGATGCGCATACATGATCGTGTGTAGCCTGATGTTTATAGGCATCCTTCTGAGGACGGTTGGGAATCAGGCTCATCTTTTTCATGAACTTTGAACAGCGCTTGATACTGACGTGCTCATTGTAATCACGCCAGAGATCATCACGGAACGTCCGTCTGCCGGGCACGTATCCGCGCTTCGCTATGATTTTGCGGAACAGTTCCATAATACGTTTCTCTTCTGCTTCTTTGAGTGCGCGTTTGCCCTGTTCATCTGCCTGACGCTTCTTCCAGCCGTTATACCCGGATCTTGAGCAGCCGAAGATCTGAAGACACTTAATCTGTGACAGCCCGTACTCAGTTCTCTTTTGACTGTTATAGAAGATGTCCATCAGTAGGAATTTGTCAGGCTTCAGTCGATTACCCGGATCGAAGATACAGGTTTCCCCAGTAATTCCGATAACCACTTTTTTTTAGCTTCAACAAGTGTTTCAAGGTAGATGTTTCTCGCTCTGAGATAGGCCAGCTCCTCTTCAGGAGTCATCTTTCCCATCTTCTCAGGCGGTACACTTCCGTCATATGTTTTAGGATCTGTCGGATTCAATTTACCTTCCTCTGCCATCTTTACGGCTCTTTTTCCGCAGGCATTGGCTCTGTCTGTGCCGAGAACCTTTGTGCTGAATCCGAGCGCTTCAAATGCCTCTACATAGGTCATACCGCTATTGATCTTTTTGTATAAAGCGGCATAGAAGTCCTTGGAATAGATAATCCTTCCGCCGCGGTAATCCATTACAAACGGATTTTCAAGCTCTTTCCAGATCTCTTTGGGAGGTTCTTCCGTTCCGTCTTTGTTAAATGTACTTTTGAATGGTCTGTCTTCACACATATCTTTGATCTCCTGATTCTTTCAGCTTATTGTATTAAACACCGAGTGTCTTTGCACGTTCAATTGCCTTCTCAGCAGCCTTTTCCTTCATTCTGTTGTATTTCTCAGTTTCCTTTGCAAGATAAACGGCATATTCCTCTTCGCTTAAATTCTGAAGATACATCTGATATTCAAAGGGCGTCATTCTGTTTCTGTCCCATTGCGGCCTGCCAAGATTGTAATAAATGGAATAGTCGCTGACTTCATTGATCAGCTCATGAATATATCTGCACTCAGAGAAATCCACTTCATCCTTGAAATGACCGAAGAATGATTCCTGAGGTGCGTTGTCCCAGCAGTTGCCCCGCTTTGACATGGACTGTCTGAATCCGTTTTCCCTGACAAGCTGCTGAAACTGTTCACTCAGATACAGTGATCCCTGATCTGTATGGAATATGCAGGCTTTGCCGGGCTCTGTATACCTCAGAAGAGTTTCAACGCTCTGTTCTGCCAGCTTCAGATCATTGGACTCACTGACTTCAAGTGCCAGCAGTCTGCCGGTTACCGCATCCAGAACAGCAGATCCATATGCCATCTTATCGTCACCGAAGGGAATGTATGTGACATCGCTCAGGAATACTTCAAGCGGTCTGTGCATTCTGAACTGTCTCTTCAGGTGATTCGGACACCTGTTCTTTTTCAGCAGTTTCTGCGCCGCCTGCCGGTTCACATTCGCTTTTCTTACCGTGCAGGTGATTCCGTACTTACGCTTCAGTCTGCGTATTTTATTGATGCCGAACTGCTTTGAGGTGATCTTCTTCATTTGCATATAGATCATGCGTGTTCCTTTCGGATACTTGTCATGATTCAGTACTTCACGGATTGTTTTGACATCTTCTTCATCCTGCATATCCTTCTTCTCCCGATACAGACCGTATTCCGCATTCTTCAGGCATGAATAAAATGAAGATCTGGAGATACCGATTGTTTTAAGAATGTATTTCTTTGTGAACTTTTTTCCGGGATCAGGTATCAGAGAATCTATACACTGACATAAACTCTTTCTCTGAAGAGGCTTCAGATCTTTAACCATGTCATGTATTTCATTCAGAGAATGATCAGCCTCCTTTTCCAGTGCACTCATGATGTTTCTGAGAATTCGCAGTACCTGTTCACTTGTATCGCACGGGCCGATTCCTTTTCTTTCATGATGATTCAGTCTGTATTGCATTCTTAGTTTGAAATTCACGGGTAGAAGCTTATGATCAAATTCAAAGAGATCAAGAATATCATCGATTTTCATTCTTTTCAGGCAGCACGCATCGTCATAGAAGCCTTCTTTCAGTACAAACTGCTTTGAAGTAATACGCTGCACATAGGGATGATCTTTATACTTTTCAATCAGCTCTTCAGAATAACAGCTTCTTTCTCCGGCAAAAGATTCCGGATGATCAAATCTTCTCTGCAGTGCATAGATTCTCTGATAGCCAACTATTTCAGGATCAATGCCGGCTTTTCTGATTCCTTCTGTAATGGATTGTTCGGGATATCTGTGAAACAGCTCATTTACAAAGTCATCGCTGAACCGTATACCGTTGGTTCCTTTGACAAACTTACCGGTACTGATGAGGTATTCATTATCTTTGGGATTAGTCCGGAATGACCGGATACTGCCGACGGATTGATTTGACTTTGAATTTTTCGGGCGGCCGGATTGTTTATATCTTGCGCATAAAGTGTCAATAAAATTACAACCAAGCTCTTTCAAATCATAACCATTATCAGTCAGCACCTTCTTTATACCTTGTCTTTGATCAGTTTTCCACGCCTCATAAAGCTTGATCCGGAATTCATATTTGAAACGGATTGTACGATGATCTATATATCGTATATTCGGATCATTGCGAAACTTTTCAATTTGTTCGCCCGTGAAATGTTTCGATCTGGATTTTCTCTTTCTGCTCATTGAATACCTCTCAGATCTCTTCTGCTGTAGTATGGATAAACCAAATCTTCATCTTCATCATTAAGGCGGCAGGATATCTCTTCCAGATAGTCCTTATCAGTCAGAGGGTCATAGCCTCCCAGTTCATTTTCTATATAGAGCTGATACCATTCATTGTTCAGAAGCTTATAGACAAAATCCTCCGGATCTGAACTTCGTATATCTTCTTTCCCATCCTCGGGCAGATACCGGGATATATCACACAATACTGATGCAAGTGCCTCTGTTAGTGTCTGGATCTGTTCTGTCATAGCTTCAATCACTTTGTTGTACTCACAGCTGTCCAGTTCATTGAATTCGTTCATATGCATACCTCCAAATGGCAGCCGATTTCAAAAGAAAAAGGCCCTCGTAAGGACCGTCAGAACTGTCATGGTTCTGTACGTCTTACGGGGACCAGTTTA
>JAUNEN010000149.1 GCA_030525525.1 Erysipelotrichaceae bacterium
GGTGCATTGACCTGCAGATATCGTCATTGCATGACATGAGTTTTCGAGCTTACTCCATATTATACTGCCTGCAGGTTACCTTCGGTACCCGTCTGCGGTATGTACTGTAGTAAGAGAAAAGCCCCTGATGTTTCAGGAGCTCTTGTTGCTAATATTCGTTCTGAAGACAAACAGCTGAGCCGAAAGAGACTGTATTGTCTCGAGAATATGTGATATATTTTCCACGGGTGATAGTTCTCCTTTCTATGGTTTGGCGACTTTAAGATAACACAGAACTACCACCTTTTAAATTTGGGTGGAACAAACAAGGATTTGGGCGGCTGAAAAGCTGCTTGAAGATATAAAAAAGAGTAGGTCAGAAATCTATCGAAAATGACGATTTTTGACACTACCTTGGATATACGGAGATAAATACTATGAAGATTGATAACTCATTGATCTGAAAGATGTTTCGGAAGATCTACTTCTGCAATCTCATTGAAATAATTATTGGCCAGCATCATGATTCCCATAGTTGTTATAACCACGAAATCATGATCGTTGTATTTCTTCTGCATACGGTCTTTTAGTTCTGATGGAACGTGCATAGGATCTTTTGCCAGAGCTTTTCCGTATTCGATCAGAAGATTCTCTTCTTCTGTGAACTCCAGGGTCCGAATATCAATACCTTCCCGTTTCAGCAGATCCCGAAAATAAAGGGAGCATACCATGCATTCATTGGTATCGGAAATCGCATACTCATATATGTCCGCTGCCCGCTTGCCAATTATTTTCTGAAGTTCACGGTCTACCGCATATGAACTCTCTTCAATTGCTTTAAAGCAAGGCACGCTGTGAAGCAAAGTTTTCTTTTCGTTCGTGAGTTTATAACCCTGTGCCAGATGTTGCTCAATAGCTTCTTTTACTTCCGGAGATGCGTTTTCCGGATCAATCATCTTAATTCTTCCCATATGTTTTACTCCCCATAGATTCCTTCTGACAGATAGCGGTCAGAACGATCCGGAAATACCGTAACAATTGTTCCGGTAACACCGGTTTTAATCAGTTTTTTGACCGCAGCAAATGCTGCACCGGAAGATGACCCGACAAGCAGGCCTTCCTGTTCAGCCAGACATTTCACTGCAGTGAACGCCTCATCATCACTTACTTTGATTACCTGATCTACAAGGCTCATATCCATTGTATCCGCAATGAAATGATTGCCGATTCCTTCGATTTCAAATGATCCAGGTTCTCCTCCGCCAATAACAGATCCAACTGGATCTGCGAGAACACCTTTGATTTCCGGATTCTTGTCTTTCAGAAAACGACAGATACCAGAAAAAGTACCGCCTGTTCCCGCACCCATTACAAAGTAGTCGATGTTTCCATCAAGTGCCTGATACAGTTCGGGGCCGGTGGTTTCGTAATGAATCCGGGGATTGGCTGGATTGTTGAACTGATTCATTACAACCGAGCCTGAAATCTGCGACTGCATATCTTCTGCAAGTCGCCTGGCTCCGGGCATTCCAGATTCGTTCGACACACGAATCACTTCTCCACCAAGGGCTTCAATCAGTATGGCCTTTTCTGTGGAGCAGAACTCCGGCATGATACAGATGACCCGATAACCTTTATGGATAGAAGCCAGGGCAATCCCAATCCCAGTATTTCCGGCAGTTGCCTCAATGACGGTTCCTCCTTTTTTCAACAATCCCTGTTTCTCAGCGCTTTCGATCATGGCCATGCCAATGCGATCCTTTATGGAGCCAGCCGGATTCAGATACTCAAGTTTTGCATATACATTTACAGTATCCGGCAAACTGCTGTGATTCAGCTTCAGCAAAGGAGTATTACCAATTAATTCCTGTATATCATTCACATAGTTCATAACGATTTCTCATGTTCTCAATATATTCCGATTGTGTTTTACTGATAGCTTACTTTTACTTAGTCTTGATCTTTCATAAACACTGCAGCAGTAATGCCGGGTATTGTGTGATTGCAGGTTGATTGTTATTAGAAACTGTTCTCTCTCAGCCAGGAAACTGCTTTTTCTACCATTTCGGTAATATCCTTACCGTTCGCAGTAATTACTTTCTGTTTATCAAGTCCGTTTCGGAAATCGATGTGTTCGGCTTCGGCAAAGGAGTTTTTCAGATAGTTGTTATCATCCGAAAACCCAGGATTCGGCTGGATCTGACAGATGCTGTAAGCCTGCAGGATCGCGGAGACCGGTACACCATGATATAGAAGCCCTTTGTATCCTTCGATCTCGCTCTGCGGGATCGGGGCGCTTTCCCGGTAGATCTTCATTGCTTCCGTCAAAGCTCTGTTTTCTTCTTCGTTTAAAGGCTGAGCTTCATCAGAAGTTTTGATATTGTCTTTGACCTGTTCTAAAGTGCTCATGCCGGAAAGTACGGCGATAACATCCTCCTTTTCCATACAGAAGCGTACGGACCAGGAAGCGATTGACCAATCCGGATGGACGGTTTTTAATACTGCTTCGGCTTCTTCAGGCAGTTTTGCCAAACCACCGCCCTTGACGGCTTCCATGATGACCACTTTGCGTCCATGTTTTCTGATGACTTCATAACAGGCTTCAGCCTGGACAAGTTCTGAATCCCAGTCGATTGGATTTAGGGCAATCTGCACAAATTCGATCTCCGGATGTTCATTTAAGACCCGATCAAGCAGTTTTGCCGATGAATGGAAGGAAATGCCCAGATGTCTGATTTTTCCTGTTTCTTTCCATTTCTTAGCATGATCAAACAGATGAGTTGACTTGGCAACACCTCCGTTTCCGTCATATCCGTCATAATTGACAGTCTGGATATTGTGCAGGAGATAATAGTCGATAAAATCGACACCGAGATCTTTAAGCTGACTTTCGAAGACTTCTTCGATCTTTTCTTCCGGAACCTCGTTGAAAGTCGGGAACTTTGTTGCGACAAGGAAACTGTTTCGCGGGTGACGCTCCACCAGGGACTTTCTTACAGCTTCCTGACTCTTGCCATTGTGGTAGACATAGCTGGTGTCAAAGTAGGTATAGCCCGCTTTCAAGAAGGTATCCACCATGTTATTGAGTTGTTCATAATCAAAATCAGTGGGACCGGTCTTGACCGGCAAACGCATCATTCCAAAACCCAAATTCTTCATCTTTATGATCTCCTTTCAATTGTGTTTCAAGTTATATTTTATCAGAAGAGATTTACATCTCTATCCAATTCGTAGCAAGCCGCAACAAATAAGTCATCAATCGTCATTCATTTTGCAAAAAACAAACCAGTAATCAGTATTTGTCAATTCATAGAATTTCTTGATTATATCCATTCTGCTTGTCTCCTGCAAATCCCGATTTATCTATCCCTTTCTGCTCAGGATCGCTGCTTCCGCTTCTTCTCTGGAAGGGTAGATCCTGGACTCTCTTACTTTGACACCACCGCCGTTATTGAAGCGGTCGCACGAAACCTCCGGTGTACTTCAGAACGGTAGCTTCCTTGATCAGGTTCTTGTTTCCTCCGGTCAGATAGACTTTCTGTCCCGGCTGGTATTTACCGTTCATGAGACACCTACTTGGACATATTATACCGCATGCAGGGTAGCGTCGGTATCCGTCTGCGGTATGTAATCAGGTAAGAGAAAAGGCCCTTGGATAAGAGCCTTGTATGCTGTGTGATTCACGGATCCCGCACGGATTTCACATGTATCTGTTTCGATGATTGGGGATATAATGGGGGCAGTGTGGGGAAAGGTTTTGGTGAGGATACTTATAACTGTATCAGAACACCAACATGCCGTTTTCATCATATTTGAAATCAGGACCGTATGCGACTTCCCAGTAATAGCCGTCCGGATCAGCAAAGTATCCATGATATCCTCCCCAGAAAACTTCCTGCGGTTCTTTGACGATGGTTCCGCCCGCATTTCTCACAAGCGTAATGACTTCGTCAACCTTTTCTTTGCTGTCAACGTTATATGTCAGCGTAATTCCCCCAAATCCGTTTGGAAGGGCAGGAGGATCATCAGGATTGATATCTTTTGCAAGAAGGTCTAATGGATACAGCTCGAACTTGGTTCCCGGTGTGTTGAAAAAGCAGACACGGGGATTGCTGTCAGTGCAGTCAGTCTGAAATCCAAGCTGGTCTCTGTAGAATGTTACGGACCGTTCCATATTACGGACGCCTAAGCAGATGCATGTGATTTTGTTCATATCCCCCTCCTGTGCATTACTCTGATTCAGAGTGAGTTATATTTTGATAAGATTTTATAAACCCTGTTCCATACTTCACTCTATTATTCACGTCAAAGTGATTTTTTGCTGATAGGTTTAATGTGGTTTTTTCTGATCGTTCGCTCATGAGTCAGCGACGAAATTAGAATTTATATATCTTTTATGGTCAGCTGCAGTACATCCGGCCTTGCGTAATGCCCCACTGCATCATATTCCATTTTGCATGCAGCCGGAAGATCCATATCCAGTTCTGCATATATTATCGTCTCTTCATCCCATACCGGATCCGTAACATAATGTCCGTAAGGGTCTATTATGCAGCTGCCGCCGCGACACACCATGTCAGGCAAAGCTGCTATCTCGGCTTTGGTATTCAGATCCTCCGGGTATGACTCTTTTCTGATTATCATGTCGGAATTGATAAAATAGCATTTGCCTTCTATCGCTATGT
>JAUNEN010000067.1 GCA_030525525.1 Erysipelotrichaceae bacterium
TGAAAGCCGGTTCTGTTCTTTTCTTTAAAACAATTCGATCGACAAAATGTCTCTGATAATTGGCTCAATAACCTCTGCATCCATCGGCAAACCTTTGACTGTGGTATCGATATCCATAGTGGTTCTCTCATCAATACCTATCATCGATGCTATAAGAAATCCGCCCTTAAGAATAAAGTTTTCTGAATACTTTGATTTCGACAACCTTTCTAGAATCCTTTCAAAGAGATACATCTGGAGAATTTCTTGTGATGAGAGTTTTTTCTCCTTGGCAATATTTCTGATCTTACCTTTTAATTGTTCCGGCGTAAGCAACTACAGCACCTCCATATATGTTCTGACTTCATGTTTAACTCCTATAATCCCGGCCATTTTAATCAGTGCGCGGGGGTTATAGGGATTTGAAAAATACATTTTGATTGCGTGAGTGAATATTTGCTTGTCTGTTTTCTTTTGATCCTTAATCAAATCACAGATACAACGTTCTCGATCATATGCTTTCACAGTAGCACCTTGAGGTGTCTTCAATTCCAGCGCTCCTGTTTCCAGGACCTCCGGCTGAACATAATGAATTCTTAAATTCGGATACGCTCTTTTCAATCTGCTGGCGTTATAGCCTTGAGGCAATGTCACATCGATGATTCCTGGGACTCTGTCAGAGAGCCCGTGGAAGAAAAGCGCTGTGCCATGTGAATAAACCATCATTTGTGATCTTTTCTGAAGAGCTGCATATTCATCGGTCATTTCTTTCACAACCGAATATATCCCTTTGGATTCTCTGACCAGAAGACCTTGATCTAAGAACTCTTTAATCTTGTATCTGCCGATTCCAAGGTTTTCTATTTCTTTCGTGGTAATGAGTCCGTCGGATTTCTGCGCTTCAACATAAATGATTTCCATTTTCTCGTTCATTGTTATAGCCTCACAATCGTGCTTTAATTATTTATTATTAAAGCACGATTGTAAACATGATGAATGAGTTTCTGATCGCAATGAGGCATTTCCCTGCAGCAAAACAACCAATCATAAGCTTTTATCCCGCTGTCTGCATCCTGTAAAACAGCATCTCCCGGGCAGGCCTCCGGGAGATGAATTGATTTGATTTAGAAAGGAGATCGATGTTTTCGTACACGCAGCTTCAGCAATCGCAGCAGTGCCTGCCTGGATTATGGAATCATCCCTGCTGCTGATTTCAGTATGTCATTGATTTTAAAATTGGCTGTTACAGAAACCGTAACACCTTTGAATTTGTCTGTTCGTGTATTGAAATCTGATTCTTTGAACGAATGTATGACTTCACTTGCATGCAGAGATAATGTGAAGGTTATAATGGATTCAGAATTAACAGTATTTCATATCATCAGGAGGTATTCTTTCATGGCACTCAAAAAGAATGCGCATCAGCTGTTTACGGACAGGGAAGAACCGAGACAGGCTTTCTGGAATACGCTCAGAAAACTCGAAGAGAATCCCCGTTCTTCACAGGTCATTACCTATTACGGAGAAGGCGGGATCGGTAAATCCTGGCTGCTGAATGATATCAAAAGAAGACTGGAACAGCATGATCCGGAAGGAAACGAAAGTTTCTTTGATGACGGTTTTGTTATCAGAGGAAACTATGTTCCTGTGTACTACAATCTTGAAACATCAACCGATCCGGTTGAGATTTTATGCATGCTGAGGTACAGCCTGTATAATATTGATCCGAAACTTGCATTTCCTGTATTTGACTGTGCGATCAAAAAGTATAAAGATCTCACGAACAGAAATCTTGCAACAGGTGAAAGCTCAAATTCTTCACTTGCCATGTATGAAAACATTCTGGATACGGCAGCTCTTCTGATTCCTCAGTTAGGACCTCTCAATACTGTTTACGGTTACATGAAAAAAGGATACGGGACAGTGAAGCCGTTTCTTTCAAAGATCAGGGATCGTTTTATACGGGAAAAGTATGAAGAATACTTTGGAGTGATCGCCGATGCCGGTACAGCAGATGATATCCGTGAAAACATTGCAGAATTCTTTAAAACAGATCTCAACATGCAGGAACGCTTTTTCTCCATTGTTTTCTTCATCGATACCTATGAAATACTCACCTTTAAAACAGGTCTCAGGACACATCGGTGGTTATCTGAAGAACTTGCCGGAGAAACAGAGAATACACTCTGGGTATTTGCTGGCAGAAACAAGATCTATCAGAATTATGACAATGAACACCTGATCGGTGATCTTTCAGAAGAAGACAGTGTGTACTATCTGCGTGAAAAGGCAGGGATTGAAGATGAAGCGATTATTCAGAAAATCGCTGAGATTGCGAAAGGAACACCGATCTTTCTGGATCTCTGTGTTCAGAATTACAGAAATGAAGGATATCCTTCCATTGAAGAATTCAGAAATTTCAATAAGGAACAGCTGCTGAAAAGATATGTCAAATATCTTGATTACGGAGAAAAACTGACAATCAGACTGATGTCATCGATGGGACACTGGACGGATGCGGATTACAGGGAAGTATTCAATAAAATCCATAACGGCAGTTTTTCCCAGTATCATGAAGCCTATAACAAAGTCGTGAGTTCGACGATGATTGAAAAGGACAATGAAGACAGATACTTCCTTCATCGTGCTGTCAGAACCGGAATATATGAAGACCCGGATTATCCGGATGAAATCAAAACAGCTTCCGAAGACGCAATGCTTGAGCTGTATGTGGAGAGGGCATACAGCCAAAGTGATCCTGTCTATTATGCTGAGCGCTTCATTGATCTGATCGAATCGCTTGCTGCAGAGGGTGAACATTTCGATGATGAACAGTATTTTTCTCTTGCATACGGATTAATCTTTCTGTCAGAAGATCTGTATGCAAAAGGTAAAAACACACTTGTTTCATTCTATGAAAGAATAAAGGAAGATGTTGAAAAACTGATCTTTTCTTCTCACTCAGAAGCGTATGTCCGTCTGTTTCTGGCATATGCTGCACTTCTTTCCACGGATTACGAAAGAGCGAAGAATGAATCACGGCGGGCATCGGCTTTGCTCAGAAGACTGGCCGGAAAAAACAGCCGCAGCACAATCCTGGCAGAAAGAATCTTTGCGACATGCAATCTTGCAAAGGGAAGATACAGACAGGGGATCGAACAGCTGGAAGAATGTCTGAATAAATTCAGTGAAAAATATCCTGACAGAGATCCTGATCAGGATATAGCCACGGTCGGTGTCCGTCAGCTGATTATGATTGTCAAAGGCAGACTGAATATCAATGAAGCAGATCTGAAGAAGATGCTGGATGAGCATATCGGAAAATTCGGATGGGAAGACGGAAGAACGTTGATGACTGCACAGAATTATGCTGAAAGTCTCAGAATTTCCGGAAGATTTGAAGAAGCAGGCGAGATATCAGAGAAAGCATATCAGGCTTCTGTCAAACTCATGGGAAAAACACATGAATATACCATTTTACTGCTCTCATTGCTTGCATTGAATCTCTATGATGCGAATGAAAAAGAAAGAGGACGGAAACTGATCGAAGAAGCTTATCAGACAGCAATCGATGAACTCGGAGAAGATGATAAGCTGACCGGCAGCATCATTGCCAACCGCGGCTATATGAAATATATGGATGAAGAGCACAAAGAAGCACTTCTGGATTTCCATAAAGCAATCAATATTTTTGCAAAATATGAAGGAGCTCTGGAAACTGCACAAGCCGCAACGATTTATACAAATGCAGCGGATATTTACAGACTTGCGTCCATGTATCAGGAAGCCATAGATCTTTATGATCTGGCATACGGGATCTTGGTCAAAGAGTATGACATCTCCCATCCTGAGGTTTTATACATTCTTGCAATGAAAGGATTCTGTCTTCTGTATCTGAATAAATCTGATCAGGCAGTCAAACTATGTGAAGAAAGCTGGCACCAGGCGGACCGGACACTCGGAACAGATTCGGCGATTACATATAAAACCGCCTGGGCACTTGCATGTGTTTATGAAGATCTGAACATTCAGTCTGAAGAAGCAGGACGTATATATGCATATCTTGCGGATTACTACAGGAAAGAATTCGATGATGAAGATTCAGCAAAGCATTATGAACAGCTGGCTGCAGTGATTCAAAAGAAACTTCAGAAGTCGCTGAAGTCCTGAGTTAACTGACAATAATTGAAATACGAACAAATCCTGATGCAGGGCATCGGGATTTTTCATTTGCAGAATTCTTGACTTATTCTGTTTCAGTTCACGGTACTTTTTGGCATTCTGTGAATCTTGACAGTGAGCGTTAACTTTCACAACTCTCCATGACAGATTCATTCTTCTGTCCGGGAAAACCGCGTATCCCATAGGTGCATCCATAAAGGATGCAGGAAAGAAGTGCTTTGGCATGTCGTTAACGGAAGATCCGAAGATGATAACAGCTTTGTTAAAGCGGTTGAAGACGGTACAGGCAGCGCAATGAAAAGCAGAACAGAGAATCACTGAATATGTTTTTTGGTTGTGATTCACATTTGAATGGCTTTCAAATTGATTTTCGTTAGAAAATATATATACTATTTCTAACAAAAAGGTGATGGAAATGGAACGTACTAAATATCAGGCAATCATTGAGCAAAGAATTGATGAAATGAAGCCGGGCAGTATTTTTGTGACTTCTGATTTTGCTGATATAGCTCCGACTGCAGCCATCAATATGTCATTGTCGCGTCTTACTGCTTCAGGCAAAATCCGTCGTATTTTACGAGGAATCTATGATAAACCACGATTCAGTTTGCTTTTGAATGAACCTGTAGCTGCGGACCCTGCAAAAGTGGCATATGCAATTGCAAGAAATAATCGCTGGTCTGTCATACCTATGGGAGACACGGCTTTGAATCTGTTAATGCTCTCCACACAGGTTCCTGCCGTTTACCAGTATGTCAGTGACGGTCCGTACAAAGAATACAGCTATGACAATATACACATTACTTTCCGCAGGACATCAAACAAAGAAGTCACCGGATATACGTATAAGACCGGCTTAATTGTTCAGGGATTAAGAGCTCTTGGCAAGGAATCTGTCAATGATGAGGTAATAAATATATTAAGCCGGCAACTTTCTTCTGAAGAAAAGAAACAATTGCTGGCTGAAGCTCAGGGAACAACATCATGGATTTTTCATTATATTAAAGAAATATGTAAGGAGAATTCGGAATGATACACATTGCATCACTTTCAGCAGACGAACGCGAAGAATTGTTTTTGAATACTGCAAAGCCTATAAGAAGAAAAAGCTGACATGCGATCAGATCTGCAAAGAAAGAAAAACAAAATCAAAACTGCAGCTGGAGAAAATCCGGAAGTTTTTAGATGAGAATCTTACAACATTTGCAAAGAAAACAAAGATGTATGAAGCAATACATTATGCAGATAATAACTGGTCAGGATTATGCACATATCTGGAAGACGGCAGACTGGAAATCAGTAATGCGAGAAGTGAGCGGGCTATCAAGGATTTTGTAATAGGCAGAAAGAACTGGCTTTTCAATAAAACAGAACGTGGAGCCCAGGCAAGTGCAGATGCATACTCATTTGTGATGACCATCAAGGCGAATAACCTGAATCCGCAGAAGTACATTGAATATGTATTGACTGAGATGATGACTGTGGAGAAAGCGGATCTGAACAGATACAGAGAGCTGCTTCCCTACTCTGAATCTCTGCCAGATTACCTTAGGATAAACTGCAAAAAGGCTAAACTTGAGGATAAGAAATAGCGAATTAGCACTTTTTTATCTAATGTTCTACTCACTGCATTTGACGCTTACTTTGAATATTACAATTCTGTCACATTTGTACGAAGTATCCTGTCATACCATTAAAGTAACATCAAAGCAGGAGGTAATTATGGCAATTCTCAGATGTGAACATATTACAAAGAAATACGGAAGCGGAGAAACCGAACTCACTGCTCTTGATGATGTTTCCTTCTCTGTTGAGCAGGGAGAATTCATTGCAATCACAGGCCCTTCCGGCTCAGGTAAATCCACTTTGCTGCATATTCTGGGAGGAGTGGACAGACCTGATACAGGAAAGGTATTTATCAATGATCAGAATATCCTGGAACTGAATGAAGACAAGCTCGCTGTTTTCCGCAGACGGTTTATCGGTCTTGTCTATCAGTTCTACAATCTTGTACCTGTTCTGAATGCAGAAGAAAACATTCTTTTACCGCATCTTCTGGATGGCAGAAAGAAAGATCAGGAAAGACTGAATCATATCATTTCATATCTTGGCCTGGAAGAAAGAAGATATCACTATCCCAATCAGCTTTCCGGCGGTCAGCAGCAGCGTGTATCAATCGGCAGAGCCTTGTTTACGCATCCTTCGATTCTTTTATGCGATGAGCCGACAGGTAACCTTGACCGGAAGAATTCCGAAGAGATTATCAGGCTTCTGAAAGATTCCAATCAGAGAATGAAGCAGACAGTTCTTCTGATTACCCATGACGAAAGCATTGCACTTCAGGCAGACCGCATCATTTCCATTGAAGACGGCCGTATTGTCAAAGATGAAAAAGTCAGACATATCGGTACAGAGAGGTGATCTATGAGTGCAAACAGAATCGTGCATCAGGTCACTCTGAAATATCTGCTTCAGAACAGAAAGCGATCACTCATTTCTCTCATCAGCATTTCCTTGATGGTGATTCTTCTGACGGGCGTGTTCAACGGAAAAGATACTGCCATCCGTTTTTTTACCGATATCGCCGAAGCAGAAAAAGGAAAGTGGCATATCAATGTCTATGACATTGACAATGAACAATATGAAAAACTGAAGGAACTCCCTTTTGTTGAAGAAACAGGCATTTCTTCTCATCTTGCAATATCGCCGTTTGCAGAATCAGGTAATGCCTATAAACCCTATCTTGATCTGAGATCTTATTCCAAAAATTCTTTTGATTGGATGAATATCAGAGTTACCGAAGGAAGGCTGCCTGAAAATGACGGAGAGATCATTCTCAGCGAAGCACTCATTGCGGGCGGCTCAGATGTTCAGATCGGTGATTCAATCACGTTCACCGGCATCACAAGAACAGTTACCAACAGCTGTGACTATCAGAAGTTTTTCCCTTATCAGCAGATCATGATGGAGCCATGGGAAAGCATGGAAGTTGATTACGATTTTCCATATTATCCAAACAATCCTGAAATTACGGAAACAACGGAACCGACAGGTTTTGAAAAGGAATATAGAGTTGTCGGCTTCATGGAAGTTCCTTTATTTGAAAGTTCTTCTTCGGCAGTCTGTACAGCCATCACATACAGCGAAGAGATTCCCGAAAACGGTAAGTTCAACTGCTCATTGAGAGTCAATGAAGATGATACGAATCTGTATCAGTCGATCAATGAAATTGCACCGCATCAATTTGAAGCCAATAACTACGCATTGGTTTTCCACGGGCAGTCCAGCAGCTATACAATCAACCGGATTGTGATTGTGATGCAGGGATTTCTGACGGTATTGATCCTTGTGATTGCGGCAGTGCTCATGAACAATGTATTCGCTCTTTCCTATGATGAAAGGCTGAAGTATCTCGGTATGTTAACAAGCATCGGCGCAACCGGAAGACAGAAGAGAAGCTCTGTTTACTTTGAAGCGGCTGTATTGCTTGCGCTTGCACTGCCCGTCGGTTTTGCACTCGGTCTGATTGTCGTAAAAGCGGCAGTTTCCTTCATGCGGGGTGCAGCGGCAGCTTTCATGGGAATGCATCTGACGCAGACAGTCGGTGTCAGACTTGTCTTAAAACCCGGTTCAGTACTCGCAGTCATTCTCTTCAGCATTCTCACAGTCTTTGTTTCCGCCTTCCTTCCTGCCCGCAGGATTTCAAAGATCGGTCCTGTCGCTTCAATCAGAGGAAATGAAAACGGAAAGAACGGCAGAGTCAGAAAAACCAAAGAATACAGTTCTGCCGAAACAATGCTCGCAGCAGGTTTCTTGAAAAAAGACAGAAGACGCTCTTCGGCGATTGTCAAAGCATTATGTGCATTCATCACGGTCATGATCACGGTGACATATGCCTCGGCGGCACTGATCCGGATGGCGGATATTGAACTGGGCATCGATGAAACCGCAGTAAGCAGAAGATTCAATGAATATGAATATATGCTGATGAGTGATGAAGATAATGAAATGTACCGTTCACTTGTTTCAATGCTTGAAGAAACAGGCGGAATTGAACAGTCTGAATCCATCATTGATTATTCATCGGTTCCCACCACCCGGTTTGAGAGCTTCTCTTCAGAATTCCAGAAAGCCTATCTGGATGTCATGAGACGGTATTATCCGGAAGACATCAGTGATGAAGAATTCATTGAACAGCATGTCAGAGATACAGACTTCTTCTGCGATATGATGGCAGTTGATGATGCATTCTATGAAAGAATTGCGTCAAAACTGGATTATGTTCACTCAGATGAGAAGACTCCTGAAATCATTGTTCTGAATAACGGATTTGTCAGTACGGATTATTTCTATGTCTTTGGTAAAACGGCAGAAGAAGAGCGCTATTATGAAATCTCTGATATGTGTGCAGAGCAGCCGGGTGAAACAATCTCGTTCAATCTTTTCGGACATGATGTACAGATGTACATCGGCGCAAAGGCAGATCTCTCACAGCTGAAAGAACTGTTTACGGACCTGAGTGCGAAAATGACATTCATCATGCGGATCAGCGATGCCGAAAAGCTGATGAAGGCATATGACGGCGCAGGCGGGGAAAGCTGTTTCCTGTTTGACGGTGATGAGTCAAACAAGAATTTTGCAAATGTATTAAGTGAAATCAGAAATCTGCAGTCAGAAGAGATTCAGCTGCTGGATCATGAAGAATATCTACCCGAAACAATCAAAACTTCCATCAATTCATTGATCCGCATTCTGATGATCAGCTTTACGATTTTCACTTCGGCAGTCTGCTTCCTCAATATCTTCAATTCCGTGAGCGGACTCATCTCTTACAGAAGAAAGACATTTGCCATCCTCAGAGCAAACGGAATGACTGAGGGGCAGTTAAGAAAATCCATGATGATTGAAATGTCTGTGATCTGTCTGAAAGGCATTCTCTATGCATCTGCGGTCAGTCTGATTCTGTGTTTCGGAATCAATACCTTCATGATGAATACATTCGGCAGCTTCACCGTACCTGTACCTTATGCAAAGATCATTCTCATCATTCTGGCAGCCGCAGTCATGTGCTTCATCAGTGAGTGGTATACTTACAGAAAGGAAACAGACACAAATCTGATGGAAGAAATCCGGAAGGACAGCATATGATTCTGCTTGTTGAAGATGACAGATTCATACTCGAAGGCCTCACTCTTTCACTCAAGGGTGAGGGCTTTGAGCTTGTGAATGCTTCCTGCCTTGCAGAAGCATCATCCATCATCAGAGAAAAACTGAATCGGATTGATATGGTTCTTCTGGATGTAACATTGCCTGATGGAAGCGGGTTTGATCTGTTTTATGAAATCCGTAAGAGAAGCGATATCCCTGTCCTGTTTCTGACTGCCATGGATGATGAAATCCATAAAGTCATGGCTCTTGAGCAGGGAGCGGATGATTACATCACCAAGCCTTTTCATATCCGTGAACTGGTTGCCCGCATGCGGGCAGTGATGAGACGTTATAAAGGAACAGAATCCACACTGATCAGAATCGGAGACAACATGATCGACCTTGCCAAAGGCAAAATCTATCAGAACAATCAGGAAGTCATACTCAGTGCAATGGAGTACAAGCTGCTGCTGATCTTTGTGAATCACAGAAATCAATTGCTTACCAGAGAATTGATTCTGGACTGCCTCTATGATGATCTTGGTGAATATGTCAGTGACAATACACTGACTGTGTATATCAAAAGACTCAGGGATAAGATGGGCAGTGATTTCATCGAAACCGTACGCGGTATCGGCTACCGCGTGAAAGGGGAATGATCATGATTGCTTTTCTGATTGTTCTTGTACTGATTCTTTCCGGTATTGTGATATGGCTTTTACAAGAAAGAAAAACAGAAGAACAGAGAATCGAAGCTCTTTCCGCTTATCTCAGCAAAGTGCAGGATCATGCTGAACTGCCGAAGATTGATGAAACATATGAAGGAAAGCTGCAGATCCTTCAGAGTGAGATCTATAAAACAGCCAATATCCTTCAGTCAGAATTTTCTTCCGAAACTGAAAAGAACAGAATGCTGAAGGAGTTGCTGACAAATGTTTCCCATCAGATCAAAACACCTCTGGCTGCCATTACGATCATGAGTGATAACCTGGAAAGAGGCAATCTTTCCGAAAGAGAAAAACAGATCTCGATTCATCGCATCCGCAGCCAGACAGATCACATCTCTGCACTGGTTCGCAATCTGTTGATTTCTTCTGAAATCGATGCCGGTGTATTCGCTATGAAAACAGAAGAAAAGCCTCTTTTTCAGCTGGTAAAGAAAGCAAGTGATCCTTTGAATGCGCTTGTCGAACTCAGAGGAATTGAGATGCATACAGAGATTCCTGAAGAAATCATGATTCAGGCAGATGAAAACTGGTTTGCGGAAGCTGTTTCCAACATTCTGAAAAACTGCATTGAACATACACCCGAAGGTGGACAGATCAGAATATCTGCTTCGGCAGGCAATCTTGCGGCAGATCTCTTTATTGAGGATAACGGCGAAGGAATGAATGAAGAAACACTGTCGCATATCTTTGAACGTTTCTACAAAAGCGGCGGCAATCCTGATTCAAACGGAATCGGCATGTATCTGGCAAAACAGATCATTGAGATTCATAACGGAACAATCCATGTGAAAAGCGCTTTGAACAAAGGCACATCCTTTCAGATCAGACTGTTTTTCACTGAAACAATATGAATGAATCCGGAAGATTCATCCATACAGAGACACCGGAACCGGAAGTGACAGTACACTTTCCGGTTTTTGTTTTTTCGTGAATGAGAATGACGTATGGTATGATGCAGGTAGATTTAAGCTTGCATACGGAGGTATGACCATGACGATCAGAAAGCTCATTTCTCTGCCTGTAGCGGCAGCTGTTTCATTATCCGTTTTCTTCGTGCCTTCAGCGGGAACAGATGCTTTATATGCAGATCTGCAGGACGAAGAATCTATCGATATTTCTGCAGATGTTATTTCTGATATTGCTGAGGGGATTGTTGAAAAACCGGTGAAACCGCAGCCGGTATATGAAGAACCTGATTTCAGCACGCCGAAAGATTATCCCGAAGCAATATTTGAAGAAGATCAGTACATCCTGCCTGATGCAGAAGCTGATGAATCTTCTGAGCCGCTTCAGGGATATGCATATGCAGTTTTGAAGGAAAACGGTGAATTGATTTTCTTCCGCAGCAATTCTCTGAATACCGATGAAAGTACCGGAACCTTCACAGACATCAAAGGAAACAGCTATACAGGTTCGGTATATGCTGATTTTGAAAACCCGGAATCATCTTTTGACACTGAAATTGTTCCGGAAGACAGAAGGGCGGATGTTATTTCCGTCAGAGTTGCCGATGGTCAGACAATTCAGCCTGTCACGATGGGCATGTGGTTCGCAGATTTCGTGAATCTGAAAACAGCAGATTTAAAAGGCCTGGATACAGGCAGAACGAGAAGTATGTTCTGGATGTTTCATAATTGTCCTTCTCTTGAAAGTGTTGACCTGAGCACTCTGGATACCGGCAATGTGACCGGCATGGCAGGCATGTTTCTGTCCTGCAGTGCATTGAAAGAGCTTGATGTCAGCAGCTTTGACACAAAGAATGTCACTTCCATGTGCGAGATGTTCTATGCCTGCAGCAGCCTGGTTACACTGGATCTCAGTCATTTCGATACCGGTAAAACCGAAGCAATGGACAGTATGTTCAGAGGCTGCAGCAATCTGAAGAACATCAATCTCAGCAGTTTTGATACTTCAGCTGTCACAAATATGCGCGGTATGTTTGCCGGCTGCAGCTCTCTTGAGAATCTTGATCTGAGCAATTTCAATACACATGAAGTCGGAAGTATGGGCGAAATGTTTGTCGGGTGCAGTAATCTGCAAAGTGTAAATCTCAGCAGTTTTGATACTGCAAATACCTATGGTATGGAATCCATGTTTTTCGGCTGCAGCAGTCTGAAAAGCCTTGACCTCAGCCATTTCAATACGGAGAATGTGACAGACATGAGTTTCATGTTCATGGGATGCGGTAATCTGGAATCACTCGATGTCAGCAGTTTCAATACTGAAAATGTAACAGCTATGGGGACGATGTTCGCTGAGTGCACGAGCCTGAGCAGCCTTGATGTCAGCAATTTCGATACTTCCAAAGTGACGGATATGACCTGGATGTTTATGAATTGCAGCAGTCTGACAGAACTTGATGTGAGCAGTTTCGATACGCATGAAGCTGAAAGTATGAACAATATGTTTTCCGGCTGCAGCAGTCTTGAAGAACTGGATGTCAGTCACTTCGATACATCCAATACAGTGAATCTGTCATTAATGTTCAGCGGCTGCACAGCTTTGAAAAAACTTGATGTCAGCAGCTTCAATACGTCAAATGTGACAGATATGGGCTGGATGTTTTCCAGCTGCAGCAGTCTTGAAGAACTGGATGTCAGTCATTTTGATACATCCAATGTGACAGCTATGCCGGTTATGTTCAGCAACTGCATGAGTCTGACAAGCCTTGATGTCAGCAATTTCGATACTTCCAAAGTGACGGATATGACCTGGATGTTTGCGAATTGCAGCAGTCTGACAGAACTTGATGTGAGCGGCTTTGACACGTCCAATGTCACAGCCATGTCAGCAATGTTTTATCTTTGTAAAAGCCTTCAGCATCTTGATGTCACTCATTTCGATACATCAAAAGTGACCAGTATGAATGCCCTGTTCTATGGATGCGAGAATCTGGAAGAACTTGATGTCAGCCATTTTGAAACAAGTGAAGTAAAGGATTTTCAGCTGATGTTCAGAGACTGCTTCAAGCTGAAGGAAATCGATGTGAGCGGCTTTGACACAGCAAAAGCACAAAGTATGGCCAGCATGTTCAACAGCTGCACCGGTCTGACAGAATTGAATCTCAGCAATTTTGACACTTCAGATGTCTATCAGATGGGCTACATGTTCCATAACTGCAATATTCTGAGAACACTTGATCTCAGCAGTTTTGACACCGCTGAAGTCAGTGTTATGGATAATATTTTCCAAAGCTGCAACAGCCTGGAATTCATTCAGCTGGGAAAGAAATTTACAAATTGGGTGGATAATGGGTATCTGCCGTCAGGTACATGGACAAATCACAGAATATCCAGGACTCTCTCTGCCGAAGATCTGTACAAACAGTATCCGCAGAATGCAGAAATATGGTACGGCACATGGGAAAAAGTAGAAAAGCAGCCTCATTCGATTCATCTGAACCATACAGAAGCATCAGTCAGGTATGGTGATTTCATTCAGCTTGAAGCTGTCTTAAAACCTGATGATGTTTACTATAAGACAGTCATCTGGGAGACCGCTGATGCAGATATCGCATGGGTAGATCCTGTTGGTTTAGTGTCCGGTGAGGGGATCGGTACAACAACGATCACGGCAAGGACAACAAACAGCCTCTCAGCAGAATGTCAGATTACAGTTCTTTTCAGGGATGTGGCTGACAACAGGCAATACTTCTACGAACCTGTCTACTGGGCGTTTGAAAATGAAATTACAGTCGGAGCAGGAGGGCCGGGCAAGTTCTCACCTGGAGCTTCCTGTACAAGAGAACAGTTTGTGACTTTCTTATGGAGACTGATGGGGAAACCTTCCTTTGAAAAAGGCTGTGAATTCACTGATGTACCTGAAGATGCATGGTATTATGAGCCGATCTCATGGGCCGCAGAAAAAGGAATCACAACAGGTCTGAATGACGGAACGGGAAGATTCGGAGTCACTCAGGCATGCACAAGAGAGCAATGCGTTACCTTCCTGCACAGAGCTGCGGATACGCCTGAACCGACAGAGTCAATCGAGTTTACTGACAATGAGGAGGGCAGATATTATTACGACGCAATCAGATGGGCTGCAGGCAAAGGAATTACAGTCGGTCTTAATGACGGAACCGGCAGATTCGGAGTAGGTCAGAAGTGCACAAGAGGAATGCTTGTTACATTCCTTTACCGATCTGCTCATATTCAAAATTGAACCAAATGCAGAAAACAGCCTTTCCATACTACAAAATTTACAGAACTCAGAATGCCGGATTTCCCTTTATTTAAAGGACTTTCCGGCATTTTTGTTTCTTATGAACTGTCGAAGATCAGATCACAGATCAATTGAAAACCGGGAAGGAAATTATGTCGGTTAACAGCTTCAAATCGGATTCAATTCTTCTGTTCATCATTTTGAAATATGTCCGCGTTCAGCTGAATCCGGGGTCTGTCCGTACAGATTGGAACTTCATTTGAGAGCTTGACCGTTCCGTATGGAACGGTTTTACGATGCAGATGAATGATTCTTTGCTCATTCGCGAAAAAATCTGTCTGACAGATGAAAGCGAGGTAAGTCAATGAAGAAAATAATCCTGATTTTAATGGGCGCGTTATTCATCCTGACAGGATGCGCCAAATCCAATCCTTCAGCCGAAGAACTGAAAGCTCTTTACACGGAAAACAGCGATCTTTCCAAAGATATTGAAGAAGTCATTGTATACACGGAAAATACCGATCCTGAAGGGCTTCTGGGAAAGGAACATCAGTATGTTGAGAAGATCGGTATGGAAGATAAACGATATCTGTCTGATGACGCAGCCGATCTTGTGATTGAAGTATTCAATAACACACAGGATGCAGAGATCCGCCATGATTATTATTCGCTGGTGAATGAATGCAGAAAATCATTTGCGGAAAGAGAAGGGCTGATCATTGACGGCAAATCAAGCCTGCCGGAATATCATCTGTTTCTGCACGGAAACATTGTTATGAGAGCTTCAGGCAGTGTGAGGGAAAATGCGGCAGATGCCTATTTTAAGGTGCTGGAACAATTGCTTTCGGACGGCCGGTACAGACAGACATTGACGGTAAATGATGAAGAATATCAGGCACTTCACAAATCGATGGTTGAAGATCAGAAATCAGAGATTGAAGAAGAGATTCAGGAAAAAGCGAAAGCAGTCGGAGACAGTGCAGATATCACCGTTGCGGCAGCTTTGAATATGTTTGAAAAGAAACCGGATGACAGTAATCTTGAGAATGCAGAGAAGCTGATCGATGAAACATACAAAGGGAAATTCTTCGATTCCTTAAGATCTGAATGGCAGAAGAGATTAGATGAACTCAAAGAAGTCAAAGAAAAAAATGAAGCTGAATATCAGAAAACAGCTGATCAGATCAATGCACTTCTTGCGGAAAGTGAAGCAGATCCCGATATGGAGAAATACAATGCATGCGTAACCGCTGTCAGTGAAGTCCCCGATAATTACTGGTTCAGAAAGCTTGAGCCAGAATGGAATTCAAGATTAAAAGCACTGAAAAACGCTGCTGTGCTTGCGGAGAGAGACCGCAATGCGGCAGATATCACCGAGCAGATCAAAAAACTTGAAAGCTCACTGGATACATCACTTTACGATGAACTTGTCGAAAGACTGTCACATGTCAGAAACGAAAGCCTGTATGCAGAATATGTCGACGGATGGCTGGAACAGATGAATGCACTCAAAGAAAAAATTGAAGAGAAAAAGCATGTTGAAGAAATTCAGGCATTCAAAGATTCCTGCAAATCAATCGAATACAGGGAATTCTCCAGAAATTCGGAAAGCTACAAAGGGACACATGTCTACTTCAAAGGAGAGGTGATTCAGGTTGTCGATCAGGATGCAAAAGGAGCAGAGCTCAGAGTCAATGTGACGGCAGAAGGAACTTACTATACCTACTACACAGATACAATCTACGTTGCTTATGACAATTCTGATGAAATCAATGTTTCCAAGATTCTCGAAGATGACATCATTGAGATCTGGGGGATTGCCGCAGGTGATTATTCTTATACATCGATTTTCGGTTCAAAAATCACGCTTCCTGCAGTCTATGCAAAGTACATTCGAGTGACTGACTGAAAATCACGAAGCTGACGGCTGCACTGAAACCGGGTATTGTGTGAATAACACATAATGCCCGGTTTGGATATTGTCTGGTTCCAGGAAAAGAGAACATGGATCTTTTAAGAAGACTATAATTGAATGGCAACAGGGGGGAAACAATTATTCATGAAATTTATCGTTAACACGAAGGGGAAAGTATACGATTACAAACAGGTTGCCTATTCAGTCAATGCCGAAACAAAAGAAGAAGCAGAAAGGATCGCACTTGAAAGATTCAATGATGAGTATGTTGTGGCAGACGGCGATCTTTCCGCAAAAGCATCTGATGTCAATATCAGGGTTATTGTTGCTCTGGCAGCTTTGTCAGTCGCTTGTATTCTTGCATTCATCGGCTTCAGAACAGGCACTGCAAAAAACGCTGCTGTGGTCAGGCCTGATCTGACATCATTGCTGTATGGCGCAGGGGTATACCTGATCCTGATGTTCAAGTTCAAGGGAGTTAAAATTTCTTCTCAATCAAAGAGATTTCCGAATCATTCAAAGACTGGAAGGAGATCGCCCTGTCTTTGTTGATGGTTGTTCTCATTGCCTCGTTCATCCAGCTGCTGTTCGGACAGATGCAGGTCGGATTCAAATTCCTTTCCTTTAATCTGGATCTCAGACTGCTGGCACTCGGCCTGGCATTGATTGCATATTTTGGATCAGGTCTGCTCAGTCTGATCTGTCTTGTTCTACTCTGCCTGATGTCAAAAATAAGCCTGTCAGGATTAAGCACGGCGTTTGGCAGTGTTCAGGGAATCCTCTTTCTGACAGCTTCATTCATCGGTGTCACAGCATTCATTTCTTCAAAGTCATCTCTGTATCAGGGAATTCTGAATCTGAAAGCTCTCATCAGCAATCCTGAAAAGAAGCTCAGAGCAGCTGCTGAAGCAGAGTCAAACGACTGATCTCTTTCAGGCGACAGTGGTTTCATCAGATCTGAACCAGATGCAGAACACCATAAGGGTCAAATGAGGCCCTTTTTTCTTTCCGGCTGATTCAATGTAATTGAATTACAAAAAAGATCCGATTCTGAGGGATCTGAAAACAAAAAATGAATATTAGGTACAGGTGCCAAAATGCACCTTCGGATCACCATAACGGTGGCGGTTGTCCTCCCGGGCTGCAGGGGAGGTGGCG
>JAUNEN010000150.1 GCA_030525525.1 Erysipelotrichaceae bacterium
AGAAAAAACAGCCTGTTTTCACAAGCTGTTATCCATGGTGACCTCTGAGGGACTCAAACCCTCGACCCACTGATTACACCGAAGGCGTCCGTCAGGAAGAGTCAGTTGAACAATGTCAAAATGTGTAGTAAATATGCGGGTCTGCAAAGCTGTTGACAACTTTTGCTCATATAGCCTTTCCATATGTGTCTGCAAGAATTTCAGATGAGGTTCCCATTAAATCGTAATGATAATGATGAATTTCATTGTTTCTTATAAGTCCAAGATATGCAAAAAATCATCAGTATCCATACAGAGAATCTGAACCTTCGTCATCTTCCGGTTTCAGGGATAGAGTCAAGCTGGAATGATAACATCAATACAGAAACAAGCTTGGCCGCTGCAGCTGTATATTACAGATACTTAACACAAACACCCATGATAACGATCAAAAACAGACTGAATATGCAGCTGCCGTAAAAATGACCTGCAAACGAAAAGCCGATGTATCCCGAAACAAACGGAATCAATAAAATACATGCAGTGATCATCAGCCATATAATCAGTGATGGTGCAAGTGATAAACGGACAGAAATGACTTCCGCTGCAAGAAGGAGTACATTCGCTAAAAGGATAATGTTCAGATAATGCAGAAGCACATACAGCCATACCGGCAATTCAGACTGAATTCCAACAGCTTCATTGACAGTTCCCGATAATTCCAGCGGATAGCCATTGCCTACACGGATTGCCTGAAAACCATATACGATCATCATTGCCATGATCAGAAACGAAGATAAAATTTTAGCATAGCTGCAAAGAACGGTTTTTCTGCCTGATGCACTGCTGTCTGTCAGTTTTGCCTTGATCCCTCTGCGCTCAGATGTCATGACAGTGATTGCCAGAAAACCGGCAGGAAGAATACATGTCAAAAAATCCATCACAGATCCGGATATATCATCCTTACGCATCAGGTACTGAATACCTGCATGATCCGCAAAATAATGTGCACCGGCATTGTGCAGCTCATTCACTTCCTGATAAAGCCTTTCCATGTTTTCTGTCTGTGAAGTCAGACTGATCAGTTCCTCCAGTCTCTCACGCTGCTGATCAGTTAATGTTTCCAGATGTGTGAGATATTCATCCCTCTCCTTTAAAGCATCCATAATGATCTGCCTGTCTGTTTCAATTTTCTGAATAAGCTGATCATCAATTTCTCCATAGTATTGTTTTCTGAATGTTTCATAGCGAAGCTCATCCGCGGTACGGATTGCGTCCATGCGAAGAGCATTTCCCATGCAGAATACACTCAGCAGAACAAGAATGATGATTCCCTTCTTTGCAATCATTATTTCCCGGATATGAAAGCCTGTCATGGTACGCGGTGAACGCAGATGCTTTTTCCTGATTCCCAGCCTCCGCACTCCCGCCTGCTTCTCATAGTTTTTAACCGCAAGAAAAGAAACAGCCAGACATAAAACTGCAAGTATTGCCATAACCAGAGCTGTCTCTGAAAGCAGAAGTGAAAATACAGGCAGATAGCCAATATGCAGCGAGGATGAAAACATTGCGGCATATATGTTGAAATGCTTCAGAAAAGCCAAAGCAGAAGCTTCACTGACAAAAGTAAATGCGAGATATTCTGCAATCATGATCAGCAGAAGAAGCCCCGCTGATATATTCCAGCTGCGAAAGACAAAATACAGAAAAACAAATAACAGCACACTCAGCATGACTCCCAGGAATGATCTTGCGCTTACAAGATTTATATAACCTGCAATATCTGAGCTGATTCCGGAAGAGAAGAAACCGTTGACAGCCTGTACCGGTAACCTTCCGCTGATTCCGCAGAAAGACAGAAGCAGATGTTCCAGACCGGTTTTAAGCAATGCAATGAGCATTGGAAAAGCAATCAGTACGATCAGCTTGGAAACAGCACGCCTCAGTCTGCTTTGAGACGTGGATGCATAGAGCCCGGCCATGCCGGCTTCGTCATCCTGAATAAACAGTTCATAGCTCATAAGGATGCCGGTCAGAAGATACAATACCGACCAGAAAGGAGTCAGTGAAAGGATACGCTTAAAGATATCCGGATGCTGAAGAGAGGTTTCCGCTATCCGCAAAGCCTCAGTGTTTTCAATTTCTTTCGAAAGAATCAGCTGTGTCTGAGGATCCGAAAAGAGGACAGAGTCTTTCTGTGAGTGCAGCTGATCCAGTTTATCTTCAATGCGCAGTAAATACGTTCCTTCGTATTCCGTCTGCCGGAATGTTTCAGCCCCATATGCATCATTGAAAATCAAACCGTGATACTGCAGAAGGATTCCTCCGCATTCCATTAGCATACATACAGCAGCCGCCATCAGCCACAGTCTGAAAACCGGAACCTGCCATATACGTTTTATTTCTGCCGAAATCATATATCCGTATCCAGCCAATCCAGATAAACATCATCCAGTGTCGTTTCCACCCTTTTGGATCTTTCTGTAGGGTGTTTTGAAAGATATCGCGTATACATTTTCCCGTCCCGGTAATGCCGGTTGATGACCCGGACTGAAGGATCATGTTTTAGCACTCCGGCAATATCTTCATCAGTTTCATAGACGGCCGTCTGTTTCATCAAGTCAGACTGATCGTCCATTGAGAGGATTCTTCCTTCTTTCATGAGTATGATCGTATCAGCAATAAATTCCACATCGGAAATCACATGTGTGGCAAGCAGCACGATCTTGTCTTTGCCGCATTCCGCGATAATACTGCGGAGATTTTTTCTTTCAACCGGATCAAGGCCGGCAGTCGGTTCATCAAGAAGAAGTATCTTTGGGTCATTCAGCAAAGACTGTGCGATCAGAACACGCTGTTTTGTTCCGCCTGAAAGCTGGCTGAGCCGGAAATGTCTGTACTCGCTCAGATGCAGATGCTTTATGAGTTTCCGGATCACAGTCTCCGGTTCATGTATTTTCTTGAGGGCTGCCATATAGCGCAGAAAACCGATCACAGTACAGTCAATATCCGCACTGCCGGTCTGCGGCATATATCCGAGAACTGTCCGGTATCTCTCCTGCATCTGACTGATATCCTCCCCATTGTAGAGAACCTGCCCTTCATCAGCTTTCAGGATTCCGGCCAGAATATGAATCAGTGTTGTTTTGCCGGCACCGTTCTGTCCGAGAAGGCCGTAAATCCCCGGCTTAAGAGCCAGGTTCACGTGATTCAATGCAGTCTTCTCACCATACCGTTTCACTGCATTTTTCAATTCAAGACAATTCTGATTATTATTCATGAATGACCCTGCACATTCCGCTTTCCGTTTCACACGCAATGTAGTGCTCAGGCTGAGAAGAGCGGGCAATGATTTTCCCGTTCACAATATGAATCATGCCGGAGTAATCCTGCTGCACCCAGCCTTCGTAATAAAGTGATTCGCCTGTAATTGTATCAGACGGCACGATTGTTTTCTTCAGTCCGCCATCCCAGTCATAAATTCTGTAAACCATACGGCTTTCTTTGATGGATGATGTATATACCGATTCTTCATCAAAATAATCAATGCGCTCATCTTCAACCATAAACAGAGTTTTCATTGTTTCAGATTCAACGATACGCGATGTAACCGTGATATCCATCGGATCTGTATCAATCAGGAATGGCTGGGATAATTCTTCATATGCAATCTTCCCGCCGGATTCAAAGCACAATGCTCCGGTATCGATTTCAACTGCGGTTTCTGCTTTATTGAGATCAATATCATATCTGCAGATACGGTATTTTAATGTGTTAACATCCTGAGTCTCATAATAAATATAGTTTCCATCCGCAAACAGATGATATACAGGACCGTTTTCCTTCACTGCATTCAGTTCTTTTTTCTGTTCATCATAAACATGAATGACATACCCGTCTGTCTCGCTGTATTCAACACAGAGGATTCTGTTTTTATGCAGTATGAACTGACCCGGCTGATACGGAAAATCCATGATTTCTTTTCTTTTTCTTCCGTCAGCACTCATTGCATACATGCGGAAAGATGAATCTCCCTCCACATTCATATAATGACTGATGTAATAAATGGATCCGCCGTTCACATATATTGCCGACGGCATGACAGAGTCTGTATATTTTTCATAATGGCTTTTTTCACTGACAGGATGATCATCGTTATAAACCAAATCATTGATAAAAACAGTCTGTTCGCAGTTTTCTGCATAATAAAGACTGGAATAATCCTCAGATACAAAGTAAAAACCATTTTCATAAGCTGCGGTCAATGGCAGTGCGTGTGTATTCTGATTTCCCGGTTTCAGTTCATCAATTGTAAAATTTCCGGAAGAACATCCGCACAAAATGATCAGCGCCAGAATCAAATGAATCATTTTCTTCATCGTTTTTCACCTGTTGTTTCTTTTTTGAAATGTTCAGCCGATCGGACGGTTGATTCTATACGCTAATTATATATAGATATTGCTGATGGGGCATCATTATTTCAATTTGCGGATAATCAGCTTAGCCCGCTCTGATCAATCTGTAATCACAGGAGTTCGAAGCACAAGAAAAAACAGCCTGTTTTCACAAGCTGTTATCCATGGTGACCTCTGAGGGACTCGAACCCTCGACCCACTGATTAAGAGTCAGTTGC
>JAUNEN010000068.1 GCA_030525525.1 Erysipelotrichaceae bacterium
AAAGTCGTAGTAAGATAAAGCAATGAAAAAGAGATGTGACCTGCACAGCCATTCAACATTCTCGGATGGCACCCTGACCCCGACTGAACTTGTCCGCCTGGCGGAGGAGAAGGATCTTTATGCGCTTGCGTTGACGGATCACAATACGGCCGGCGGTCTGAAGGAATTCATGGAAGCCGGCAGACACAGCAATGTGATCACCGTTCCCGGATGTGAATTCACGACCGAATGGCATCAGAAGGAAATTCATATTGTCGGTCTTTTCTTCCAGGAAAAGGCATGGCCTGAAATCGAAGACTTCCTGGAGCTGGTTCATATCGCCAAAATCAATTCCAATCATGCGCTGATTGACAACCTGAACAAAGCAGGCTTTGATATTACATTTGCCGAGG
This sequence comes from Erysipelotrichaceae bacterium, assembly GCA_030525525.1. GTDB lineage: Bacteria > Bacillota_I > Bacilli_A > Erysipelotrichales > Erysipelotrichaceae > Bulleidia. The sequence continues at coordinate 393 of JAUNEN010000068.1, forward strand.
CGCAAGCCCTCACCAGCGGTGACATCAACCGTGCTCATATTGCCAGAGTTCTTCTGAACAAAGGATATGTGGAATCTGTAGCCGAAGCTTTTGCAACGGTGCTCAAGGAAGGCAACGGCTTCTACTTCCCTGCAAAGCGCATCACTTCGATTGCCGCAATCCGCTTTATCAAGACATTCGGAGCGACAGCGATCATGGCCCATCCTCTGCTGAATCTGACGCCTGAAGAAATGCTTGAATTCCTGCCGGAAGCCAAAGCGGCGGGGCTGGATGCGATCGAAACGCATTATACGGAGTTTGATGAAGAAATGACGAAGACGGCAGTCTCTCTTGCTGAACAGTTCGGCCTGAAACAATCGGGCGGATCTGATTTCCACGGCAAGGCGAAACCCGGAATTGAACTCGGTTCAGGCAGAGGCAGTCTGTTTGTGCCATATGAATTCTATGAAGACATGCTTGCCTGCGCAGACGGATTTAAAGCTGACTGACAGAAGCGTCCGAACCTGAAGAGGGTATCAGATGCTTCTTTTGTTTTTTCCCCTTTGCTATACTTTGAATGCCTTTTTTTAAAGAAAACGGAGATCATTATATGAAGAAAGATCTGAAACAGGAATTCTTCCCGGACGGAACACCGGTGGATGAATGGTTCCATGATACAGAGATTCCTGCTCTTTCAGCGCTGGGAAGAGAGTATCGCCTGAAGGATTACGACATCCTGAGTGACGGCAGTGTACAGACAGAAAAGATCCAGAGAGTCATTAATCTGTGCAAAGAAAGCGGCGGAGGCGTGATCGTTGTATCGGAAGGCACCTATGTTTCGGGTGCTCTGTATTTTCCGGATTCGGTGAATCTTTACGTGGCAAAAGACGGCGTATTAAAGGGAAGTGAGAATATTGCGGATTTTCCTTTATGCAGAACAAGAATCGAAGGGCAGGTATGCACATACTTCCCGGCTTTGATTAATGTGCTGCATTCTGATGGATTCACAATTGCCGGCAGCGGTGTGATCGACGGCAGCGGACAGGGCTACTGGGAAAAATTCTGGTTCAGAAGAGCCTGGAATCCGGAATGCACCAACAAAGATGAACAAAGACCGCGGCTGCTCTATATTGCATACAGCCGCAATGTACTGATCAGCGGCGTCACCTTTCAGAATTCACCGTTCTGGACAACGCATATCTACAAATGCGACCATGTGAAATATCTCAGCTGCCGCATGCTGTCACCGCACGAAGGAATCAAGGGACCGAGCACTGATGCAATCGACATTGACGCCTGCACGGATGTGCTGGTGAAAAACTGCTATTTGGCGGTCAACGATGATGCCGTCGCTCTCAAAGGCGGCAAAGGCCCCTGGGCAGATACGGATGAAAACAACGGACCGAATGAAAGAATCATCGTTGAGGATTGTGAATATGGATTTGTCCACGGCTGTCTGACAATCGGCTCGGAATCTGTCGTCAGCCGCAACATCATTCTGCGCCGCATCCGGGTCAATACCGGCTACAATCTGCTCTGGATGAAGTTCAGACCGGATACACCGCAGTGCTATGAACATATACTGATGGAAGACATTCAGGGCAAAGCTGCTCATTTCCTCAACATCAATCCATGGCGGCAGTTTTATGATGCCGGCGGGCGGAAGGATCTGCCTGTTTCAAACGGCAGAAATGTGACAATCAGAAACTGTCAGTTTGACTGCGATATTTTCTTCAATGTCAGAAGTGATGAAGAACATTACCATCTGAGTGATTTTGTGATGGAAAATGTCAGTGTCAGTGCGGCCGATATCAGCTTCGATCAGTCACTCATTGAACATTTCGAAGTGCATGATGTTACTTTGACAAAGAAAGAAACAAGCGAATATAAAGATGCCGTGACAACTCTGTAATTCAGAATGAATGATCCTTACGTGCAGGATATAACCATTCATATTGAAACGTGGTAAAATGAAAACAATTAACTACAGAACAGGAGAGAATCGCTATATGAAGACAAAGATCGTAAATGATGAACTTGTTTTTGCATATCAGGATGGATTCAACGATATGAGTGAAGAAGAGATCCGCGGCCTCTCAACGCCGGGCGGAGCTCCGGAAATTGCTTTAAGAGATCCCGAAAAGAAGATTGTTGCCGCTGTCGGCTTTAAAACAGTCAACGGTTTTTCGGCAATGATGCTGAATACGAAGGATATTGCAAAGCATGATGAACCTGCCCTTGCCGAAGCAATGAAGAGTTACGGCTATAAACTGGATCAGTTTGTTTCGGAAAAGCTCGGTGAAGCGGATGCGGAAGGATTCCGTTATGACTACAAGGTTCAGGATGTTGAGATGTCCGCCGAAATGCTGGTGGTCAAGCAGAAAAAGAATGTCTACTACATTCACTTCTATTACCGCACGGCAAACAAAGAAGAAAGCCTTGCAGTTCTCGATGAGATCCTGAAGGCTTCAAGTCTGAAATAATCTGTTTTGCAAAATGACTCGCGATGAGTCATTTTTTAAATGAGCGGTAAAGATCTTCACAGTATCCGATGTAGCGGGCAGAAGAAGAAACAGGCGTGAGCGGACTGAAAACAAGACCGTTCAGTATGCATTCATTGTAATGCGTCAGCTCATAGACAAATTCATATCTGCATTCATATTCGATCGTTTCAATCAGTTCATCATTCTGATAGACACAGGCTTTTGAAGCTTTCCAGTAATCGGGAATTTCAATCCTTGCTTTGTCAAAACGGATGGTCAGTCCGTTATTGAAGAGAACTTTCTGCGAAACAGAGAGTGCTGCGATGATATTGCCTTCAAGTATCGCACTCAGGGCGCATTGATCTTCGGCATGATCGGGATTGCTGAAAGAAGCACATCCGTTTACGGACTGAACACGGCCGCCGAGATACTCCGCCATATGGAAGAAATATGCTTCGTTTCCATACAGCACACCGCCTCCTGCTTCTTTCTGAGTGTTCCATCCTTCCGTATAGGAACCGCCGGTATAGGATTGTCTGAATTCCATGAAATGTATCTTTCCGTATGTTTCTTCGGCAATGATCCGCTTGATTTTCCCATAAACCGGAAGAAAAGGCGTTTTGACTGCTTCCGAGAGAAACAGCTTCCGTTCTTCTGCGATCTCTGCCAGTTCAAGGGCCTGATCCTTATGAAGCACAAACGGTTTTTCGACAAGGACATGCTTGTTGTTCAGCAGGGCTTTCTTTGCATATTCATAGTGCATGGAATTGACAAGAGGGATATAGAGAGCATCGACATTCGGATTGTCAATGACCGCTTCATAGCTGCCGTAAGAGGCAGGAATATTCAGATCTGCAGCGAGTTTTTCAGCTTTGGAAAGATCTCTTGAACCGATCGCAGTGACATGACCTGAATTTGTCAGATTCATACCGTGCACAAATCTCGGCACGATGGATGCGGTTGAAATGATACCGTAACGCACTGGTTTTCTCATGATATTCACCTCACAGTTCTGCATGCACAGCAGGTACCTGATTTCATTTTAAACTGAAAATTGTGCAGTTCATGTACAATAATCAGAAAATGTCCCCGATCTTCAGAAGGTTTCATAACATTGTGAGAGAAAACAAAAAATTGTTATGCTTCTGAACTGATTCGGTTGCATGCAAGAACCTTTTTTGTAGTATGATTTTGTTGTGGCAATCATATTGTTCATATAATTAATCTGGTATTTATTTAAGGAGAGAAAAGATGAAACAGATTACGTACGAGATCACTAATCCTCTTGGAATGCATGCACGTCCTGCTGCTTTCGTTGCACAGGCATGTGTCGCACTTCCTTCACAGATCACCATCAAGTGCAACGGCAAAGTTGCCAACGGCGACAACGTTCTGCAGATTCTTGCACTGAATGCACAGCAGGGCAACGTTCTCTATATCACTGCAGAAGGCGGCGATGAAGACGCAGCTCTTGAAGCAGTCAGAAAAGAACTCGATCAGAGAATGAAGAAGTATGAAGAAGTTCCGGTCCTCAAGATCGCTTTCTTCGGTGCCAAAGACTATGACAGAATCTTCTTCTCCGAACTGGCTAGAGATGTAGGTGAAGGCGCATACAACTGCGATATCAAATATTTCAATGCACGTCTGACTCCTGAAACAGCCGGCCTTGCCAAGGGATTTGATGCAGTATGTATCTTCGTCAATGACGAATGCCCGAGAATCGCAGTCGAAAAACTTCATGAATGCGGTGTCAGACTGATCCTTCTGCGCTGCGCAGGATTCAACAACGTTGACCTGCAGGCTGCGAAAGAATGCGGAATCAGAGTTGCACGTGTTCCGGCATATTCACCTTATGCAGTTGCCGAACATGCAATTACACTGGCTATGACCTGCAACCGCCGTATGCACAAGGCAGTCAACAAGGTCAAGGACAACAACTTCGCATTAAGCGGACTTCTCGGTGTCGACCTCCACAACAAGGTTGCCGGTATCATGGGTACAGGCAAGATCGGTCAGTGCATGGCTTCCATCTGCAAGGGCTTCGGTATGACAGTTCTCGGCTGGGATGCTTTCCCGAACCAGAAGCTGGTTGATGACGGCCTGCTGACTTATGTTGACAAAGACGAACTGCTCGAAAAGGCAGATCTGATCTCTCTGCACGCTCCGCTGATCATGGGTCCGAAGGGCACATATCATCTGATCGATGCTGATGCAATCGCAAAGATGAAGGATACAGCAATCCTCGTCAATACTGCCCGCGGCGGCCTGATTGATACAGAAGCTCTGATCGATGCTCTGAAGAACGGCAAGTTCCACGCAGTCGGTCTTGACGTATACGAAGGCGAAGATGCAAACGTTTATACAGACCATTCCGATGACTTCCTGGTCAATGACATTACAGCAAGACTGACAATGTTCCCGAACGTTGTCCTGACATCCCACCAGGCATTCTTCACAAGAGAAGCTCTGCAGGCAATCGCAGCTGTTACTCTTGAAAACGCACGCAACTTCAACCAGGGTGTTGATCTCGGCGCTGCTGAGTGCAAATAATCAATTCACATCTGAAGGCTTCCGGATTTCCGGAAGTCTTTTTTCTTCGAAAAAAAGACAGCGCAGTCTTTAAACTGTGCTGTCAGTCTTTGCCTAAGAGTTCATCAAGCGTGCGTCCGTAATCGGGCAGGAAGGAATCGATGAAATCCTGGATCATCGGACAGTCTCTGATCATTGATCTGAGTGACTTTTCGGTTGATGAAGCGGCTGTTCTGAATTCGGTATTGCCGGCACTTTCTTCTTCGATGCACTTGATCAGAGCGGAAAGCTTGTCGGCTGCTTTGACAATGATTCTGAGTTCTTCATCATTTTCATAGAGAATGTCCGCATAGACATCCTTCAGATCATCGGGAAGCTGCTTCAGAAGTTCATCAATTGCCACATGCTCAACCTTGCGGTAGGCATTTTCAATTTCCGGATTGAAATACTTGACAGGTGTGGGCAGATCGCCGGTAATGATCTCGCTGACATCATGATACAGGGCAAACAGAGCTGCTCTTTCGGCTGAGAGCTGCCGGCCGTAGCGCACGTTTCCGATTGTGCATAAGGCATGGGCAATCACCGCAACCTCCAGCGAATGCTCACTGAGATTTTCAGCGCGGCTGTTGCGCATCAGTGCCCAGCGCTCAATGTATTTCATGCGCGAGACGGTCGCGAAAAAAGGATAATCCTTCATGTTTTAATGAGCCTGTTCCGGCATGACTTTGAAGGAAACTGCCTTGTCAAAGAACTGGGTAAACGGTCCCAGGCATAATGCACAGAGCAGGGTTCCGATTCCGATCAGACCGCCCATGAAGAATGCTGCTGCGGCGCACATGGAATCGGTGAAGATGCGGCATGCGAAATAAGGGAAGTGCAGATGATCGCGGAGACCGAGGGCAAGATAATCATACGGACCGACACCGAGATCGGCTGTCTGATAGAGTGAAATACCGAGTGAAATGACAATTACAGCCGGCACAAGCCACAGAAGCTTGATCGGAAGTGAGGCAGGATTTCCGAATGCATTGTTGATCAGACGGAAGAAGAAATCGACGATGTAGCCGAGCAGCACGCCGTTGAGAAGCGTTCCGATATTGATATATTTTCTTCCCCAGATTAACGGTGCAATCAGATAGATGCAGTTCATGATGACAGTCATGGTGCCAAGGGAAATTCCTGTCTTTTCACTCAGCGTGATATTCAGGGCAGTGAAGGCATCATTGCCGCATGCCGACTGCTTGAAAAGCGCACAGCCAAGACCGATGATGACGACACCGAGAAAACAGAAGATGATGCGTTTTGTTTTTGTATTCATATAAACCTCCGGAACACGTTATCAATGTAACATAAAAGGCTCATTGTGAGTTAAAGAATTGACTTTGCATGCAGGAATCCCGGGCGATGCCGTATAATCATGATTGCGTACAAAAGGAGTTATTCCGCATATGAATATTGCCCGGAAATATTTTTTCTTTGATATCGACGGAACACTGACCGTTCCTGCAAAGGGAGCTGCAGAAGTACCTGAAAGCACAAAAGAAGCACTCAGAAGATTAAGAGAGAACGGTCACTTCACAGCGATTGCGACCGGCAGAAGTCATGGCAAAGCGATCGGCATCATGAAGGAGCTCGGCTTTGACAATATGGTTTCAGACGGCGGCTATGGGGTCACGCTCAACGGTGAGCTGCTTGGCATTGAACCTTTGAACCGTCAGGATTGCATTGATCTTGTTCATGAATGCATTGAAAAGGATATTCCCTGGGGTATTCAGCCGGATAACAGAGATACCCGTATGGTGCCGGATGAAAGATTCATGGAAGTCACACATGATCAGTATATGAAATCTGAGATTGTAAAAGGGCTTGATCCCGAAAACTATGAACATATCTACAAGCTTTACATTGCCTGTGAATATCCGGCGGAGGAAAGTCTGGTTTCGCTGAAAAAGCTTCCCTGGTGCAGGTTTATGAAAGAATACATTTTTGTGGAGCCGGCTGACAAGGCACGCGGCATCCGCAGAATTGTCGATCATTTCGGCGGAGATTACAAAGATGTTGTTGTCTTCGGAGATGAAAGAAATGATCTTTCCATGTTTTCGGATGAATGGACATGCATCGCAATGGGCAATGCGGTTCAGGATCTCAAAGATCAGGCGGATTATGTCACGGATGCGGTCGGCGAAGACGGCATCTACAATGCCTGCGCACATTTCGGATGGATCTGAAAAAGAAGGATTCGGTTTTGAATCCTTCTTTGATCATCTAATCGCTGACGCCGGAAATCCGGTTGAGAAGTCTGAACAGCCAGCCTTCCCTGCGTGTTGGTGTTTTTGCTTTGCAGGTAACCCCCTGGACGACAAGTCCTTTTTCTTTGACCGTAATGAGCATATAGGTCGGGGAAGTACCGTCGCGGTTATGAAAGACTGAACCCGGGTTCAGCAGCCGCACGCCGTCAAGTTCAGTGTCGTGGTAAGTATGGACATGACCGAAGAAGACAGTATCGCAGTTATGCGCTTTTGCGTGCATGACCATCGGCCCGTAATGGTAATAGGAAAAGAAATCCATATGGCCGTGGCAGATATAGATTCTGTGCCCGTTCAGTTCCAGTACACGGTAATCGGGGACCTGTCCCTGATACTGAATGTCATGATTGCCGGCAACGCAGAGAAATCCTTCCATTTCACTCAAAGGCAGATCCGAATCTCCGAGATGAATGAAATAGTCATAATCTGCATATGTCTCCTTCAGAAACTGCAGGGATTTTCTGTCGCCGTGATTGTCAGAAACCAGGACGATCCGGATATCTTTTACTGTTTCACTCATTGTGAGAGCAGCCCTTCCCGCCGTATGATTTTTCTGATGTCTTCAACTTTGACATGTTCATGAAGAAGATCGATGATTCTTCTGAAGACCGGATCGGCATATTCATAAAACATCATATATCCTTCGCATAGATCATTCTCATGATCCCTGCGGAAGCGGTCTTTAAGACAGCCTCCATGACAGAAGCTTAGCCAGGGACATTTGAGGCAGCGTGATGACAGTTCATCTTTTTTTGAACAGGCAAATGAATTCTGCAGATCTGATTCCATGCATTCGGTGAAGCTGTTTTCATGCACGTTTCCGATGCGGTGGGCAGGTGTTACGAAATGATCGCATGAATAGATACTTCCGTCATATTCGACAACCGGAGCGCGTCCGCATGTTTCGCTTAACCAGCAGACTCCGGGTATGCCGCCGTTGTAGATATTCAGCAATTCGGCAAACATCTGAACATCATGGGTTCCTAAATCCTTCAATACCCATTCCCGGAAGATTTCCCTGAGGAAGTGTCCGAAAGCTTCCGGACGAACCGATTCTCCGGAAACATTTCCTTTATCATCGTGATTGACAACCGGTATGAACTGAACCCATCCGGTTTTCAGATTTTTCAGAGATGAATATACGGAAGAGGGGCGCTTTGCACTCTCTTCATTGAGCGTGCATAAAAGATCGGGTCGGATTCCATGCCGTAAAAGAAGCGAGATGTTTTTCCGGATTGTTTCATAGGTCGGATTGCCTGAGGTATCGGAACGGTAATGATCATGGATCATCTTTGTGCCGTCAATCGAAATGCCGACATCAAAATGATTCTTCTTCAGAAAGCTGCACCATTCTTCATTCAGACCGAGTCCGTTTGTCTGCAGGTTGTTCCAGCATTCACATTTCTCAGGAAGATATTTCTTCTGCAGCTCAACTGCTTTTTCAAAAAAGGAAATGCCGCAGAGTGTCGGCTCCCCGCCATGCCAGACAAACGAGAATACCGGTCCGGGAGAACTTTCAAAGTAGTTCTGAATCATTTTCTCAAGGGTTTCTTCACTCATGAAATGTGCGCTGCTTGTCTGGTTTGTGATGTAGTAACAGTAAGTACAGCGCATATTGCAGGCATTGCCGGCCGGCTTGACCATGAGGGAAAAGGGAACTGCTGTCTTCATTTCAGATGTTTTTCAAAGAATGCGAATACTTTTTCCTGGGAATCCATGGCGGCTGACTGCACATACATCGGCTTGTCATAATACCAGATGCCGTGACCTGCCCCGTCATAGCGGTAGAATTCATATTCCTTGTTCAGTTCTTTCAGCTTTTCTTCCAGCTGATTGACTTCTTCCGGTCCGGGATGTCTGTCTTCATTTCCGAAAATACCGATGAGCGGGCAGGAAAGCTTTTCTGCATAATCAAACGGTGAAACAGGGCGTGCTTCGCTGAGATCTTCTTCCTTCATGATGACCCCGCCGCCCCATAAATCGGCTGCCGCATCAATTCCGGTCAGTGTGCATGCGGCCAGGAATGTGTGTCTGCCGCCTGAGCACATGCCGATCACTCCGGTTTTGCCGTTGGATGCGGGCTGTTCTTTCAGATAGTCGATGCAGGCCTGCACGTCGCCCATGACGGTTTCATCTTTTGCGCCGCCTTCTTCACGGGCTTTCTTCGCAATTTCGGCCGGTTTTCCGGTACCGAATCTTGCATAGATGTCGGGGCAGAGAACTGCATAATTGTGCTGGGTAAATCTTCTGGCTGCTTCGCGGCAGTATTCATCCCAGCCGGGCATATGAGGAATCAGAACAAGAGTCGGGTAGTTTTCGCTGTTTAACGGACGTGAATAATAGGCATGAATCGGTTCATTGTTATAACCTTTGAGCGTGATTGTTTCGGCAATCATGCCTTCATACCTTCCGGTATCTAAATCGTTCCACATCATAATTATGAAAATTCCTTTCTGAACTGATTGTAACATGAAGCATCTTCCCCAAGGGCAGTGATGATTTGAACGTATTCAAAACCAATACTATGTCTGTTAAAATGAAACAGGAGAAAACCCTTATGAAAAATGATCATAATCATATCTGCGTGATTGTCTGTTTATTCGCTGTGCTGGTGCTTTTCTGCGGCTGCACGAAGAAGGCTTTGACAGAACAGACATATCAGTCAATCGATGCAGAAACCGCTTATAAGATGATGAATGAAGAAAGCGGATGCCTGATTGTCGATGTCAGAAGACCGGTTGAATTTGAAGAAGGCCATATACCCGGTTCTGTGAACATCCCGCTTGATACGCTGAAATATGAAATTCCGGAAGAATTAAAGAATGCAGAAGGCCCCGTTCTTCTTTACTGCCGCAGCGGCAGACGCTCCAGAGAAGCTGCCGGAATTCTGCAGGGACAGATCAGCGCACCGCTCTATGAATTCGGCGGAATCATCGACTGGCCTTATGAAATTGTTCAGTAAACATCAAACGCTTTTGATCAATAAGCGGTGAGATTTAGCTCAGGGTGAAGATAAAAAAGACAGGCAGGTGCTTATGAGCAGAATACTTCTTGTACATACCGGCGGAACAATCGGTATGACAAAAACAGAAAACGGATATCAGCCTGACGGTGCATATTTCCGGCAGGCGGTATTTCATATGGATTCCCTGAAAAAAAGGGATATGCCGCAATGGGATTTCACGGAAACGGAAACATTGCTTGATTCAAGCCGCATGAAAGCGGAGGACTGGAACATGATCGGCAGAGTCATTGCGGATCATTACGAAGATTATGACGGCTTTGTGATTCTGCACGGAACAGATACGATGGCTTATACTGCTTCCGCTCTGTCATTCATGTTAAAAGGTCTCAACAAGCCGGTGATTCTGACCGGTTCGCAGATTCCCTTATGCGAAACAAGAAGCGACGGCCGTGATAATCTCATCACATCGATGATGATTGCCGGAGCCGGCAAAGTCAGAGAAGTCTGCATCTATTTCGGCGGCCTTCTGCTGCGGGGAAACAGGGCAACCAAGTATTCGGCAGACGGCATGCAGGCATTTGTTTCAAAGAATTACCCGCCGCTGGCAACGGCAGGAATTTCCATTCATTACAACGAATCCGCTTTTCTGCAAAGACGCAGCGAGCGGTTTGAATGCAGACCGTTTGCCAATATTCCGATCGGCGTATTAAAGGTATTCCCGGGAATTCAGTTTGAGTTATTTGAATCCATCATCGCCGGCAAACTGAAGGGAGTTGTCCTGGAAGCGTTCGGTGCCGGGAATATGCCTGATGACGCATCTCTTCTGCCGATTCTCAGAAAAGCGTATGAAAACGGAACGGTGCTGACCGTCTGTTCGCAATGCGTGCAGGCGACGGTTGACATGAGTGCATATGAGGCAGGCAGTACCTTACGCAGGGCGGGTGCTGTCAGCGGCAGGGATATGACAACCGAAGCAGCTGTCGCAAAACTGTATTATCTTTTCAGTGTCTATGATGATGCGGCCAATGTGCGCTTCAATATGGAACGCGACATCCGCGGTGAGCTGACACAGAAAAATGAATTGTAAACATCGTTTACGGAAAGGAATCATGATGAAGAATCTGTTTAAATCGGCCGACCGGTATATGAAGGAAAGCGACTGGAAGGATCTGGCCGTGATCAAGCTCTGTCTATGTTCAATGGGCGTGCTGGTCGGACTGTCCATGCCTTTGAGATTCAGAAAACAGGCAGCCATTGCGGCAGGTGTGATTTTCACTTCTGCCTACGGCCCGCTGATGGAAAAATACTTCCGTATTCTTTCGGAAGATCAAAAGGGTGACGAAGAGGACTGAGAGCTTTCTGAATCAGGGCAAACTTGTCCGTCATAAGCTTTTTGCACATGCTAAAATGAACGGGCATCATTTTACAACGGAGAAATCAAAGATGAATCAGATCGGCAGAATCATATATCAGCAGCGCATCAGCAGGAAATGGAGCCAGGAGGAACTGTGCAGAGGAATCTGTGCTGTTTCATATTTGTCCAAAATCGAAACCGGCAAGGCAGAACCTTCCGAAGACATCACGGCTAAGCTGATGGAACGCCTTGGCATCAAAGTTGATGAAGAGGCGGAAGAGAAGGCAAGGATTCTCTCTGAAGAGGCATATGATCTTCTTTTCTCTGCCATGAATCAGGAATTCAAGGATCTGATGAATTCTGAAAATACAGCGCTTTATGATGCGACTGCCTGCGGCATTGATCTTACACTCTTAAGACAGCTGGCAGCTGATCACCCCGAACCTCTTCCTTCGACATTTGAAGGCATGATGGATCAAAGACAGAAGGCACTTCAGAGAATCATTCAGGGAAACTGCGAAGAAGCTCTGAATCTGTTTCCGAATGCCTGGATGTATCTGATGAGCGGCATCGATGAATATGAAAAAGGGAATATCCGGGATGCACAGATGAGTCTCTCGAAATCATATGAAACCGCAGCTGAAGAAGGCTCTGTCAGAGTGATGATGAGCACGGCTCTCTATCTGATGCGCTGTGCCATGCGTGTCCATGATTATGAGCAGGTTAAAAAATATGCGGCTTCAGCCGAAAGGATTGCATCAGCTTTCAAAGACAGAAAAACAGTTTTCCTGATTCAGTACAACCGTGCATATGCGGCAGCCGAGGCGGCTGATTATGATAGTGCCTATGCATTTCTGAGGACACTCGAAAAACCAAATGCCGTTTCGCTTCTTCTGAAAGCTGTTTGCTGTGAGAAGACGGGAAATCCTGAAGAAGGAAAATCTGCTTTGAATGAGGCGCAGAAACTGATTCATTCACAATCGGAGAATACACTGTCCATGATGATGAAAGTGATGAGAATGCGTCTGGATGATCTGACTGAATCGGTGGAATACGGGGAAGTGCTGAGTGAGCTGATGCGTCTGATTCAGAATGATCCGGTAAGCGGATTTGATTCATTATATCTGTCATGGCTGCTTGAATGGTATCAGAATACAAGACAGTATAAGAAAGCATTCGCTCTGCTGAGTGAAAACCCATGGCTTGCAAAAAACGAACAGAAAAACTGACCGGGTCACCTGACCCGGTCATATTGTTTTTGAAGATTATTTTTCAGGAGTGTTGAAACGATAGGCGGGGACTTCTTCCTCAAGCAGATAGCGGACAAAGTAATCCATCTTGCGGCGGATGAAGTAAGGATCTGCCGGGACATTGTGATTGGTGCGCGGCAGGATCAGGAAGTCGAAATCCTTGTCTTCTCTGATCAATGCGTCAATCAGACGGATGGATTGCGACATCGCAACATTGTCATCCATGGCGCCGTGGACAATAAACAGATGTCCTTTCAGATTCTTCGCAAGAGCGGTGTTGTCGCCTTTGAGGTAGATCTCTTTGTTATAGCGGCCGTAATAATTCTCCGTCCATTGTGTGTTGTACATTCTCTGATCATGATTGCCGGCCGATGACACACCGACTTTATAGGTATCCGGGTATTCAAGCATCGCTCTGCTTGTGGCGCATCCGCCCCCGGAGTTTCCCCACATGCCGGCTTTTGAAAGATCGAGGAACGGATACTTTTCTTCCAGTTCCTTCAGGCAGTAAACATGATCAGCCAGACCTGCACAGCCATGGATGTTTTCATAGGAGACATCATGAATCTTTCTTCCTCTTCCCGGTGTCCCGAGTCCGTCCAGGATGATTCCGGCAAAGCCGAGCTGGGCAAATTCTTCCAGACCGCCCATGACTTCACGGCCGGCAATATTTGCCTGATATGCAAACGATTTGGGAACGTTATAGCACTGCATGCCGCCGTAGATGTAATCGATGAACGGATATTTTTTGTTTTCATCAAAATCCTTCGGGCGGATCAGGATTCCGTAGAGTTCTGTTTCACCGTCACTTGCCGTTACACTGAAGCGCTCGGGCATCACATATCCTCTTGCCAGCAGATCGCTGATATCTGCTTTGACCAGTTCTTTCATGAAGGTGCCGTCTGTTTTTCTTAAAACGGTAATCGGAGGAAGGTCAACTCTGCTGTAGGTGTCGATCAGGATGTCATTGATGATTGTGCATGAATGCATTGCGTCTTCCGGTGTCAGTACGGCAAAACCGGTTCCGTCATAATTGACGCTGCATACAAGCTGATAATACGGATCGCTGCATTCAGGCAGATTGTTTGCATAGAAATAAATCTTCTGTTTTTCATCATCGCAGGCGATCAGGGCACCGGCAATGACGTTTTCGGGTGTCAGAGGATACAGCAGTTTTTTGGTATTCACATCATAGGCATACAGTCTTGCAAAACCATCCCGCTCACTCTGCCATACAGCAAGCTGATGATCATTTGTGATATAGTTGCTGGCGCAGTATTGACCAAAGCCGTCAAGAGTGCCGTATGAACGGATATTCAGAAATTTGTCTGTTTCTTCATGAACGACGGTTTCATATGTTCCGTCTGTATGAATGATAATCAGCTCTGCCGTTTTGTTGGCTCTTGTGATATGAGTGTAATAGACAAATGAAGAATCCTCCGACCATTTCGCAATTCTGTAATATCTGCTTAACAGCGGTCCGCCGGCATTTTCCTTCGGTGCATCGGTGTGGATGATCTGATTCTTTTTCACATCATACAGAAGCCACTCTGCGACCGGGACTTTCTCATCTTCAGGAAAAGCGCATTTATATGTAAAAAGGCGGGGACGGATCGAATCATTTCCTTCTTCATCATAGGACTGAATGATATAAAGATCTTTGACCTCTCTCTGATCAAGTCTTACGCTCAGGAAATATCTGCTGTCAGGCGACCACAGTACATCCGGAATTTCCGGATCATTTTTCAGGCGGGCTGTGATATAGCCGCTGTATTGTGCATATTGGCCGTAGGCATAGTTTTTTTCACCGTCAAAAGTCAGCTGTGTTTCGCTCTGATCTTCGGAATTGCGCAGCCAGAGATTATAATCTTTGACATAAACTTCCATCTTTCCGTCGGGGGAAACGGATGTGCTTTCTTCTTTTTCGGATACCTGTGCTTTCAGCGTATTTGAAACAGGATCATATGCATAGGAGAGTCCTTCTTCTTCAAAGCAGATCTTCCCGTCTTCGACTTCACATGACTCAAACGGCAGGGTGTCCGAATTCATCAGCTTCATCAGTTTTTCATGATCAAACATTTCTGTTTCGCTTGCATCTTCGCAATTGACCAGGCGCCATGAAACTTTCACTTCATCCCCGCATCTGCTTTCAAGCGGGTAGTAGAAATGAGATGCATCATATTCACGGGCATTGATTTTCCCGTTGAGCACCGCATGCTTTGTATTCCAGGGAAGCAGTTTCTCGGCTGCCTTGTATTTTTCTTCCATATTGTTCATAAATTTTTCTCCTGACTCACTCAAGTATAACGCATTTCATCCTCACTTCTGAAAATGACAATCCTGCATTATTATTACTGATCCGAATCTGCTGATATATGAATTGATTGCAGGTTTCTGAATTATATATACTGATTACAGAAAGAGGTAAAAAAAGATGGAAAAGAGAAGACTTGGAAACAGTGATCTGTATGTGAATCCGGTAGGACTCGGATGTATGGGTTTCAGCCACGCTTCCGGTGATCCGACACCTGAAGAAGTATCAGTCGACACACTCAGAAAGGCATATGATATCGGATATGATTTCTTTGATACAGCTGAAGCTTATACCGGTGTTTATCCGGACGGTTCAATCTCCTATAACGAAGAGCTCGTCGGCAAAGCTCTGAAAGATATCCGCGACAAGGTTGTCATTGCGACCAAGATGGGCGTCGGCCATAATGAAGACCGCTCCCTGCGTCTGGACAGCAGACCGGAGACAATCCGCCGTTCTCTTGAAAAATCACTTGAAAGACTCGGTACGGATTATGTGGATCTGTATTATCAGCACAGAATCGATCCGAATGTTGAGCCGGAAGTCGTTGCTGAAACAATGGGTGAGCTGATCAGGGAAGGAAAGATCCGCTATTGGGGAATTTCCGAAACAACCGAAGAATACCTCAGACGTGCAAATGCAGTTACACCCGTTACTGCAATCGAAAACCGCTACTCCATGATGGCAAGATGGCATGAATCCATCTTCCCGGTCTGTGAAGAACTCAATATTGCCTATGTCGCATTCTCGCCGATGGCCAACGGTTTCCTGACCGGTGCCTACAATCCGAACACAAAGTTTGAAGGCAGTCAGGACTATCGTGCAAACATGCCGCAGTATACAGAAGAAGGCTATGCAAAGGCAAAGGATCTTCT
Organism: Erysipelotrichaceae bacterium; assembly: GCA_030525525.1. GTDB lineage: Bacteria > Bacillota_I > Bacilli_A > Erysipelotrichales > Erysipelotrichaceae > Bulleidia. The sequence continues at coordinate 16,445 of JAUNEN010000068.1, forward strand.
GGATATGCTGGAAAGAATTTCAGCTGAAAAGAACTGCACAAAAGCGCAGCTCTCACTTGCCTGGATGATCTGCAAGAAGCCGTTCATCGTTCCGATTCCCGGCTCCCGCAAGCTTGAAAGACTGAAGGCAAACTTCGAAGCAGGAAATGTTATCCTGACAGAAGAAGAAATTGCAGAGATTGACGCCAGGCTTGATACGATGGACTTTAAAGTCTTCGGCGGCCACAGCGCAAAGAAGTAATGAAATGAAAAAGGTGCCGGTCCGGCACCTTTTTTCAAAGCTCGGCGATTGCTTCGATTTCACATAATGCACCGGCCGGCAGTCCTTTGACAGCGACGCAGCTTCTGGCCGGTTTTGAAATGAAGTATTTCTTATAGACTTTGTTGAAAGCCGCAAAGTCTGCCATGTCGGACAGGAAACATGTTGTCTTGATGACATGGGAGAAATCTGTTCCGGCAGCTTCGAGAACAGCACCGACATTGCGGCAGCTCTGTTCAGTCTGCTCACTGATGTCTTCGCTCATCCTGCGGCCGTCCGGATAAGCCGGAATCTGTCCTGATGTATAGACCAGACCGTTGATTGTGACATATGCATGGGAGTAGGGCCCGATTGCGGCAGGTGCTTCGGGTGAATGAATCTGTTTCATACGGATCTCCTTTTCTGACTTTATTTTAAACTGATCTGATGATGCAGATATACAGAAAT
>JAUNEN010000069.1 GCA_030525525.1 Erysipelotrichaceae bacterium
CGCTGTTTATGCGCATTTTTGAAGATTCAGATATTTGCAAGTGTCGAAAACCCGACCATGAAACACTTGCGGCAGTCGGCGCATTCATCGGATTCTCCATCATCCTGTCAACCATTACCAATTTCCTGGTTCTGCCAAGTGCAGTATGGGTTGTCTGCCTGTTCACTGTTGCTGTGACGGCAGTGTATACATGCATCACATGGTTCATCCTGGACCGCAATCTGAATCTTGGCTGATTCAGTGATAAATACGGGTCGTCTGTTACAAGACGGCCTTTTTCATTGCAAAAGCTGACTGGAATTGAAAGATTCCTTCGTTTGATTCCCAAATGAAATCAGAGACGTTTAAACGCATGACTGATATAATAGGGGAAAGAAAGAAGAGGATAAAATATCATGAGTTTCCCGAAAGGTTTTTTATGGGGCGGCGCAACTGCTGCCAATCAGGTTGAAGGCGCATGGAATGAGGGCGGCAGAGGCCCGGCAAAAACAGATGTGACAACCGGCGGAACAGTATCCGAACCTCGTTACATTACTTATCTTGACAAAGACGGCAAGCCCGGAAAGATGAATCAGTTTGATCGTCTGCCTGAAGGTGCAACCTATTATGTCAATCCGGATTATTACTATCCAAACCATAAGGCAGTTGACCAGTATCATCATTTCAAGGAAGATATCGCTCTGTTTGCAGAGATGGGCTACAAGGTTTACCGTATGTCCATTTCCTGGAGCCGTCTGTTCCCGAAGGGAATTGAAAAGACTCCGAATGCGGAAGGCGTTGAGCATTACAGAGAAGTCTTTAAGGAATTAAGAAAATACAATATTGAACCGTTGGTCACGATCTGGCATTTCGACACACCGCTTTATCTGGAACAGGAACTGGGCGGATGGCAGAACCGTGAACTGATCGATCATTATGTCCGCTTTGCGACAACCTGCTTCACAGAATACAAGGGACTTGTTCACTATTGGCTGACATTCAACGAAATCAACAATGAATGTGCATTCATCGACATGGTCAATGAGATGCTGCATATGAGCAAGGAAGAAACAGACGCCCGCTACCGCGACGCTTATCAGCTGCTGCACTATCAGCTGGTTGCCAGCGCAAAGGCAGTTCAGATCGGCCATGCCATTGATTCCACAAACATGATCGGCTGCATGCTGTCAACATTATGTGCTTATCCGATGACATGCGATCCGGAAGATGTACTCAAGACAGAACATGACTGGGAAAATGCAACATATTACTGCGGCGACGTCCATGTCTTCGGAAGCTATTCACCATTCGCAAAGAGACTCTGGAGAGAACACGGATGCGATCTTGACATCACCGAAGAAGATCTCAATGATCTCGCAAACGGAACTGTCGATATGTATACATTCTCATATTACTCATCAGGCGTTTCAACAACCCATGATGTCACTGAAAAGGCAGGCGGCAATATGTCCACCGGCGCAAAGAATCCTTATCTGAAGTACAGTGACTGGGGCTGGTCGCTTGACCCGACAGGTCTGCAGTATTTCCTGGAGAAGATTTATGACCGCTACCGCATTCCGCTGATGATCGTTGAAAACGGTCTCGGTGCATATGATACAGTCGAAGAAGACGGTTCCATTCATGATGACTACCGTATCGACTACTACCGTCCGCATATCGAGGCAATGAGCAGAGCAATCGACAACGGCGTTGATCTGATCGGCTACACCACATGGGGATGCATCGACGTTGTTTCGGCAGGAACCGGCGAAATGAGAAAGAGATACGGATTCATCTATGTCGACATGGATGATGAAGGCAAAGGCTCAATGGCAAGAAGCCGCAAGGATTCCTTCTTCTGGTACAAGAAGGTCATCGCTTCCAACGGCGAAGATCTTGCCTGATACATCCTGCAATGATTCAGTCATGAAAAGGATCGGCCGCGTGCTGATCCTTTTCACTTTGCCTGTGGAAAATTCGGATTGTATTTTCTGATATTCATGTGGCGAAACATGTTACGATTTCTGTAAGGAAAGCGGGATTGATATGCTGGATGTGAAGGAATGGATTGTTGAAGAAGGAGTGGAAAGAGAGAATGCTTCGGAATATATCGGAAGAATTCTTAGCCTGCCTGCAAATAAAGTCAGAATTATCGTCCGCTATCATCTCTGCGGAATCAATCAGAAAATGATTGCCGAAGAATCAACTGTTTCATCCGGTGATTTCATTTCATGTACCATCCCTGATGAAAGGCCTTCAGATGATATCCCGTTTGATTTTCCGCTTGATGTTCTTTATGAAGATGAGAGTGTTCTGGTGATCAATAAACCTGCTGATCTTGCCGTGATTCCGGGACCGGGCAACTGGTCGGAAAATGTATATCTTGCCTTATTGAATTATTTCGGCAAAGACGTCTATTACCGGATTGCCCACCGGATTGATAAATGCACAAGCGGCTGTCTGCTCGTTACCAAAACAAAGAAAGCAACCAGATCAATCGGAAAACAGATGATTGCCAGAAGCTGCCGCCGGGAATATTCCGCACTTGTTCAGGGAAATCTTTATGAAGGCGGCACAATCGATCTGCCCCTGGAAAGAGATCCTCAGAACTTCAGAAGGATGGGTGTTGTCAAGGACGGGAAATATGCCCGCACGGTTTATGAACCGGTTGAGCAGCTTCATGATGCATGCGAACTGAAGATTCAGTTAAAGACCGGCAGAACCCATCAGATCAGGGTTCATCTTGCCGCAATCGGACATCCTTTGATCGGGGATGATTTGTACGGAACACCATTTGAAGAATATGATACGAAAGGTGCTGTTCTGCATGCCGGGGTTCTTCATTTCATTCATCCGGTTACCGGAAAAGAAATGAAAATTGAAGCACCGCTGCCGGAGTATTACAGAGAAGTCAGAAAGCTTCTGAAAGAAAAATAACAGACAGGAATTGTGAATCATCCTGTCTGTTTTAAGACTACATGCCGATCAAATCAAACTGTTCAAAGCTGATTGTGACTTCATGGTCTTTCTTTGGATTTTGATATTTGATCTGTACGGATCTGAGGGTCTGTGAATAATACCAGCCTTCGGAAGCTTCTTCAAATTTTCTGCGATGCAGGAAGTGAGGAAGTTCTTTTTCATCCAGCAGGATGTAATAAGGTGATTTTTCTTTATGAATCACATCAAGTTCCATTTCCTTCACTTTGGATTCATAGCTGCCTTCGTGACGGAAATGAATCTTTGTTTTTTCACCTGCCTCAACCGTGATTTCTGTTTTCAGATATATACCGTTTTTGTAATCATTGCTTGTTCCGTCATCTTCATACATTGTAAAGGTGCTGCTGATGTCCGGGGCAAAGAGGATCTTAAGAGCTGTGATGTCATCATGAATGAGATCATTGACCGCATGATTTGCCATCGGAATGATGGCACCGCTTCTGACAAATAGGGGAATGTCTGAAAGATCTGTCTGAAGTGTGACACATTCACCCGGTACATATGCTTCACGGGTATTGAAGTTATACCAGACTTCTTTCCGATGTTTCATCTCAGGCAGATACACAGTATGTTCTGTTTCGCCTTTTTCAACAATATTTGAAACAAGCAGATAATCTCCGAACATGAAATCTGTTCCTTCTTCATATGTATTCGCATCATTCTGGAAGACCAGGAATTCAGCCATCATGATCGGCAGGCCTTCTGTATGGGCACGATACTCCAGAGAGTACAGATACGGGATGAGCCGGTATCTGAAGCGGATGGCATCTCTGATCAAAGGCGTTGAATTGTGATACATCCAGGGTTCGGTGACTGTGTTGTCCGTGTTTGTGGAATGAATGGAGAAGCGGGGAAAGAAGATTCCGTTCTGTACCCAGCGCACAAAGAGTTCTTCATCAGGTGCAGGACCGTAGAAGCCTCCCACATCGCAGCCGTGATTGGCAACGCCTGAGAGCCCCATGCCGAGTATTGTGGCAATGTTGTATTTCAGGCTTTCCCATGATGTCAGATTATCGCCTGCCCAGACCTCTGCATATCGCTGGATTCCTGCATGGCCTGCCCGGCAGACACTGAACGGTCTCTGATCAGGAAAAGTTTCCTCAATTGCTTCATTTGACAGCCTGCACATGATATTTGCCATCACAGGTCTGAGTGAACCGATGGATGCACCTCTTCCTTCCAGAGAGACACGTGAATCTTTGTTGATCAGGGAATCATATTCGCAGTTGTCATTCCAGATCGATTCGCATCCGTACTGAAGCAGAGAATCTTTGATATATTCTTTCCAGTATTCTCTTGTCTTTTGATTTGTGAAATCAACGAAGAGACCTTCGCCTCCCCACCATGTGCCGATGGCATATCCGTCATGATTTTCATCCGAATCTTCAGGAAGTTCAGGATCGGTTCTGACAAACATATCCTTTTTCTTCATCTCATCCAGAAGCGGATGGCAGAGCAGGAAACCGGGTTTGATGTTCGGGGAAACAATGATGCCTTTTTCTTTCATTGCCGCAAACCACGCGGCAGGATCCTTGAAGCGTTCATGATTCCATGTGAAAGTGCAGCGCTTGATTCCTTCGTCTGTCTGAATTGCGCAATATCCGGAAGAAAGCTGAAAACCGTTCACCGGGATGCCTTCTTCATGAGCAGTATCGATGAAATCAAGAATTGCATCATCGCAGTCTTTCGGCAGTTCGGGATAATACATCGATGAGCCAAGATACCCGAGTGCAGCTTTCGGCAGCAGAATCGACTTTCCGGTGAGATCGGTATAGCGACGAATGACATCCTTCATGGAAGGACCGTTGATCAGAAAGAGATCGAGATCGCCGTCATCTGCCGTATAGGTTGAATACCGGTGCCAGTAGTTGCGCTTCTCACGTCCCATATTGAACGTGCATTCATTCGTATTGTGATAGAAATATCCGGCTGCTTTTTTTGTTGATTCAGACAGTCTGATATAGAAAGGAATATGCTTGTAGAGTGAATCTGTTTTAAGGGCGTTATATCCCATGGCGTCGCCTGGCGCCATACTCAGGAATTCTTCTTTTTTATCAATGTTTCCGGTCTTTTCACCAAAGCCGTAAAAATGATCATCTTCCTCAATTCTGCTTGTATGCATCCTTCTTGAATTGGAATCCTTCCGCCATGCAAGACCGGGTATATCTTCGTGGATCAATGTGCCTTCATTGTCATAAACGGAAAGATGGAAAGGATATTTATGAATGATGATTCTGAGTTTCTTTCCCTGAATGACTGCTTCAGTTTCTGAATCTGTCAGTTCTGATTCAGCTGTTTCAATCCGCTTTCTTTCATTTTTCATGAATTCATCGGTGACTGAATCCCAGGCAGTCATCACAAGGCTGTAGGATGTTTCTTCAAAAGAACTGTCAAACCCGGCTCTGATACGTATAATGTCATCATTCAGAAACCAGATTCTCATATCCAGACAGTCGCATTCAATCTGATAATAGTTATCAATGTGTTCAATTCTTTTGGCGCGTCTGCAGATTTTCATAGCTTACTCCTTAACCAGCCAATCGATGACTCTTCTGATTTCGCGATCCCAGAAGTCCCAGTTATGATCGGCACCTTCTTCTTCATGATATGTGATCTCTGCACCTTTTTCGGAAAGCCTCTGATAAACATCCTGATTCATTGAATACAGGAAATCGGCAGTCCCGCAGGATTGATAAAGCTTTGGAAGAATTCCTTTTTCCCGGTCTTTTTCATAAAGGGAAAAGAGATCGCTGCCTTTGTTCATATTCTGAGAACCGAAGATATCGCTCCAGACAAACGGACTTCCGGAAGGAGTTGACTGATGAAGAGATACAAGATCAAGCGCTCCTGACATCGAAGCTGTTTTTGCATAGAGATCAGGACGTGAAAGAGCCAGATACCAGGCGCCGTACCCGCCCATCGAAAGCCCTGCGATATATGTATCTTCACGCTTTTTTGAAGCAGGGAAGATTCTTGTGATATAGGCAGGCAGCTCTTCGGTCATATAGGTGAAATATTTTGAACCATGAGCCATGTCATGATAGAAGCTGTTTTCAGCCGAGGCAAATACGCCGATGAGACGATGTGCCTGAAGCACCCGTTCAACGCTTGAAAAGCGGATCCATGAAAAACAGTCGCCGTAGGCTCCATGCAGAAGATAGACAGTCTTCAGTCCGTTCTCATAATCATAGAGCTGTGTTTTTCCTTCGGAAATGATCTGTTCATTTCCTTCGGGAGTAGGGATGATCACATTGATTTCAGTATTTCTGTTCAAGACGGAACTGTAATAATGACATGTCAGAAACATGATGGATTCTCCTTATTGCTGAAACCAATATATCAGAAAATGATTCCGTACTCCCGTGAAATCAGAGTCCTGCTTCCCATATGTCTTACGGGAAATGTCAAAGTGTGAAAATGACATGAAAACATTGTGTATTTGCACAAACTGAATCGTTTCATATAGTGACTGTCTCTGTCGATACTGATACAATAAATCTAACGATATCTGGAGGATTATCATGTTAAATGAAAGACTGAAGACCATCCTTGACTCACTGGATTCATGGGAATTTCCGGCACCTGTCGAGGATATGCCGCACGGCGACATGCCGGGAGACAAAGTGCTGATTTCCGATGCACTGATTCCGCATGCACAGACCCTTTTCCGTCTGCTTGTGAAGGAAATGTATGAGACAGATGATGAGAAATATGTCATTGCCATTTTCGGCGGCTCCGGAAGCGGCAAGAGTGTAACGACTGCATTACTGACATATTATTTCAACGAAGCCGGCATCAGGACATATGCACTGTCCGGAGACAACTATCCCCGCCGTATTCCCGAATATAATGATGCCGAGCGTATTTCCATTTTCCGCTCGGAAGGACTCAAGGGACTTGTTAAAGAAAATCTCTACAGCAAAGACGTACAGAACATTCTTTCTGATTTATGGAAAAAAGAGACAGATTCCGATCCGAAGGAAGCTGAAGCATATCCATGGCTTGCCGTATATCAGAAATACGGAAGAGAAGGATTAAGAGGCTATCTCGGTGAAGACAAGGAACAGGATTATGAACAGATCAATGAAATCCTGCGCTCCTTCAAGCAGGGTGATGAAAAGATCTGGCTGAAGAGAATGGGCAGAACCGAAGATGCCAGATGGTATGACGAAGTTGATTTCTCCGATACCGATGTACTGCTTCTTGAATGGACACACAGCGGCGCCGAGCAGGTTGAGAATGTCGATATTTCAATCTGCCTGAGATCGACACCCGAAGAAACAAAAGCTTATCGTCTGTTCAGAGCCAGAGACGGCAAGGCGGATTCTGCATTTGTGACAATGGTTCTTGAAATTGAACAGGAGAAGCTTGACCGCAGAATGGAAAGCGCTGATATTATCCTGGCAAAGGATGGAAAGGTACTGCGTCCGTAATCATGGCAAACGACAGAACAAAAACAGGCACATTGCTCAATGCATACTGCGACTCCATGGACAGTGATCTTTCGGGGATTGTCCGTGTTCTGAAGAAAAAGGAATTTGAGAATGCCTTTGAGTCATTCTACATTCTTCCGAGTATCTTCAATTCCGATCTTGACCGCGGTTTTTCACTCATCAACTATGATCTGAACGAAGCATATGCTTCAGCTGAAGATATTGAAGAACTTAAAAAGCTGAATATCCGTCTCATGATGGATTTCGTGCTGAATCATATTTCCGTACTCTCACCGCAGTTTCAGGACATTCTGAAAAACGGCGATGCGTCTGCTTACCGTGATTTCTTCATCGACTGGAACAAATTCTGGGACGGCTGCGGGGAAATGACTGAAGCAGGCTATATCCAGCCTGATGAAAAATATCTGCGCGACATGTTCTTCCGCAAAGCGGGACTGCCGATTCTGATGGTGCGCTTCCCGGATGGCCGCGATGTGCCGTACTGGAATACCTTCTATCAGGAAGTCAATTATCCTGATCTGACACCTTATGAACTGGTCAGAGATCTCGGTCTTCAGTATTCCGTTTCCAAAGAGATCGCAGAAACATTCAATGCGTCAGACAGAAAGCCTGAAAAACTGGATCTTGGCAGATGGAATAAGTATAAAGATCAGATCGTTGATTATGTTCAGAGCAGAAGAACATATCTCGGTCAGATGGATCTGAATATCAAGTCAGATCTTGTATGGGATTATTACCGTGAGACTCTTGAAAAGCTGGCGTCCTACGGTACTTCGATCGTGCGTCTTGATGCATTTGCCTATGCGCCGAAGGAACCGGGTGAAAGAAACTTCCTGAATGATCCGGGCACATGGGATCTGCTTGAAAAAGTCGCATCGATTGCCCGTGAAAACGGCCTGACCGTACTGCCGGAAATCCATGCATCATATGAAGAAAAGATCTATGAGAAGCTGGCTGAAAAAGGATATATGGTCTATGACTTCTTCCTGCCGGGACTGATCATTGATGCGTTTGAAAGAAAGAACGGAACATATATCAAAAAATGGTTTGATGAGATCGTCTCAAAGAAGATTCAGACCGTGAATATGCTCGGATGTCATGACGGCATCCCGCTGCTTGATCTCAAGGGACTGCTGGATGAAGAGAGCATTCAGAATGTCATTCATGCGACCGTTGAAAGAGGCGGATATGTCAAAGACCTGCACGGCGCGAAAAACGTCTACTACCAGGTCAACGCAACCTACTACAGTGCACTTGGCGAAAGTGATGAGAGAATGCTGATGGCAAGAGCTCTGCAGCTGTTTATGCCGGGCAAGCCGCAGATCTGGTATCTTGATCTGTTTGCCGGAAAGAATGACTACGAAGCTATGAGAAGAGCAGGTGAAGGCGGCCATAAGGAAATCAACCGCACCAACCTCTCTGCCGAGCAGATCGAAGAAGCGATGCAGAAGGATGTTGTTCTTAAGCAGCTTGAAATGCTGAGAATGAGAAATACATGTCCTGTCTTCTCGGGTGATGCAGAAATAACATGCGAAACAGATGGATCGCTCATGTGCATTGCGTGGAAGAATGAAGCAGGATGTGCAAAGCTGACTCTTGATTTTGAAAAAGAGTGCTGGCAGATCGATATTCAGTAACAGATATCTGTATGTGACAGGGAACCGGAAGATTCCCTGTTTTTATTTTGCGAAATATGCGTTCATCTGACCGTTGAAATTGATCTGAGCATCCGATTTTATTCCTTTTTCGCCGATATGAATATCCGATTTTATTCCTTTTTTAGCAATTTAAATATCCGATTTTATTCCTTTTTTTGAGATTTGATTATCTGATTTTATTCCTTTTTTGAAGATCTGAGTATCCGGAATGATTCCTTTCAGATAAAATAGACTCAGGAGTTCAGCTATGTTGGAAAGAAAAGTATATCGGGATTTATTGAATTGGAAAAACAACCATAAGAAAACATGCCTGATGGTGAAAGGTGCCAGACAGGTAGGCAAAACTTTCGCAATTCGTGAGTTTGGAAGACGTGAATATGAATCTTTCATTGAAATCAACTTTCTCAGACAAAAAGAATTGAAAAGAATTTTCTCGGGTGACCTCACGGCGGAAAACATATACAAAAGAATGACAGCAGAGATCAGTCATATCAGGCTGATTGAGAATCATACTCTTATTTTTCTTGATGAAATCCAGGCATGCGGCAATGCAAGAACAGCACTTAAATTCCTTGCTGAAGACGGAAGATATGATGTGATAACCTCAGGCTCACTTCTCGGTCTTACCTTTGGCGAGGATGCTGATCCGGATGTTGAAGAGCCGGAATCTGTGCCGACCGGTTATGAAGAATTCATTACAATGTATTCTCTGGATTTTGAAGAATACTTATGGGCTGAGGGCTATAAAAATGCAGTCGGTATATTGAGAGAATACTTTGACCGGATGGAAAAGGTGCCTGAAGAAATGAACCGGAAGTACGAAGAATTGTTTCGCGAATATATGGTGATCGGGGGAATGCCTGAAGTTGTTGACAGTTTTGCTGAAAATCATGATTTTAATCTGGCTGCCGGGATCCAGAACAGAATTCTTGAAAACTATAATTTCGATATTTCGAAACATGCAAAAGGTACTGAGAAAGTCAAAGTAAAAAAATGCTATGATGCAATTCCAAGACAGCTCGCAAAAGAATTGAAAAAATTTCAGTATTCTACCGTTGAAAAAGGCCAGACATCCAAAAAATACGGGGACAGTGTTACATGGCTGATCAATTCCGCACTTGTAAATGCAGCCTATAATGTTCATGAAGCATATATACCGCTTCTGGCAAACGCAAATGAAAATCAGTTTAAGCTTTACTTTGCAGATACCGGTCTTTTGTGTGCAGTGTATGGCTTTGAGACGAAAAGAGCCTTGCTGAATAATACACTGAAAGGGAATGCGAAAGGCGGCATCTATGAAAATGTGATTGCCGAAACATTAGTGAAGAACGGATACAAACTGTATTATTACAAGCCGGATGATAATCGTGAACTGGAGTTTCTCATTGAAAAGAACGGTCAGGCTGTTCCGATCGAAGTGAAAGCCGGAAATACTGCGACTGTCTCCCTCAACGGATTCATTGAGGAATATAAACCTGAAGTGGCATATAAACTGATCAGTGGCAATGTAGGCTATTCGGACGGCAAACTGAGTCTGCCGCATTACATGGCTATGTTCATCTGAATGCAGTATATATTCCATCGGGTTGACACTCTGAAAAAACCGATATATTTTTGAACACATGATGAAAAAAGAACTGAGCGCAGCGCAATATGAATGGAAACTGGCAAAAGATGAGCTGGTATTTGAAATGAGAAAGCTCGGACATCCCGAAGAATTTGCAATTCTGATCGCAAAGAATCTTGGCAGTCCCAAAGCAATCCGGAGAATGAGCAGTTATCTCAGACAGGTGAAACCGAAGAAACCGGAAATGATCGCTGATGAGATGCTTGCAATTATGAGCGAAATCGATTCATGGAAACGAAAAAAAGAAGCAGAAGCTGCCAATGCGGCATACAACGATCTGCTTCTTCGAGGGCTTGATGATTAGTCAGGCTCTTTTGTTTTTTGCTTTACCGCAAACCTTTTTCAGTCTGCTTTCACCTGTGTCATGATGAAACCTGCAAGACGTCTGACAGTGCCGGCATTCATGTGGATTCCGTCCATCATCAGATCTTCTTCCTGAAGGATGAATGAATAAACCGAATCGGCACCGGGATATGATTTCAGAGGTTTGCTGCCGGGTTTCTGAATCATGACAACATGCAGGAATCCCTCCATCGAGGAACATAAATCAACCAGTTCCTTCGCATTTTCTCTTTCTTCACTGATCACAAGAACCTGTGTGGTACCGAGATTGCCGGCAGTTTTCAGCTCTTCGATCTTTGCATTCAGACTTTCTGTATTCAGATTCTCATCGCCATAGAGATACAGATCCAATGAAGAAGGAATTTTTGAAACACAGGAGAGCAATGTATCATCACCCGCCATGAAGATTCTGTGATCAGGTTCTTCCGGTAAATGATCCCAATAATAGGAAGTCAATGAATCTTTGATTGCTTCGGTATAGGCACTTCTTCCGGCAGGCGTCAGATGGATGCCGTCATTGTAGAAATATTCTGAATGACCTGCCGATATCGTATCCCAGTCAATGATTGTGACATTGCTGTGGGTTTCAGGCAGAGCAAGAATTGTTTCCGTATTGTAAAACTGCCAGTTGTTGGTTGTTGTGAGCCAGAAGATATCGCGATTTCCGCATAAGTCGATGACTTCTTCGCAGACGGAAGGACTTAACGGACCGTTTGTCCCGATCCCGATGACAACCGGATTGCCTAATGTTCCGGCACTGACAGCGTCGATCACAATATCCAGAAGAGCATATTGCGAACGGCTGACCTGTGCATCAACGGAAGAACGGACAAATGTACTTCTCATGACATCGGCAGCTCCCAGCATGACAGAATCTCCGATTGCGGTAATCGGAAGGGTTTCCGTCTGTACGGCATTTTCCCGATATTCCGGATCATTTTTCAGATCAGTCAGCCGTTTCTGTTCCGCTTCATATGCAGCATTTCTCTGATCAATGATTCCGTATGCGTATGCTGTGCGCTCTTTCGAGTAGGCTCTGTCTTTTGCAAGTGCATCCTGCAGAGCGTTTTCCCGGGCGATTCTTGCGTTTTTCACATCATAATATTCATCGACCGTAAGATAAACGCCGATGAATACTGCCAGCAGAATCCATATAAAAATATGTCTTTTTTTCTTTTTTGCTTTCATCTCATCTAATATAGCACTTCTGAAACAGTTTCAAGAAATACTTTAAGTTCTGCGGGAAACGGGCACAGGCAGAGTGAAGCGGGATTTACGCGCGGAAATAATCGTTATCTGCAGAAACAATCGAAGATTGCAACTTGTGAAATTAATAACTATAATGAGGATGTCAATAACTGAACGCGTTCAGTTATTAGCCCGGAGGATGTTATGGCGAGAGTCAGCAGAAATTCAAAACAATCAATCGTTGCGGCAGTCAGAGAATATATGTCCGAAAATCCGAATGAAACTGTATCCATGCGCAGGATTGCCGCGAAGCTCGGAATTTCTGCCGGAACAATCTACAATCATTTCTCCGATAAAGACAGCCTAATTGCAGCGCTGATGCTTGAAGACTGGCATGGAGTTCTGAAACAGATGGAGATCAGCTGTGAAAAAGCAGCTTCCTTCAAAGAGGGGGTTACGGATCTCTATCAGCTTTTATGCGGATTCATTTCCACTTACCGCAATATCTGGAACGGATATCGCGTATCAGACAACTATGCCGTTCTGCAGAGTCAGAGACATATAGAAATTGTCGGCCAGATCGCTGTTTATGTCAGAACTCTTCTGGAGAAATTTGCTGAAGAAAAAGATCTGAGGATGGACAGAATTCTTGCCGAAAACATATTGAGTGCAGCGATGCAGGAAGAGATTTCCCTTGAAATTCTTCTGCAGCTTGCAGGCTATATTGCTTGAATGCAGAGATGAAAACAGAGCAGTTTCAAAGATCTGAGAATTGCTGACAGTTTTTATCAGACGTCGGTATTTTTCCCGATGCGGCTGTATTGATCAGTACTTTGACAGAAGAAGGCAAAACGACATGAGGACCGTAACTCTTGTTCAGCCGGTCAGATATGCGGCAGACAGAATCGATCCGTCGGTTCATTTCACCGATGAAGTACCGGCAATGTCAGTCAATGTGCCGCGTGTCTTTCTGCCGCCTGTATAACGGCAGTACCGATACGGCTGTACCACTGATCGGCGCATTGATCTCACTTGCCGGAGCCCTCATCGAAGCACTGGCAGATACACAGAAGAGCAAACAGAAAAAGAAGAATCCTCATAAGGTCGCAACCGAAGGATTCTTTAAACTCTGCCGCTGCCCGAATTATTTCGGAGAGCTGCTGATGTGGCTCGGTGTCTTTATCGGCGGATTAACGACTTATCGGGGAATCGGACAGATTCTGATGGCTGTCATCTCATTTATCGCCATCTGCATCATCATGTTCAACGGCGCCAAGCGTCTTGAAAAAAGACAGAATGCACGCTATGGAAATGATCCCGAATTCAATCATTACTGTGATACAACGCCGATCATCATCCCGTTTGTACCCTTGTATCATCTTGTGAAGAAGGAAGGTAAATAAATAAGCAATTCGATGGCATTTGCCGGATTCATTCCGGTTATTCTCATCATTTTGTCTGCATGCATATTTGCAGCCGGATATTTTTCCTCAAAAGACTTCACGGATTCTCTGTTTATCGGGATCGGTGAAACCGTCAATATTGCTGTCATGTGTCTGTTTCTCTCAGGCACAAAGCTGCTTCATGAGGGCGGTACTGAAACATCTGAATTCAAAGCCTGATGTCTCTGCATTGAATGCAGAGGCATTTTTCGAAGAGGATTGTGAATTGTCCTGAAGCAAAGATGATATACTGACACATAAGCTCTGCTATCATTGCGCTTGGAAAGTGACAGGTGGAAATATGAACTACGATCCTTTATATCAGCCGTACGGCTCCAACAGATACTGCATCACGGCACTCAACGGAATGGTCGCTACCGGTTCCCCGTCCGCAAGTGCTGCCGGTCTTGAAGTTTTAAGAAAGGGCGGCAACGCTGTCGATGCAGCAATCGCAACAGCTGCAGCGCTGAGTGTTGTTGAACCGACTGCCAACGGACTTGGTTCAGATGCGTTTGCACTTGTCTGGATCAAAGACAGACTGTACGGTCTTAACGGCTCAGGACGCTCACCTGCTGCAATCACAGCCGAAAAAGTCAAAGCAAAAAGTGACAGCGGAAAGATGCCTGTCTATGGCTGGACACCGGTAACAGTTCCCGGGGCTGTCGGGGCATGGGCTGAGCTTTCAGGAAGATTCGGGAAGCTGAGTCTTGCCGAATGCCTTGCGCCGGCAATCTCCTATGCTGAAAACGGCTATGCCTTAGGACCTGTGACCGCCAGAGGATGGGAAAGAAGTGCTGAAATCTTCAGAGAGCGCTTCGGAGACAGAAAAGAATTTGAACCGTGGTTCAGAACATTTACAAAAGACGGCGAACCGTATCATTTCGGTGAGATCGTGAAACTTCCCGATCATGCAAAAACATTGAGACTGATTGCCAAAACTGACGGCGAAGCTTTCTATCGCGGTGAGATTGCAGAACAGCTTGTCAGACAGTCTGAAGAAAACGGCGGATATTTCTCAATGGATGATCTTGCCTCATACAAGCCTGAATGGGTGCAGCCGATTTCCGTTGATTACAGAGGATATACGGTCCATGAGATTCCTCCCAACGGCCAGGGAATCACAGCCCTGATGGCACTCAATATTCTGAAGCAGTTTGAATTTGAGCAGAAGGAAAGTGCGGAAACTTACCACAGGCAGATTGAAGCGATGAAAATGGCTTTCGCCGACAGCATGCATTATGTCAGCGATCCTGCTTATATGAAAACCGATATGAAGTGGTTCCTCACCGAAGAATACGGCAGAAACAGAGCAGCAGAGATCAAAGCAGAAGCTTCACTTCCGTCATTTGTGAAGCCTCCCAAAAGCGGAACTGTCTATCTCTGTACAGCTGATTCAGAAGGAAATATGGTATCCTTCATTCAGTCCAATTATATGGGCTTCGGTTCGGGAATCGTTGTCGATGGATACGGGGTTGCGCTTCAGAACAGAGGAGCAGACTTCTTACTGAGTCCGGAAGATGTCAATTATCTTGAACCGTGCAAGCGGTCGTATCATACGATCATCCCGGGCTTTCTGACAAAAGGCTCCAAAGCAGTCGGACCGTTCGGCGTCATGGGCGGATATATGCAGCCGCAGGGACATGTGCAGACAGTCATGAATCTGATCGATTTCAATCTGAATCCTCAGATGGCGCTCGATGCGCCAAGATGGCAGTGGAAAGAAGGAAAGACCGTGATTGTCGAACCGTCTTTTGATCGGAAGATTCTCGAAGAACTTCAAAGAAGAGGACACGACATCACGTTTGCAAAATCATCAGGCTCATTCGGACGCGGTCAGATCATCCAGCGTCTTAATAACGGAATCCTGATCGGTGCGACCGAAAGCAGGACAGATTCCAATATTGCCTGCTGGTAACGGATGGAAAGGAATTATCTCAATGAAAGAATTATGGAATTTATATGCCGCCTGGTTCAGGATGGGCTTGTTCACATTCGGCGGCGGCTATGCGATGCTGCCGATGATCCAGAAAGAAGTGATTGAAAAATATCACTGGGCGTCAGAAGACGAGATCATGGATTATTATGCGATCGGTCAGGTGACTCCGGGTATCATAGCAGTCAATACGGCCACATTTGTCGGCTATAAAGTCAGAGGCGTCATCGGAGGTATTGTGGCAACACTCGGTGTTGTTTCACCATCCATCATCATTATCTGTGCAATAGCCGGCCTGATTCAGAACTTCTCGGACATCCCGACTGTTCAGTCCGCATTGAAAGGAATTCAGGTTGCAGTCTGCGTGCTGATGACAAAGTCGGTGATCAATCTTTATCAGAAGGGTGTTAAGGATACGGCAGGACTTATCATCTTTGCGGCAGCTCTTGTGCTCAGCATGTTCACGGATATCTCCACCGTGATTCTGGTAGTGATTGCCGGCGTCACAGGTTATGTGCTTTATGCACTCAGAAATCAGAAAGGAAGTGAAAGCAAATGAGTACCTTTCTGTTAATGTGCTGGGAATTCTTCAAAACAGGTCTTTTCGCAGTCGGAGGAGGTCTGGCTTCGATACCGTTTCTGAAGGAAATGTCCGTTAAATACGGATGGTTCACAATTGATAAACTGACAACCATGATCGCTGTTTCGGAAAGTACACCGGGACCGATCGGCGTCAATATGGCCACATTTGTCGGTTATGAAATGTTCGGCATTCCTGGTGCGGTAGCGGCAACACTTTCACTCGTTGCGCCGAGTATCATCGTCATCTGCATCATTGCCCGCATTCTTGAAAAGTTCAAGGAAGCCAAAGCGGTGCAGGGTGTCTTCACAGGCTTAAGACCTGCGGTTGTCGGCTTTATCGTATCTGCTGTGGCAAGCATCTTCTTACTTGCATTGTTCAGGGTTGATGTATGGAAAGCATCAGGAAATCTTCTCGATCTTTTCAACTGGAAGGCAATTGCAATCTATGCAGTTCTGCTGGGTGTTTATTTTTACAAACCGAAAATGCATCCGATCTGGATCATTCTGGCTGCCGGAATTGCCGGCGTGCTGCTTGGTTTCTGAAACAATGGATAACAAATGATGAACAGATCTCCGGTATTCTGCCGGAGATTTTTAAATGATTCTTCAGAAAAAACGGGGAAAATCAGAACCTCCTTCAAATATTTGTATCAGAAAGAGGTTTATCCATGAGTAAGATTTATATGATTACACATTTTTTTGTATTCCCCTCTGTGATCATCTTTGATCCATCCATTCTGAAGGACATCATCGCATTGTTTTTCCCGGATA
>JAUNEN010000151.1 GCA_030525525.1 Erysipelotrichaceae bacterium
AAACCTGGAATTTGTCAGCCTGCTTCCCGGGCTTCAGATCATTTTGTAGAGTTCGTAGCAGTTGTGTCCCCTGGGAACGTCCTTGAGCTCGCCTCTGAGCAAATAGCCGTTCTTCTTGAAGAACGCAACATTCCAGTCGCCCGCATTCGTCATGACCATTGAAGCACCGTTTTCCTTTGCGAATTTCTCTGCTTCCTTCAAGAGATACGTGCCCAGACCGTGAAACCGGAGCGGCTCTTCCACAAACAGCGCTTCAACAAAGCCGGTCTCACCTTTGTCCACGTCCGCGATCACGCCAGCCGCAAATCTGCCGTCTTTGTCCGCATATTTCTTATAAAACCTGACGTTTTCACATTCCTGTTCATAGGCTTCGCTGTATGCATCAAGGCCGTTCAGTATCACTTCCGCATCGTCATCATTACCGAGAGAAACCTTGAAGCGTGAACCGCTGTTGTCAGTCGGCACATATTCCGGCGTGTCCTTCTCAAGGTATTTGACCAGTGAATAACTGATATAGCCGTTCGGCTTCTTGAGCGTGGTAAAGACCGTGTAGCCGTGTTTTTCATAGAACGGTCTTGCCATATAACTGGCGGTGCCGAGCGTCACGACCCGGCAGCCCTTCTCTCTTGCGATACGCTCGACCTCGTGAAGGATCATAGAACCGATTCCGTGATGGCGATAGCGTTCATCCACCCAAAGGTCGTCAAGCAGCACTCTCAACCAGTGGTATTCGTAAGCTGTGGCAACACATCCGCCAATGATCTCGCCGGTTTCGTTCTCGATTTTGAGCACGAATTCTTCTTCGTCCGCATCCACTTCACGCGGCACGATCTCATTTATCTTTTCGCCAATATATTCGGCTTCTTCTTTTGTCAAGTCCTCGATCCTGTATTCCATTTGCTTACCTCCGCAAATCCCGATTTCACGTTGCCTTTATTAACAGGTATTTAAAGCACTTATATCATCCGATCAGCCATCGCTCATTGAAAGAATTTCCGCCAGTCATCGACAGATTATCATTCATCTCTGCTGATCCATCACCGCTGTCTCAGTGTATCAACGATTACCTCGCTCATATACAGCTTATATGACAGTCTTGTCGGCTGTTTCGGAACAGTGCAATGATATGGTCTTATCCCGTTTTCATCTGCTATTGCAAAATACACCTCGCCCGGTGTACTGTCCGCATTATTCGGATCCACATTTCCGAAACTGCCTGTGACTCCTATTCCGATATCCGCGTGCATTGCGTCTTTGCAGGCTTTTGCCATTGCTGAGGCAGTCTCCGCAGAATATACGCCATACTTCCCGATCGTCCCGCCCGGTACCCCCTGAGCGATCTTGGCTTCATTGCTGTATGTAATGAACGCCCCTTTAAGGACAGCTGATGCGCCTTCCGTATCTGTAATCAGTGAAGCGACCTGCCCGGATGTACAGCTCTCCATCGTGGTGATTGTAATCTCTTCCGCAATCAGATACTTTGTCAGATCCTCATATTTTTTCCGAACTGTCTTTTCGTCCGCGATGCCTTCAGCGCCTTTGATTTCTTCAATATTTCCAATCGGAGTAAGTGTATCGCTGTCCGTCATTAATGTTCCTGACATACTACTTGCTGCGGTTTGTTCGCCTGAATCATTCAGCAGCTGCGGAAATACTGCAGGGTCTGCCTTCATTTTTTCCATTGGGATATTCCTCCTTTATACGTTCCTCACTTCTTCACAAATCCCTGGATGATACTCATCTCTGCAAGCCTGAATCTGCAATTGTTCACCTCAGGCATAATTGGCATGTGAATCAGATGTGAAAATCATGATGATGATAAATACGATTGCAGATCCTGCCAAGCTGACCAGCTGTATTGTTTTGATGACTTTTTCGCGGACGCCGAGCAGAAACAGGATACTCGAAATAATACTGACAGCCGCAAAAATCATCTGCAGCCAGATCAGGAATGACTGATCGGCAATACTCAGTCTTGCGAACGGACTGCGATGCCACTGTCGAACCTCACCGTTTGGCATCATGGCCCTGTCTGTATAGATATTCATGTTCAGAACTGCAAAAAATACAATATTTGCAATGATGGATAGTATACTCATCAGCATCTGTCATCAGCTCCTTCCGTACTGAGTAATGTTTCGTTTGCCCTCTGAAGATCAGAGTCTGTCATTCTTTTCAATCAGCTTCAATAATCTTCTGAATCATCGCCGCTGTTAAAGGCACTTCTTAGTGCAGCGCATAGACACAGGCCGGCCGGTATCCGCATTCCGGTGTTTTTTTGTGTCGGCTGTGATCAAAAGAACTTTACACATACCGAGCGGAAGACTGAATCAGCTTTTTTTCTGTTGCACTCATCCATCTATCTGCCTGGCAGATCAATTAATGAAGCTGTTCATTCATGATCGCATCGATCAGAACTTTTCCTGCCTCAAAACAATTCTGCATCGCGACAGGGAAAATATCCACGGATTCCAGGCTGTCATCCGAGGCGAGATGATCGTCTTCTTCCGGTCCCCACAGCATCTCAGGAAAGACGCCTGAAGGAAATGTATCCATATTCACGCTCACCCGCAGGATGATCAGTTTTTCAAGAAGGCCGGCCTGTCTGACTGCCTGGGCAACTGCGACATCTTCCATTTCAGTGATTGCATACGGATCTCTGCAGGCATAGGTTTCAGTGATCAGAAGAGCATTCTGATGATCATATCTGCCTTTCCAGAAATTATCGCTGGTGACAGATGTGCCCCGCATTACCTGCGGCTGACGGTTTGCCCATGGCTGATCCGGATATTCTTTTTCAAGATACTTCTGTGTCATTCGTGTCGTCTCAGGCTGCAGATCCTTCACAAGATCAAATACCTGATTGATCAGTCCTTCATCAAGGCGGATGAAAGCGGTAGAGTCAAAACTTTCATCATGAAACCATGTCGTTCCGGTATCTTTGCTCATTTCCCGTATATCGGCTTTATGGCCGAGATCATAGTCCGCCGCAGCCGAAATCACGAAAACATCCCCGAAGATCCCGTAACCTTCCGCTGAACCGCCGCACCCGACAGAAAGGATATATGCTTCAGAGAAGTCAAACCGCTGATCGGAAAGAACAGAGGCTGTATTCAGGGCAGCGGCGACTTTCCCCTGGCCTGCCAGGAATAGGGCAATGCCGTCTTTGTAATAGAGTGTGCCCGACTGAGGGATTGAGTTGATTTCATATTCCTCGCCGCCAGCGAGATATTCTTCATAAAAAAGCTGTGCTTCACCGGGAAAGTCTCCTGACATCTCACCGACTTCAAATTTCGGCAGGATCAGAACCCTGACCGGGATCTTCCGGTTCGAAGTGTCAACAGAACATCCGCACAATGAACATGCAGTCAGAATCAACACAGCTGAATAAACCAGCGATTTTCCTAATTTCAACAAGCTGAACCTCCATGAATATTCTTATTCTTCATTTTTGACGCTGCTTCGCAATCTGCTCACTCAGATGGATGTTCCTGCTGTTCCAGGGATCCGCAGAACCCTGAATCAGTGATTTGGAAAAGATCAGAATCTTAATCTGCCTGCAGGCAGGATCACAGGGATTGTCATAAGGCTCGGATGTATAGCCGTTGGCAGTGTAGAATGCGATCGCTGCCTCGTTGTCAACAGCATCCGTATACAGACGGGTATTCCTGAATCCTTTGCTCAAAGCCATATCCTCAAACATTTTCAGAACCTGTGAACCGAGATGCTTTCTGCGGTACTGTTTCCTGATACCGAACCACCCGAGCCAGGCATTGTCATTGTCATCAGGATATGAGTAGATCCCGGTCACACCGACGCAGTTTCCGTCTTCATAGACAAGATAGTATTCATAGCCGGATATACCGGTTACGGATTCTTCGTAGTTTTGCCGTGCATTCTCTTCAGGAAAGAGTTCGTTCTGTATCTGCACTGCATAATCGATGTTGTCTTCTGTAATTCTTTCCAGAATCATATTCCATACCTCCGCAGCCTGTGATTTATCTGATCCCTGCAAACCGGAATTCCATGAACTCAGTTCATCCGGTTCATGTGGGCATCATATTCTTCATAATATGCTTTTAATTCTTCTTCCGGTATCGCCGCGATCTCCTCTTCTGACATGCCCTTCAGCTGTAAATGAGGAACAAACTCCTCATCAAGATATGTTTTCAGCGCTGTTAAATCGGACGCCTTGACATAAGCATTTGTATAGCCCGGTTCATCAACTTTATCTGAAAATGCCAATGAAATCTGATCATTGATCAAAGCGACCTCCTCAAATTGCGCAAACAGAGGAGAATGCTTATAGATTCCTGCAACCGTAAACTCCAACGGTTCATCAGAAGCGTTTGTCTCCTGACAGAAAATGTCTCCAACCTTCTGTTTCTCGGTTTTTGCCAATGTTTCCTCTATAAGGATCGGATTGATTTCAGGATCCTGCATAATTGCCGGGTCGCTGTTTTTCATAGATGAAGTGTTGACCGGCGAAA
>JAUNEN010000011.1 GCA_030525525.1 Erysipelotrichaceae bacterium
GAGCAGTAAAAAAGAGCGTTGTTTACTGGCTCATAGAGTTTTCGAGAACGCTCGTCCTGAAAGGGGAGGTGCATATGAAAGCGATCGAAGTGAAAAACCTGACTTTCTCATATGATGACACAAAAGATGTCCTCAAAGATATCTCCTTCAGCATTGAGGAAGGCACATATACAACGATTGTCGGCCATAACGGTTCCGGCAAATCGACGGTTGCCAAGCTGCTGGCCGGCCTGCTCGAAAAGAAAAACGGTGAGATTAAGCTCGGCGGTCTTGAACTCAATACCGAGAATCTGAACAAAATCCGCTCGATGATCGGAATTGTATTCCAGAATCCCGACAATCAGTTCATCGGTTCGACGGTCAGGGATGATATTGCCTTCGGACTGGAAAACCATTGCGTTCCGCAGGCAGAGATGGATGAAATCATCAATGTCAATGCGGCCAAAGTCAAGATGACAAAGTATCTTGATCATGAGCCGACAAGATTATCCGGCGGTCAGAAGCAGAGAGTTGCGATTGCCGGCGTTCTGGCAATGAAACCGAAAATCCTGATCTTTGACGAAGCGACATCCATGCTTGATCCGCAGGGCAAGGATGAAATCAAGAAGGTGATCCGTCAGCTTCATGAAGAGAGCAGTCTGACGATTCTCTCAATCACCCATGACATCGATGAGGTTGCTTCAAGCGATCATGTCATTGCGATGAATAACGGCACGATTGCGCTTTCCGGAACACCGCATGAAGTATTCCGCGATGAAAGAAAGCTCAAGGAACTGCAGCTGGATGTTCCCTTTGCCCTGAAGTTTAAAAACGCCCTGAAGAGAAAGGGAATTGAAACAGGGGAACACATTACGATGGAAGGACTGGTGAAAGATTTATGCCGATCAGATTCGAACATGTAAGTCATGTCTACAGTACCGGTACACCCTATGAATACAAAGCTCTGAATGATGTCAATCTTGAAATCGAAGAGGGTAAAATCACAGCTGTCATCGGTATGACAGGTTCGGGCAAAAGCACGCTCGTCCAGCATCTGAATGCACTGCTGCTGCCTTCCGAAGGCTCAGTCGAGATTCTTGACCGTACGATCAAAGCGGGTGAAAAACCGAAGAACCTCAAGTCATTGCGCGGGGATGTCGGGCTTGTTTTCCAGTTTCCCGAATATCAGCTGTTTGAAGAAACAGTCCTGAAGGATGTTGCTTTCGGCCCGAAGAATTTCGGCGTTTCCGAAGCCGATGCATCAGAGAAGGCAAAACGGGCACTCAACATGGTCGGGCTGCCGCAGGAACTTTATGAAAAGAGCCCGCTGGAGCTTTCCGGAGGACAGAAGAGAAGAGTTGCGATTGCCGGTATTCTTGCCATGGATCCGAAGGTTCTTGTGCTTGATGAACCGACTGCCGGACTTGATCCGCTCGGTACGGTTTCCATGATGTCGCTGTTTTCAAGACTGAACCGCGAAATGAAGAAGACAATCCTGATTGTCACCCATGACATGGAACAGGTCTTCAAGTACTGCGATCGGGTTGTTGTCGTTGAAAACGGCAGTATCCGCGCCCATATGAGCGTTTCTGAATTCTTCTCGGATTCCGCTTTGTGCAGATCGATGAACATCCTGCCGCCTTCCATTATCCGGATGAAGGATCTACTGAAAGAAGCAGGATTTGATATTGATCCCTCGATTCATGATATCGATACGCTGGCCGCATGTGTGGCAAGGCAGGTGAAGAAACATGGGTAATATCACACTCGGACGCTATATACCGCTGGATTCCGTCATCCATAAGCTGGATCCGCGCGCCAAGATTCTGGCGATGATCATGATGCTGGTGGCGATTTTCTTCCCGACCGGCTGGATCGGATATGCGATTCTGTTTGCGGCGGCGGCACTTGCCATCATTCTGGCAAAACTTTCATTCACATTTATCTGGAAAGCAATGAAGCCGATGCTGTTTATGCTCGTCTTCCTGCTTGTCATCAATACGTTCTTTCTAAAAACCGGTACCCCGCTGTTTACAATCGGCAGCTTTACGATGTATTCGGATGCGGTTGTACAGACACTCTACATTGCGGTCAGATTGCTTCTGATGGTGATGATCACAACGTGTCTGACGGCGACGACAAAGCCATTGGATATGACACTGGGAATTGAAGATCTGCTCACACCGCTGCGCAAGATCGGCGTTCCTGCCCATGAGATCGCAATGCTGATCAGTATTGCCTTACGCTTTATTCCGGATCTGATCGACGAAACACAGAGAATCATCAAGGCGCAGGAATCCCGCGGCGTGGATCTTTCCGAAGGCAAATTCACGGAGCGCATCATGGCCATCCTTTCCCTGATTGTTCCGCTGTTTGTATCCGCATTCCAAAGAGCCGAGGACCTTGCCAATGCGATGGAAGCGCGCGGCTATGCTCCGGGTGAAAAAAGAACCCGCTATAAAGTGCTGAAAATGGAGGGGAGAGATTACATTCTGCTGGTCTTCTGCGCAGCGCTGCTCGGCTGTATGATTTATCTCTCTATGCGTGCATGAAAAGACGCTTCCGGTGCACTGTCGCCTATTGCGGAGGTGCATATGACGGCTGGCAGTCGCAAAGAAACGGCAGAAGCGTTCAGGAACAGATTGAAGAAATCCTTCACGGGATTGCCCATACAAAGATCAATATCACCGCTTCCGGCAGAACGGATGCCGGTGTGAGTGCAAGAGCGCAGGTTTTCCATTTTGATACCGATATGGAGTTAACCGCCCGCAAATGGATGGGGGCAATGAATTCAAAACTGCCGAAGGACATTCACATCATGGATGTCGAAGAGACAGACCGTCTGTTTCATGCCCGCTTCAATGTGCGGAAGAAGCAGTATGCCTACCGGATCAATCTTGGACCCTATGATGTCTTTACAAAAGATATTGCTTATCAGTGTCCGGTCAGCCTTGATGTTGAAAAGATGAAGGAAGCTTCCCGCTATCTGATCGGAACGCATGATTTTACTTCATTCAATTCCAATCCGCTTTCGGAAACACCGGATCAGGTAAGAACTGTCAATGACATCGTCTTTTCGCAGGACGGAAACATCCTCACGATGACATTTACCGGCAAAGGGTTTCTGCGCTACATGGTGCGCATGATGAGTGCGGCATTAATTGAAGTCGGCAGGGGAAAGATGGAACCGGAAGGCATTATGAAGATGCTTGAAGCCAGATCCAAAACAATTGCCCGCAAGAATGCGCCGGCTAACGGTCTGACCCTTGAGAAGGTTGAATACTTTGAAATCTGCGCAATGAATGAAGAAGTCATGATCCGTGAATTCCTGGATACAGACGTCATTCCTGAAGTATATACACAGGCACAGCTGCAGTCAGATGTAAAAGAACGGAAACTGCCCGTCAGCTTCATCATGACCGAACGCAAAAGCCAGAAGCAGCTCGGAATCTTCCGTATGAGTGAAGAGATCTGCACGCTGCAAGTGACAAGTGAAGAATATTATGAAGCTTCTCTTGATCTCAGAGATCAGATTGCTGAGTATATGCAGAAATACGGATTAAGCGAAGAAACGGAACTGAAAATCGAACTCATCAAAGAAGACAGAGGCGAAGAATGAAGCAATTCAGACTTCGCCTTTTTGTTTTGAAAAGAGCACTGAAGAAACATATTCTCTGAAATTGATGAACAGTGATTTCAGAAACATTCAGGCTTTTTTCTCAGACAGCAGATTTTGTGCAATTTATTTGTGAGGCTGATGTGAAACTGTTTGACTTGCACACCTGATTCAACTAAAATATTTAGCGACCACCATTTCTGAATGTAGCCCCGGAAACTACATTAGGAGGATGAAAAATGCGTCAGACAACGATGTTAAAACCAAGTGAAGTCGAGCGTACATGGTATGTCGTCGATGCGACAGACTGCACACTCGGACGTCTTGCAACTCAGGTTGCAACAGTATTAAGAGGCAAGCATAAGCCTTCATTCACACCGAATGTTGACTGCGGTGACTATGTCATCGTCGTTAACGCTGACAAGGTGAAGATCACAGGCGACCAGGATTTCAAGAAGTTCTATTACAGACACTCCGGATATCCCGGCGGACTCAAGGTCAGATCCACAAAGACAATGCGTGAAAACTACACGGTTGAATGGGTCGAAAAGGCTATCAAGGGCATGCTGCCGCACAACAAGCTGGGCAATGTTCAGCGCAAGCATGTATTCGTCTACACAGGACCGGATCACCCGCATGCAGCTCAGAAACCTGTTGAGCTGAAGGTTAAATAAGGAGGAGATGACAGATGGCAATCAAGAAAAAGTCAACAGTAACTTATGTTGGTACAGGACGCCGTAAGAAGTCCGTTGCCCGTGTCTTCATGACTCCGGGTACAGGCGTGATCACAGTTAACGGACGTACACTCGAGGACTACCTCCCTCAGGCTGTTCTGAGAATGGTAGTTAACTCACCGCTTGTTCTGACTGAGACAAAAGATCAGTTCGATATCAAGATCAACGTTGCAGGCGGCGGCTATACAGGCCAGGCCGGTGCAATGCGTCATGGTATCTCCCGTGCTCTGCTTGAAGCAAGTGCTGATTACAGACCTGTTCTCAAGAAGGCTGGATTCCTGACACGTGATTCCCGTGAAAAGGAAAGAAAGAAGTACGGTCTCAAAGGCGCAAGACGTGCACCTCAGTACTCCAAGCGTTAATCGCTTCCTGTATTGGAAACATTTGTTGGAAAGAACAATCCCGTCCTTATCAGGCGGGATTTTCTTTTGGTCTGATGCTGCTCGACATGAGAAGGATATAAATCTGCGTTTTTGTATTCAGACAGCAAAACAGGTGCAGCTTCAAGAGGCCGCACCTGTTTCAGGATATGATCATTTTTTGACGGACTGCGATGCTTTTGCAAGCAGGCGCGCCTTTTCCTTTTTGGTTTCCGCTACACCTGAATCTGTCTCTTCGGAAAGTCCCCATTCTTTCTCAAGCAATTCAAGCATTCTGTCGCATGTTTCTGCCGCTTTTTCATAATTGCCGGTGATCTCGGAAATCTGTGCAATTGCCATCAATGCATCCTGAAAGCGGGGCCGTTTCGGATCTTTTTCAAATGCTGATTCATAGCATTCAATTGCTTTCTCATAACTGCATTTGGAGGCGTAGTACTGGGCAGCCTCAAAGAGAGCCACATCATTGTCAGGCTGCTCTTTCAGCAGCTTTTCAACGATCTGATCCGCTCCTGCTTCATCAAAGCGGGCAAGGGCAATATGTGCTTTGTAGATTTCCTTCAGGATGGGATTTGCTTTCTCAAGTCTGCTGTAGCGGGCAAGATACTGCCCGGCTTCATCTGCTCTGCGGTCGGCAAGCAGATTGTCAATCAGGTAGAGGTAGGGCAGAGTGATGTCCGGATTCTCTTCAACGATCTGCTGATAGAAACTGACTGCTTTGGCATGATTGGCCATATTCCAGTCCCAGACCGCATGGTTTTCTGTTTTGCATAGAATCCACTGACAGTCTTTTTCACCGGGGCTTTTCTGAATCGATTCTTTTGCATAGCGGGCTGCTTTCTCTGCGAAGCTGTTTGAGCGGTGCCAGTAAAGATAGGCAAGCAATGAAACGGCACGCTTTTTATACTGCTCTGAATCAAGCTGCTTTTTCAGAAATTCTTCGTATTCGCTGAATACATCTCTCGGGAGTTCTGTTTCTGCATCCATGCGGTTTTCGATGCGGTTGAGCCGCTGCTCAGTGGAGAGATCAAAAAGATCATCGATGCTGATGCCGAATATTTCAGCTAACAGCGGCAGTGAAGTGATGTCGGGCATTGTTACGGCGGTTTCCCATTTTGATACGGACTGGGCAGCGATTCCCAGTTTCTCAGCCAGCTGCTCCTGTGTCATTCCTGCCTTGAAGCGATACTGTCTGATTTTCTTTCCAAGGTCCATAGTTCTTCCTCCTGTTTTCTGTCTGCGCTTTTATTGTATGAATGATTGAGGAAAAAAACGATCGCGCAGATTGCGGGTGATTCCGCCTGTCAGTGGAACTGAAAAAACAAAAGGGAGATTGCTCCATCAACGGCGAATCTCCCTCAGAGTTTTTGCTTCAGAGTACTGCTTTGATTGCTTTCAGCAGATCATCAAATGATTCGTAAGCCGGCAGTTCCGGATGATCCGCCTTGATCTTCTCAGTGCTGCGGAAGAGGAAACCGGCTTTTGATGCCTGAATCATATCGAGATCGTTGTAGCTGTCGCCGGCTGCGATTGTTTCAAATCCGATTGACTGCAGTGCTTTGACTGTGGAGAGTTTGGATTTTTCAATTCTCATCTTAAAACCGGTGATTTCACCGCTGTCGGCAACCTCAAGTGTGTTGCAGAACAGAGTCGGCCAGCCGAGTTTCTTCATCAGAGGCATGGCAAACTGATCGAATGTATCGGAAAGAATCAGCACCTGTGTTTCTGAACGCAGCGCATCGAGGAACTCTTTAGCGCCTTCAAGGGGATCGATTGTCGCAATCGTATCCTGGATTTCCTTTAAGCCGAGACCGTGTTCTTTCAGAATGGCCAGACGCCAGTTCATCAGTTTGTTATAGTCGGGTTCATCGCGGGTTGTGCGGCGAAGTTCGGGGATTCCGCTTGCTTCGGAAAAGGCAATCCAGATTTCCGGTACCAGAACGCCTTCCATATCGAGACATACAATATTCATAAGCTCCTCCTGCATCTTTGTTTCATTTTAACCTGCGTTGCATGGCTGTTCAATTCTTTTATATGCGGGGAAAACCGGGAAGTCTTCTGTATATATAATCAGGAGGACAGACAAAATGAGTGAAAAATGGAAGCTGCCTGAAGCAGAACAGATTGAACTGGGCGTGAAAGCCGGGTTAAGCAGAAAACAGATCGGCCTTTATGCAAAGCATTGCTATAACTTTCTGCAGATGCAGGAAATCAGAACAGCCCTTGAGGAACATCTGGATGAATTTCAGATCAGGGCAATGTGCCATCCTGACTTATCGCATGAAGAAATGGAAGCGATCCGCAGACGGATTGAAAAGGGGGAAACGGTACGCATCAAGCGCAGTCCCTTCTGGTGGATCGGCAGTGCATTGCTTTCGGGATTCATGATCTTTATGATGTTTGAAGGCTATCTGGCGGCAGGAAACAATCTTTATCTGAATCTGAAGGAAGAAACAGCCGTGCTTGAAAAAGGGGAGGTGTTTGAACCGATGAAATATGTCTCCTCGTATTCAATGAATGCCGATACACTTCGTGTTCCTTCGGAAATTGATACATCCCATGCAGGCAGACAGGCGGCCGTCTATACGCTTCGCAAGGGACGTGAGGAACTGACACGCATCCTGATTGTCGAAATCAAAGAAGAACAGGACGACTCATAAAGAAAACCGGGTCGGTTTTTCCGATCCGGTCTGCTGTTTTCATGAATGCTTTTCTTCGAAATCCTTCATGAAGTCGACAAGTGCTCTGACACCTTCAACCGGCATTGCGTTGTAGATGCTTGCCCGCATTCCGCCGACTGAGCGGTGGCCTTTGAGGTTGAGCAGTCCTGCTTCTGTCGCTTCTTTGACAAATAATGCATTGAGTTCATCGCTGTCTGTAACAAACGGTACGTTCATGAGTGAACGGTCGCACTTTCTTGCGGTGCCATGGAACAGTCTGCTGGAATCAAGGAAGTCGTAAAGAAGTGCTGCTTTTTCTTCATTGCGCTTTTTCATTTCTTCCAGGCCGCCCTGTTTCTTTAACCATTTGAAGACCTTACCGCACATATAGATGTTGTAGGTAGGCGGCGTGTTGTATAAGGAACCGCTGTTTGCATAGGTGCTGTATTTCAGCATGGTCGGGACTTTTTCGTCAATGTCTTCACGGATCAGATCTTCACGCACAATCGCAATTGCCAGTCCGGCCGGGCCGACATTCTTCTGTACCCCGCCCCAGAGGATGCCGAATTTTGAAACATCCAGAGGTTCGCTTAAGAAACAGGAAGAGATATCCGCAACCAGATCCTTGCCTTTTGTGTCAGGCAGTTCATGGAATACGGTTCCGTAGATCGTATTGTTCATGCAGATATAGACATAATCCGCATCCGGATCAACCGGCAGATCGCTGACATCGGGAATGTATGAGAATGTCTGATCCTGAGAGGATGCGATCGCATTTGCTTTTCCGTATTTCTGTGCTTCCTGCCAGGCTTTTTTTGCCCACTGGCCGGTGATGATATAATCGGCTGTTCCGTTTTTCATAAGATTCATCGGTACCATGGCAAACTGCACATGACCGCCTCCCTGAATGAAGAGAACCTTGTAATTGTCAGGGATGTTCATCAGATCGCGCAGATCTGCTTCGGCTTCATCGATAATCTTCTGATAGGCGGCTGAGCGGTGGCTCATTTCCATGACGGACATTCCGGTTCCCTGATAATCGAGCATTTCTGCGGCTGCTTCTTCGAGAACCTCTTCAGGCATGACAGCCGGTCCGGCTGAGAAGTTATACACTCTTGACATACTTATTACCTCTGCTTGATGTGTTGTATTATAAGCCAATCATTCGCTTTTGCAAGGAAGACCGTAACTCGGTCCGTGATTGACGGCAGCTCTGCGGATTGCTTCGGCCATGACATCGGCCGCAAGCGTGCCGGCCGTATTCAGATCAATTTCGACGTGTCCGTTGCCGCAGGCATAGATTGAGTCGCCGTCAAACATTGTATGAACCGGACGGATGGCACGGGCGTAGCCGTTATGAGCCATGGATGCGATTTTTGTCAGTCCTGTTTTGCTGAATTTTCCGTTGGTGATAATCGCGCCGATGGTTGTGTTTGTATTGAAAAGATCAGGCTGCACACTGAGTGAATAAAGACAGTCGACCGCATTCAGGAATCTGTCTTCCTTTGCATCATAGACGCCTGCCAGCGTTTCGCCGGTTCTTTCATCATAGATATCGCCTGCCGCATTGACAGCGACAACTGCACCGATTTTAAAACTGCCAAGCTGCACGGCATACATGCCGAGTCCTGACTTCATGCTGAAATCACGGCCGAGTATTTTGCCGACACTTGCCCCGCACCCGGCTCCGTATGAACCTTCTTTGAGAAGATCGCTGTTTTCTGCATTCAGACATGCCTGCATGCCGAGTGAGGCATCCGGTCTGACTTTCGCACTGACTAAGCCAAGATCGAAAAGACAGGAGGAAACAACGATCGGCACCGGTCCGAATGCAGTGGGGAAGCCGATATTCTTTTCTTCAAGATATTTCATGACGCCGCTGCTCGCATCAAGGCCGAACGCACTGCCGCCGCTTAAGACCACAGCGTTGACGGAATCATTGGCAGCTAGCGGATTCAGAAGGGCATTCTCCCTGCTTGCCGGGGCCCCGCCTCTTACATCAACGCCGCAGACGGTTTTTTCATCTGCCAGAATGACCGTGCATCCGGTTGCGTAATCTTCATATTCCGCATTGCCGATGCGGTATCCTTCAATGTCTCTGATATCAATTGTTCTGATCTGTTTCATATATGTTCTCCATATTCTGAATGTTGGTTCTGTGTGCTAGGCACCGGGATTGAGTTCTCTATAGACAAGTGCGGAAAGCTGACTGAGCGGGTCGGTTCCGACTTCATTTTCTTCAGTCATGATCACAAGAATATAATCTGTATTTCTGCCGTATACAATCGCTGCATCATTTTCAATTCCGATCAGCTCACCGGTTTTATTGGCTGATTCGATTCCTTCCGGCAGGCCTGCCGGGATCTTTGAAATGATATGCTGATCTTTCAGAAGGGAAAGCAGTTTTTCCGATGCCTCTTCTGAAACAAAGGTGCCTCTGTAGATCTCCTCCATGAGTCTGCCGACATCGGAAGGTGAAGTCAGATTGTCGGCATTTTCGGAGAAGACTGTTTCATCCCCGATCAGCCGGCCGCTGTTTTTATAGCCGTGCTTTTCAGCAAATTCTGTCACTTTTTGAAGACCCTTAATATAATCACCGCTGCCGATGATTGTTTCAAGATCTTCCCAGGCATCATTGTCACTCCATGTGATCATCATTTCAAGATCCTGTTCGCTGCGTGCATCGGGAGTGAGTCTTCCTTCTTCAGTTTCTTCAAGATAGCAGCCGGCCACAAACAGTTTGATCAGGGATGCGGAAGGCATCTGATGATCATCGATTGTGATTGTCTGATCTGTATCCAGAAGTTTGATATAAATACCCCATTTGCCGCTTTGTTCATCAAGGAATTCTGATATGGATTCAATGACGCGGTCGGTATTGATTGAAACCTCAAGATCTTCAAGAGGAGCAGCATCTTCGATGTTCAGATGCTCTTTCAAATCAGCAGTACGGGTGCTCAGTTTTGTATATAAGGCAGCCTGTCCTTTCATATTTGAAAAGGCAAATGCACATGCAAGTGCAGCAGTCAGAATCATACCGGTTATAAGATTCCTGTTTAAGGCAGTCTCTTTTGTTTCTGCAGTCTCTGTACGCAATACTTCTGCAGCCGGGACATCCGGCATTGTGATACTGATAGGCTCTGCCGTTTCTTCAATGAGAGGAACAGAGCCTGTTATGATCTGCATCGCATTGCGGTAGGCACCGGCCGGATAGATGTACTGACCGCCTTTGCGGCGTGCTTTGGGCATCAGGGGCTGGGGATTGGCGTTAGAGATTCGGTTGTTTTTCTTCTGCTGTTTCTTCAGCTTCTTTCTGCTTTTTGACATAACACTAGTATTGTACGTTAAACTGTGTGAATTTTGGCTGAAAAAAAACCTGTCTGCATGTTGATTCATGCAGGCAGGCGTATTTTCAGGAAGCTTACTTGACTTCGTCTTTGAAAGCTTTAGCCGGCTTGAACTTGACAGCCTTGGAAGCTGCGATTTCAATCTTTTCGCCGGTTGCAGGGTTGATACCCATGCGGGCAGGCTTTTCAACAACAACGAACTTACCGAAACCGGAGAGGGAAACTTCTCCGCCGTCCTTCAGTGTAGAAGCGATTTCTTCAAATACAGCATTGACTGCTGCTTCAGCATCTTTCTTTGTCATTCCCAGCTGATCGGAAACAGCTGAGGCAATATCTTTCTTTGTACGGCTCATAATATTCATGGTCTATACCTCCTTGAGCATGACTAATTGTAAACTTGACATTGTCATAATGCAAACATTCAGCGCTTCTTTTTGCTTTAAAAAGTGCTGAAACAGGGGTTTTTGAGCGGTCTTATTGTGTTATCCTTTTGGAAGGAAGTGATTATGAGCGTTTATGTGATGAGCGACATACACGGTCTGTATGACCGTTATATCAAAATGCTTGATCTGATTCAGCTTTCTGATGAGGATGAGCTGTATATCCTCGGCGATATGATTGACAGGGGAAAAGACGGGATCAGGATTCTTCTGGACATGATGAACAGAAAGAATGTCATTCCGTTTCTCGGCAATCATGAATGGATGATGCTGGCATACCTCGAAGGACTCAAAACACAATATGTGTGGCTGAGCGATTATTCGGGAGGAGCTGTAACCCTGGATGCTTTCAGCCGGCTGGATGAAGAAACACAATCGGCTGTCTATGAATATCTGCGCTACGGGACGATGCTTGTCAAAATGCTTGAGATCAACGGCAGGGAGTATATGCTTTCCCATGCCGGTCTGACATTTGAAAGGGAAGACTGGTATACCGGTGAGCTGGAAGATCTGAATATCTGCTGCGATCTGGTATTCGGAAATATGCCGTTCAACATCCGCAATATTCCGGCAATTGAGGGTGAAGATCCTCTGACCTATATCGTCGGCCATCTGGAAACCGGCCGGATTGCCGGAGGCACACCGGGAAAAATCTATACCCGTACATTTTCCAACGGCATGTCATTGATTGACATCGATACCGGATGTGAGTATGGGGAAAGCGGCGTGCTCAGCTGTCTCTGCCTTGATGAAAAGAAAATCTACAGACTTTAAAAACAGGGCCGGAATGATTCCGGTCCTGATGTTATTTTCAGAGATTGCCGAGAAAGCCGATCAGCTTTGCAGTATCTTCGGGATCGGTTGCCCATGAGGTGGCAAGGCGGATCACGGTATGATTTTCATCATATTTTTCCCAGAAGCTGTATTCGCATTTCTGTCCGAACTTTTCGAGTGTTTCATTGTCAAGAATGATGAAGATCTGATTGGTCGGTGTCTCGAAGAAGAAGCGGTATCCTTTTTCCTTCAATGCAGTGCGGATTTGATCTGCTTCCTTCAGTGCATGTGCGCCGGCCTGCCAATAGAGATGATCGGTGAATAATGTATCAAACTGCAGACCGGTGATTCTTCCTTTGGCCACAAGTGCGCCTCTCTGCTTGATGATTGTAAAGAAATGAGGAATCAGGCCGGGATCGCTGATGACAACAGCTTCTCCGAATAATGCGCCGCATTTTGTGCCGCCGATGTAGAACACATCGCACAGTTTTGCGAGATCCTCAAGAGTGACATCGTTTTCTTCACAGGCAAGGCCATAGGCAAGTCTGGCTCCGTCCGCATACAGCATCAGTCCCCACTCACGGCAGGCATCATGGAGCTTTTGCAGTTCGTCAAGGGAATAAAGAGTGCCGTATTCTGTCGGCTGGGAAATATATACCATACCGGGCATGACCATATGATCATGATTTGCATCATCATAGAAGGCACGGCAGTATTCACGGATCTGTGCGCCGCTGATTTTTCCGTGATCATGGGCGATGGTCAGAACCTTGTGCCCGCCGGCTTCGATTGCGCCTGCTTCATGGACACTGATATGTCCTGTCTCGGCTGCGATGACTCCCTGATAGGGTCTTAACAGGGAAGTGATGACAATTTCGTTGACCTGGGTGCCGCCGACCAGAAAATGAATATCGGCAGCCGGCGCATTGCAGAGCTCACGGATTTTGCGGCGGGCGGATTCACTGTAGTGATCTGTACCGTATCCGGAAGTTTTTTCGAGGTTTGTTTCAATCAGTCTGTTCAGAATGGCAGGATGTGCGCCTTCCATATAATCAGACGCAAAATACAGCTTTTCGCTCATAGATGTTTTCTCCTGATTTTTCACGAATCGATTTTACAACATTGCAGGCCGGATTGCATTCCATACGATATGATAGTAGAGTGAACCGACAGAGGGGTGAGAAGATCATGAATCAGAACAAGAAGATTTTCTGTGCTGCTTTGGTTTTGCTGCTTTGCGCATGCAATGCACAGAAACAGGAAAGCATACATGAGTCAGAACCTGAAGAAACAATTGAGACAGCTGAGGAAAGCACTGTTCCTGAAGAAGTTCAGGAAAATCATGTCATCTGGGTCAAAGAGCCTTCGATGAAACTGGAAGGAACGGATGATCTTGCATCGTTTCCGTTTATACTCGGTGCATCCGTCGAATACAGCGGCTACCCGATCGCATGGCACCTGGCCAATCCGGATGAAAGGGAAGGAATTCCTGAATATCGGGAAGACGTACTGGCTGTGAAAAAAGACGGATACTACGGCATCATGGATTTTGACGGAAATGTGATCTATCCGTTTATTGCGGCCAATGTTTTTGAAGAAGACCGGGATCAGTCACCGGTAAGATATCAGCCCTATACCGGCTATATCATGTGGAAAGACTATGTCGGTGCAGAAGTGTTTGACAAGGATTTCAAAACAACTTCCTTTGCAATGGCAGGGGGACTCGGAGGCTATGCACCGCAGCCCTATGTCCTTGACGGAAAGCTTCTGATTGAAGATGTGCAGACCAATCAGACCGGGCCGTTCACCAATACATACGGGCTGAATATTGCCGTGAATGTCAATGATGCAGACAGGAATCCGACCGGCTGTGCAGTTGTTTCAAAAGATTCGGAAATTCTGTTTGAAACCGAAGGATACTGCAGCGGCATCGTCAACGGATTTCTGAAGGTGAGTGAGAACTCAGACTGGATGAATCCCGGCAAAACAGGGTTTGTCCGTGTGAAGGACGGCGAAAAGATTACAGAGGGCACCGTCTATGAAGAAACAGGCGTTTTCTCAGACGGGTTTGCACCGGTGAAAAAGAATGGTCTGTGGACATTCATAGATGAAGACGGAAATCTTCTGGGCGATCCGTTATTTACGCATGTGAGCGGCGTGAATCACGGTCGTGCTTATGTGGAATATGAAGGTCTTTACGGCATCCTGGATGTCAAAACAACTGCTGAAAAAGGCATAAAGATGACAAGACAGACATTGGCAGGGGATTATCAGGAAGAAGAACTCGTGATTCCTGACATCGCTCCTGAAAAGCCGATCGGGAAAGTCACGGTCAATGTCGGCAATCTGAATACCCGTTCCATCCCTTCGACAAGCGGCGAAAAGAAGGAAAAAGTCGCGTTGGGTGAAACCTATGATGTCTATGAGATTTTCGAAAATGAAGGCTATACATGGTATCGGATCGATCAGGACAGATGGGCGGCCGATAGCGGCGGCTGGTTAAGCTGGCAGGGAAATTAGCAATTATTTCAAATGAAAAAGAAGTCTTTCCGCAATGATTGAGCGGACCGGCTTCTTTTTTTGGATCAATATTCTTCTGAAGATTCAGGAACCGGATATACAACGGGAGAGGAGTGTTCAGCATCGTCATCAGCATCATTTTCTTCCTCGTCTTCGTTTTCACCGATCATCTCTTCTTCTTCGTCATCATCAGTATCAATTTCTTCAACGGCAATACGTGATTCTTCAAAACTGTGATTTTCTTTCAGATCCCATGTGTTGTGCTCACACTGCATGAATCTCGAATCAAGAGAAAGCTGTGAATAGAAAGAATTCTTTTTCCTTTTTTTCAGATCTTCAGCAAGGGCTGCCTTATCGGCGGCGGCATTGTAAAGATCCGCAAAGGCAATTGCACTGTTCACTGTTCTGAGGTATTCATATGCTGCGTCAACCAAACTGATTTTCATTGTTCATACTCCTTTAATAATCAGCGGAGTGATCATATACTAACCGTCTGAAATCGTCAACAGCTAAAAAGGTTTTTCCGGATAAATTCACAGAACCCTCACCTTTTGGAGAAAAAAACAGGAATTTGGGCTCCTGTTTCATCTCTTTGTAATCTTTTTGATTGCGTTGGTCAATGGACTGATGATCTTTTCGCCTTCCCGCTGCCATCCTTTCTTTGTGCGCTTGCCGCAATAGGGGCACTGGAACGCTCTGTCAGGGATGGACTTGCCGCATTTGGGACACTTCATGGCAGCACCTCCTGTATGACATGATCATATCACGGAATTTTCACAAATCGACCATATGATTAACACATCTTTTGTTTAAGATTACATTGTCGAAAGACAAAGATTTAAATTCCCTCCTAAAAATGAAAATGAACCTGAGCCAGCAGGTTCTTTTTCAATATTCTGAAGACATGTCAGTTCAATGAGTCGTGGTATTGAGATTTGACATGATCAAGAACGCTCTCCATGATTTTCTCAAAGAATTCTTCCTGATCAATCTTACCTTCCTGATATTCTCTGAACAGCTCATTCATTCCGGACGCATCCATCATCATGATACCGGCATCCGCAAGGATCCGTTCACGGGAATTCTTCAGACCGGGGAGTTTCTGCTCCATCGTTACCTCATCATTCTCAATCCTGAATACTTCAGTTTCGAAATCAAAGATGATTCTGTCCATATCAGATTCCTTTGAGCTTATGCATCACAACTTTGCAATGCGGGCAGAAAGGCTTCTCAAAGCTGACTCTGTAGCCGCATTCCGAGCAGGTGCAGGTTCTGAGATAAATCAAACCTGTTACAGAGGAGGGGTCTTCTCTGGTGTCATGAATCCAGTGAGGGATATACTCACGCATCGCATCCAGAGCTGATTTCCCTTTTTCAACTCTGATCCCCTTATTCCTGACAGGTTTACCCATTACTTTCTTCTCTTCTTGCGGGCAGCTTCGCTCTTAAGTCTTCTTGCAACACCCGGCTTGACATAGAATTCCTTGGCACGGACCTTGGCAAGAACACCGCTGTTGTTGACCTGACGCTTGAATCTGCGCAGTGCGGAATCGAGATCTTCATTTTCCTTAACGACTACTCTGGGCATAATAACTCCTTTCTGTGCTCGCATACCGTTTCGGCATACATGTGATATCTCCGGATTTATACCCGGGATGTATCAGACGAACATGATAATAATACCATTGATCACGGAATATTTCATCAGCTGATCAAAAAATTTCTGCGGTCCGCGGATCTTTGCGTCTTCAGAAGCGATTGCACCGATCTGAAATGGAAAGAAAATGCAAAAGCCTGTTATAATGATTTCAGTTATCCGGAGGAGATTCTCATGAAAGTACTGCGTAAAATCATCAGCTTCCTGTCACTGGCGCTGCTGCTGGCAGGAGTGATTCTGATTCTTTATACTTATCTGACAAATGCCGTATTTGTTCAGAAGCTGACAAGCTTAATGACAAATGCCGACTGCAAGAGGGGAATGCTGATGATTCTGATCGGTTTCATCTGTCTTGTCTTCTCCTTTGTCATGTTCTCGCTGTCGGTGAGAATCGGTTCAAATATCCGCCGCAAAGAGCGTGAACTCGCCGCTCAGGAAAAAGCAAGGCTTGAAGAGGAAGCTGAGAAAAACAGACGTCTTGAAGCAGAAGCCGCTGCCGCCAGAGCTGAAGCTGAACGCTACAAATCAGAAGCGACCCAGGCGAATGCACTGCTCAAGGAAGCTGTTTCGGAAAGCGTCAGCGAAATACCGAAAGAAGTACAGTGAAATCATATGACCGGTCGCATGACCGGTTTTCATTTGCTTTGCTATAATAGTGCGTATGACCGGAACAGAGTATGAAGACTGGTGCGCCGTATATCTGAAAAAACTCGGCTTTCACAAGATCCGCAAAACAAAGACAACCGGTGATCAGGGGATTGATCTGATCGCTGAAAAGAAAGGCCTGACATATGGCTTTCAATGCAAATATTATTCATCAAAAATCGGCAACACAGCCATCCAGCAGGCATATGCGGGGATGACGTATTACGGCCTGAACAGGGCTGCCGTCATCACCAATCAGACATTTACGCCTTCCGCATATGCACTGGCTGAAGAGACAGGCGTTCTGCTGTTTCCTGAAGTGAAGGCAGAAAAGGCTGACAGTGCATCTGTTCTGATCAGAATCGCAGCCCTTGGGCTGGCTGTATTTGTTCTGTTCAGAATGAAAGAGACAGTCAGCTCTGATCTTCAGAACATGCAGGCATACATGACGGGATATGCATTTATTCTGATTGCCTGCTTATCTGCATTCTTTGCTTCACACTACGGGGCTTTGTTCTGTACTGCTTTATGCACATTTGTGTCGGGTGCGGTATTGATCTTTGTGTATGAATGGACTGCAGCCCTGATCGCTGTCATATTCGGTCTGATCTGCCTTATACGGGCTTTTCTGCTTTTAAAAAGTGCAGTTCTTGCAAAAAACAGAGAAGAAAAAGCACAGCTGCGTCAGCTGATTGAAGAAACAGAAGATTCCCTGGCGGCAGAAACCGGACGGCTGTTAAGCGAAACACTGAACACACCGGTGAAAGCTGTGATGAAAAGAAGAAAGAATGACGGAAGCGTTGTGATTGAATGCAGCGTACGCAAAGAGGTTGATGATGTGCTGGCGCTGGCTGAATATACATTGAATCAATATGCTGATTATGAACGTGAGAATGTACGCTATAAACTTCAGAAAACCGATGACAGGAAGTTTACTGTATATCTGAAAAGGAAAGAAGAGGAACAAGAATTATGAGCTGGTATGAAGAAGCAGTTTTTTATCATATTTACCCGCTTGGCCTATGCAATGCGCCGCAGAAAAACAATTACGGCGAACCGGTGCACAGGCTGAATAAAATCAGGGGATGGATTGAGCACATCAGAAAGATCGGATGCACGGCTCTTTATATCGGACCGTTATTTGAGTCTTCGGGACACGGATATGAGACAACCGATTATTACAGACTGGACAGCAGACTCGGAACAAATGAAGATCTGAAGGAGTTTGTGAAGGAATGCCATGACAAAGGAATCAGGGTGATCTTTGACGGTGTCTTCAATCATACGGGAAGAGATTTCTTCGCCTTCAGGGATCTGAAGGAACACCGTGAGAATTCACGCTATAAAGACTGGTACTGCAATGTGAATTTCTACGGAAACAATGAATTCAATGACGGCTTCAGCTATGAGTCATGGGGCGGATACAACATTATGGCCAAGCTCAACCAGCGCAATCCTGAAGTATGCAGATACATCACGGATGTGATCCGCTTCTGGGTCAGTGAATTTGATGTGGACGGAATCCGTCTGGATGCGGCCGATGTGCTTGATTTCAATTTCATGAAGCAACTGCGGCAGTGTGCCAACAGTGTGAAGGAAGACTTCTGGCTGATGGGGGAAGTGATCCATGGCGACTACAGCAGATGGGCAAATGATGAAACCCTGCATTCAGTGACGAATTATGCCCTTCATAAGGGTCTTTATTCTGGACACAACGATCATAACTACTTTGAAATTGCCCACACGGTCAAGCGTCAGCTCGACATGTGTCCGATTGATCTGAAGCTTTACAACTTCACCGACAACCATGATGTCGAGCGCATCATGAGCAAGCTGACAAACAAGGCGCACTATACGCCGGTTCATATTCTTCTTTACACACTTCCCGGTATTCCGAGCATCTACTACGGATCGGAGTTCGGGATTGAAGGAAAGAAGACATACGGCACGGATGCGCCGCTGCGTCCGGCTCTGAAGCTTTCGGATTATGCCGATGCATATGAAACAAACCCCTGCACACAGCTGATCTCTGCCCTCGGGAAGATTCATCACGATGTGAAGGAGCTTTCCTATGGCGGATATAAGGAATTGATGCTGAGTACGGGCCAGTATGCATTTGCCCGTGATGAGGTGATTGTTTCAGTCAATAATGCCGATCAGGAAGCAGAATTCAATGTGCCGGCTGCTGAAGGAACCTATCGGGGAGCCCTTTCAGGAAAAACCGTAAAAGCAAGTGAAGGCAGACTGAAATTCAAACTGTCCGGGTGCAGCGGGGAAATCTGGCTGAAGGATGGCAGAACATTCAAACCTGTGAAAAAGAAGATTGAAATCAAAAACGAAAAACCGGAAATGAAAATGCCTTCCGTTTCAAAAACACAGAGGGCAGGCAAGTCCTTTGAAGAGATGAGTGTTGAAGAACTGCAGTGCGAGATTCTTGAGAGGATGGCCAAAAACGGTCCTGTCAATGATCAGATGAAGAGGGATGTCATGAATAACATCTGGCATGATTCACTGGTCAACTGGGTCAAGAGCTTCCGGTGAAAACACAGTGCAGGGTGAATGAAAGAAATTTTTATATTTTTAATCAGATTTACTGAAAATTACATGTTAAATTTGTGCAAATTAATAATTTTCACCAAAATGATAAGCTTAAATGGATTGACAGTTTGTTGGATTGTAGTATTTTGTTGTAGACAGGATCTGCAGATTCCCCCAATATTCTGTGATCATGTTAGACGCCGGCCTTCCCCGGCGTTTTTATTTTCCTTCGTGGCATATTGGTTGCAATTTGACAGATTTCCTGTATCGTATGACAGTCAGAAAGGATCGTCGGATGAAACAGCTGTTTGGAAACAAGGAATTTCTGAAAAGACTGGTGCTGATTGCGCTGCCGATCGGCATGCAGTCGGTGATCAATCTTCTCGTCAATCTCATTGATACAATCATGGTCGGCAGACTCGGAGATATTGCCCTGAGTGCCGTGAATATCTCTTCGCAGTTTCCCTATCTCTACATGACGATCATTATGGGAATTGCCAATGCAGGTCTGATTATCGCTTCCCAGGCATTCGGAAACAAAAGGCCGGACAAAGTGAAGGCAATTCTGTCATTCTGCTTCAAACTCGGGTTTGTGATCAATCTGATCTTCTTCACAGTCACATATCTGTTTCCGGAAGGGATCATTTCCATCTATACGG
The DNA here is from genome assembly GCA_030525525.1 of Erysipelotrichaceae bacterium. GTDB lineage: Bacteria > Bacillota_I > Bacilli_A > Erysipelotrichales > Erysipelotrichaceae > Bulleidia. The sequence continues at coordinate 19,947 of JAUNEN010000011.1, forward strand.
ACAATCCGGCGATTATTGAAACAGGCGGAAAGTATATCAGGATTTTCTCGTGGACGATGCTGTTTCAGTCAATTTCTCTGACCGCAGTTATTATTCTGAGAAGTGCAGGCGTCAACCGGCTCGGCTTTACTTCTTCATTGTTTGCCTGCTCGGCCAATGTCTTTTTCAACTGGATGTTCATCTTCGGCAATCTCGGTGCTCCAAGGATGGGAGTCAGCGGGGCGGCACTCGGTACGGTGATGGCGCGCGTGGCGGAACTGATTGTCGTGATCGTCGGCATGGCGAAAGATCAGAAACTCGGCTGGCGCTTAAGGGATCTTTCGATGATGCCTGATCGGGCGGCTCTCAAAGATTTTGTGAAAATCGGCACGCCGAGCATCATTTCCGAAGTCACGGGCAACCTCAACGTTTCGGCGGCGGCCATGATCACCGGACGTGTCTCGGAATACTATATTGCCGCCAACAGCATCGTGCATAACATCTGGACCATCTCTTCGCTGTTCATGTTCGGTGTTGCGATGGGTGCCAATGTCATCATCGGTCACGTCATCGGTGCAAATGAAATGGAAAAAGCGGATGAATATGCCGGATATTTCATCAATATTGCGGCTGCGATCGGTCTGGCTGCAGCGGCGCTGACACAATTGATTGCCCCGTTCATCACTTCTTTCTTCAACGTTTCCCCGCAGGCTCTTGAAACCGCAAAAGAGCTGACGCTTTCCGCCGGCATTGCCGTCTTCTTCTTAGCAATGCAGACGATTCTGACCAAAGGCGTGCTGCGTGGGGGAGGGCAGGCGGCGGCTGTCACAAGAGTGGATCTGCTGTCCTGCTGGCTGGTCAATATCCCGGTCGGCTTCTTTATCGCTCTTGTGCTCAGGCTTGATCCGTTCTGGATTTATCTGAGCTTAAGAATCGACTATCTGATCAAGACAGTCTGGGCACTTTACAAAATTAAAAAGACGGACTGGATCATCCGTCTGAATGTCGACTAAAGCCTGATGGTGAGAGCGTCGCACGGACAGTGACCGGAATCGTATTGCGATCTGATCCATCTGCCGAAGATATCGTCTTTAAGCAGCTCCATTGCTTTCGTAAAATCAGGATCATTGAAGAATTCATCCCGGCGCCTGAAGAGGGCGCCCTTGTTATATGCGATCTGCCATCTGATCAATGCGTCTGCGCATTTCTCTGCGGTGTTTTCATCGCATTTTTCTGATAATGTCTTCAGCCAGGCTTCTCTTCTTTTTTCAAGAACTGCCCGATCCTTTTTGGCTGCCTTTGCGGCAGTCAGAGGATCATCAAACACAAGCTGACGCAGGCGGTAAACGGCAGTGTTGTCTTCAAGTCTCAGAGTCCCGTACATATGCGCCCCGCCCGCCAGAATGGGCAGTGTGATTTCATACAGGCCTGAATGAATGATGCGGGGATCATGAAGATGTCCGTTGAACACCAGTTTCACACCATGCGCGGCAAGCATCTCTCTGATTCCTTCTGGCTGCAGAAGATAAAATTCAGGCCGGCCCATCCACGATTCCGGATGCAGAGGGTGGTGGCAAAGAAAGATAACCTTTTCAATTCTTTCAGCCGCAGAAACAAGCTGCTGTTCAAGCCAGTCAATTGTTTCTTTTTTCAGCAGGCCGCCTGGTCTGTATTTTCCTTCATGATCATCCATAGAGATAAATCTGTATTGTCTGAAGGTGCGGCTGAAGCTGAGAGAAGCCTCATCGCATTCATCCGGTTTCAGGAGATCAAAAAACATACTGCGGTAAGCCTGTTCTGATCCCTGATCAAAATCATGATTGCCGGCTGCCATGATGACGGCAATGCCCTGATCGTCAAGTCTTTTCAGAAAGCTTCTCAGCATGCGCATATCTTCTGCGCTGCCGCTTTGCGTATTGTCGCCGAGCGCAATGAAAAGATCCGGTTTACTCTGAATGATCTCTTCGGCAAACCGGTCATAAAGCTCTCTGTTCATGCGCATCAGGGAAACGATTGAATCGGAAAGATCATCTTTTGCGCTCATGTGCAGATCGGCGGCGATCACTGCTCTGAATGGTTCTGTCTTCACACATTAACTATAATGCCTGTACGCACTTTGGTTCCACAATTCACAAAAAAACATACCGCATGAATGCGATATGTCAGAAGTCTGTTTCAGGATCTGGCAACCAGATTGTGGACCCAGACCTTTTTTTCAACAAGTACAAGTCCGAAGACTCCCTTGATGAGATCGGCTGCCGCGACCAGCAGTACCATGAGTACAACCGGAATGGACGTGAAACTGGCAAGCACAAATGCAAGCGGCCATGAGACCAGACACGTAAACACACTGTCGGAAATGAATGTGATGATCGTCTTGCCGCCGCATCTCATCGTGAAGTAGCAGGCATTGCATAAAGCACCGACAGGCATTGCCAGTCCGGCAACCCTGAGAAGAGCAGCTGCTGTTGTGCGCACGGTTTCGGTTGTGTTGTAAAGCAGCGGGAAGAAAGGTGCGCTGAAGATCATTGCAGTTCCCGTGAGACTGCTGAGTATTAAAGCGAACACAATCAGCCAGCGGTCATACTGCACCGCTTCCTCAAGCTTGCCGGCTCCGAGCTGCTGGCCGACGATGATGCCGATTGAGCTGCCCATGCCGATGCAGACAATGAAGAACAGATTGTTGACGGTTGAATAGATGTTGCAGGCCGCAACCGCATCAAGGCCGCGGGTTGAATAACATTGATTGATCCCGGCAATGCCGAGCGACCACAGGAGCTCATTGATGACAAGCGGCGTTCCTTTGCTCAATACCTTCAGAATCAGCTCGCGGGGAATTGCAAAGTGTGCAAACACATCTTTGAAATATGTTTTCTCTTCGCTGATCATTCTGCAAAGAACAAAAAGATAAGCCAGCTCCGCAAAGCGCGAAAGCACGGTGGCAACGGCAGCTCCCTGAATGCCTAAGCGCGGGAAGCCGAATTTGCCAAATATTAACAGATAGTTGAATACAAAGTTGATGCCGACCGCAAGGAAGGAAGCCTTCATCGGGGCAACGGTTTCGCCATCCTCACGCATCGTGGATGAGATGCATTGGCTGAAGGCAAACGCAGGCAGTCCCGCCAGCATGATCAGCAGATATGAGCGGCTGCCTTCAAGGGTGCGGGCAATATCGGCTGCACTGTTGAGATCATCATTGAGATAAAGACCGATTAAAGCATCATGCTGAAGAAGAAAGATCGTCATGGCTGCTGCAATCGCAATCGCTGCGACGGCAATCTTGACACGCAGACAGTTGCGGACGCCCTCATAATCATTTTTGCCGCAGTATTGGGCAGAGAAGATGCCGGCCGCATTGACGCAGCCGAATATCGTGATATTGAAGATGAACAGCAGCTGGTTGGCAATCGATACACCCGACATTTCCAGAGTGCCGACTCTGCCGATCATGATGTTGTCCAGGAGGTTGACAAAGTTTGTGACGGCATTCTGCAGCATGATCGGAACTGCAATCAGCAGAACTTTCCGGTAAAAGGGAAGGTCTGCAAACCATCGTTTTCTGAGTGTATGGATAAAGGACATATGAATGAAACCTCCCTTCTTCTTGAAACGCCTGCAAAGTATATCATTTTTTGATATAGTTTTCCTTGCATCGGAGGAAAGAAATGATCAAAGCAGTATTTTTTGATATTGACGGTACACTGGTCAGTTTTGAAACCCATGAGATTCCTTCTTCTGCCTTAAGTGCGCTGAAAAAGCTGAAAGAAAGAGGAATCCGCACATATATCGCAACCGGCAGGGCAAAGGACGGTCTTTGCGTTGTGGAGGGGCTGGATTTTGACGGCTATATTACCCTCAACGGGCAGTATTGCTTTACGGCTGATAAAGAAGTGATTTATGAAAATACAATCCTGAAGGAAGATCTTGAAATCCTTGTCGAAGAGCTTGGAAAGGATCCCTTCCCGGCAGGCTTTGTCATGCGTGATACAAAGGTATTCAACTACCGTGATGAGCGGGTGGATGAAATTCATGCGATCACCCACAATGACAACCATCCGGCCGGTGATGTTTCAAAGGTTCTCGATGAAAAGATCTATCAGGTCATGTGTTTTATCGATGAAGAACGGGAGAAAAATCTGCTGGCAAAAATGAAGCACTGCACAGCAGCCAGATGGCATCCGCTGTTCTGCGATATCTCTCCTTTGGGAGGCACCAAAGTCAAAGGGATCGATCAGTTTCTGGCACATGACGGGATTGATCTTTCGGAAACACTTGCAGTCGGGGATGGCGGCAATGATCTTGAAATGCTTGAACATACGGCATATTCGGCAGCGATGGGAAATGCGCCTGACTTTGTCAGAGAGGCTGCCGACTATGTTTCAAATGATGTCGATCACGACGGTCTTTGCGAGGCTCTCAGTCATTTTCATCTTCTCTGACGGAAATTTGAGTTATGATTAGCTCTGTTATCTACCGAGGTTTCTATGCGAAGAAAAATTCTTGTACTGTACAATCCGAATGCGGGTGCTTCGAATGTTTCGAAGAACGTGACGGATGTCATTGAATATCTGAGTGAGAACGGCTGTGAGGTCACTGTCTATCCGATCATTCCCAAGCGCGGGCTGATTTCGGAAAGTCTGATTACTGAGCGGGCAGGTGATTTTGAATCACTGTTTGTCTGCGGCGGGGACGGGACAATGAATCATGTGATCAATACGCTTGCAGCCAAAGAGATCGATCTGCCGATCGGATATCTGCCGCTGGGAAGTACAAATGATTTTGCCCGTACGCTGTACAGAAAAGACAGAGTCAGTGTCAAAGACGCATGCCGGTGTGTGCTCTCTGCAAAAACAAAAAGGTATGATATCGGCAAGCTCAATAACCGTTATTTCAATTATGTGGCATGTTTCGGAGCGTTTACCAAAGTCAGCTACACAACCCCGCGCGATCTGAAAAGCACGTTCGGGTACGGTGCCTATGTGCTCAACGCAATCGCTGCCTTTCCGGAAGATATCAATTATGTGCGCCATGTCCGTTTGATTCATGACGGCATCGAGGAACAGGGAGACTTCTGGGCAGGGTATGTTTCCAACTCAATCTCGGTTGCCGGCATGCGCAATCAGCTGATTGAATCCAGTGAAATCGATGACGGTTTCTTTGAACTGACAATGATCCGCCATGTCGACAACCCGCTTGATGCGGCTGAAATGGGCAGCGAACTGATCGGCAGTTCCAATGATGACAGATTTGTCAGGCACTGGCGTGTCAGACATCTGGAAATGCAGTTTGACGAAGATACGCCGTGGACAATGGACGGGGAACCGGGAAAAAACTACCGCTCGGTGACAATTGATGTTATTCCGAAGAAAATCAGGATCTACACAGATGAGTGAAAGCCGCAGTGGTTTTCACTTTTTTTTATGCATGTACTCAACTTTTATGAATTTGTGCTACATTAGTATTAAGGGAAATCCAAAAGGAAATAATTTATGAACAAGAAAGATAAAAAGTTCAAAAAAATGGAAGAGGAAGCCGCAAAGCCGGCAGTCCTGTTCGATTTTGACGGCACGCTGATGGATACGGATATTGCCGTCATCGCAGCCTACAGAGAAATTTTCGACCGTTACAACAAGGGGATGGAATTCACAAGAGACGTGGAAAGCGAAGTTCTGACAAACGTTCCGGAAGTCATGATGAAAAAGTACTTCCCGCGCCGTTCGGCAGCCAAATGTGTCCAGGAACTTCTCGATTATCAGGAACAGCACCTCAACGATCTGATTCAGCCGATGCACGGCGTCAGAAGACTGCTGAGCTGGCTGAATGAAAACGGCTATAAGACCGGTGTTCTTTCCGACCGTTCGCAGTCAATGCTTGAGCTTTATCTCAAGAGCTCCGACATGTACAATTACTTCAATCATGTGCGCGGCAATGACACCGACCGCACGGTTGAACTTGAAAAGACAGACATTACCGAAACCGCAAAAGCTCTCGGATGCGATCATTGCGTCTATATCAGCGACAATCCGGAAAATCTTGAAGCCGCAAGAAACGCAGGCGCCTACACAATCGGCTTCTTAAGCGAACATTCCGATACGCTGCGCTTTGTAGAAGCAGGACCTGATTTCATGACCGCATCGATGGATCAGATCAGAATGCTTCTCAGCGGTGAGCCGTACTGGCTTGCCTATGAGCTTGCTGAATAAGATTAAGGTGGATATGTCAGTGACATATCCATTTTTTTGAATGAAAGAAGTTGTTGTATAATGAATGCATATCTGAATGAAAGGAAGTAAATATATGGCTTGGAAAGATTTTCTGAACGGCACCGAAGAAGATGACGAAGAATACGAAGAAAGACAGCCCGTAAGAACAGCTCCGGCTGCACCGGCAGGCACATCGATTGCACTTTACGAACCGTCCGCTTTTGACGAAGCAACTGCGATCGCCGATACAATCAAAAAAGGAAATGTCGCAACGGTCAATCTGCACAGACTTTCCAAAGATTATGCACAGAGAACAATCGATTTTCTGACCGGCGTTGTATATGCCCTCAACGGCAGGATTGAAAAGGTCGGCCACAATCTGATTCTCTGCTCGCCGAGCGAAGTCAAAGTCAGCGGCAGAATCACCATGAACAGCGATTAGCTTTCACAGAAGGAATGCAATTCATGAGAAGCTATACCATTTACAGAAGTTCAAGAACCGGTGTGCTGGAGTGCTGTGCATTTCAGGACGGCAGAATGATCCTGCATACATCCATGGTGACGGATGGATCGGCACCGGTTCTGATCGATACTGCCAACATCCGCCTGAAAAGCGATTATGACTCGGATCAGACACTGATTCCGGGCGTCACAAAGCGGACAGTCTTTTACTCTGGAAAAAGCACCTGTTTCGCAGAAATCAAATGGAACCGGGATGAAACCTATACGATTGACTTTACTGACGAAGAGGTGAAAGCGATCCGTCCTGACGGAAACAGCTTTGTTTTCGAACAGTCAGACAGAACAATCGGAACAATCGACAAGAATCCGCGCGGAGAAATGCCTGTCATTTATGAGGATGTCCGCTATGAGCCTTCCTATACGGTTGAGTATGAAGAAGGAATCTCACAGCAGGCACTCATCATGATGATGGTTTTCCCGATTCTTTATTTCGGATTCTAGTTTTGCATATGCGGCAGTCAGGATCATTCGGGACTGGCTGCTTTTGTTTGAATGCCCGGAAAGGTAACAGTTATGGAAGAAGAAATCACAAGAAATTCAGCAGGAAATACAGCTGATGAAATCACCAGGGCTTCATCAGCCTCAAAAAGAAAAACATCTTCATCATCAGCGAAGAAAAAGACATCTTCCTCAACCGCAAAGAAAAAGCAAACATCAACGACAGCGAAGAAAAAACCGGCTTCATCGACTGCCAAAAAGAAGACGGCATCGAACACGGTCCGCTTAAGCGCCGCCGAAAAGAAACTGGTCACGGACTTCCGCAAATGCGGCACCATTCAGAAAAAGATTATTTCACTGGTGGTTGAAAAGGTCGCCGGCGGCACGACAAAGCTGGATGGAATTGAGAGACTGCTCAATGATTAAGGCTGTATTTTTCGACATCGACGGAACATTGATTTCAATGAAGACGCGTGTCATGTGTCAGAGTACTCTGGATGCTTTGTATGAACTGAAGAAAAAGGGAATCAGGCTGTGGATTGCTTCGGGCAGACCGCCCGTGCATCTGACGCTGCTGGCCAAAGAATTCAACGCATTCCCGTGGGATGGCTTTGTGATGATGAACGGTCAGTATTGCTATGAAGCGAACGGGACAGTTTTCCGCAAAGAGCCCATTTCCGATGCAACGCTGCGCAGTCTTGTGCCGTGGATCAAGGAGAACTGCGATTATCCGGTGACTTTCTTTGAGCTGGATCATTCATATGACATCCACTTCAACCAGTCGATGTATGACTATCTTTCCAGTATCAACCGGCTTGATCAGATGCCTGAATGCGAAGATCCGGAAAGATCGTATACTCACGACACCTATCAGATCTGTCCCTACATCAGCGCTGAAAAGGATGCTGAGTTTCTTTCCCATGCGCCCGGCCTCATGAGTGCGAGATGGTCGCCTCATTTTGCCGATATGATCGCAGAAGGCGGCGGCAAGCCGCAGGGCATCAAAGCCGCCCTTGAAAGATACGGCATCAAAAGGGAAGAGTGCATGACGTTCGGGGATGGCGGCAATGATATCACTATGCTTGAATATGCCGGAACCGGAGTTGCCATGGGAAATGCTTCGGATGAAGTCAAAAAGCATGCCGATTATATTACTGCCGACTGCGAAGATGACGGTATTTTCAAGGCTTTCAAGCATTTTGGCTTGATTTAGAAAAAGCCGTGCTATAATCACTAGTGTCACTCGGAGGATTGCTTCATGCAGATTTTTATCAACATATTCTTTATGGCTGCGAGCTGGGCTGCCGGCGTATTTGTCTTTACAATTGCTTCTGAAAAGATTAAAAACTACCGCAAAAACCGCAATACAGCAGATCTGCTCTACGCAATCGGCCTTTTCGCAGCCGTGATTGTGACAGTTGTTCTGGCTGCCGTGCTCAATAACACCCAGGGTGCAGCCTGCATGGCGGGCGGCTATGTCGTATCATTTATCAATATCATCGATCCGATCAAGCTGACCCAGGCCAAAGCGGATGAAATCGGCCGCAAAGCCGCTGCCGAAGCAGCCGCCAAGGAAAAAAGAGAAGAAGAAAAGCGCGAAGCAGAACGCATCAAAGCGGAAAATGCCCGCATTTACAACGAGGAAAAGAAGAAAGCCGCCTCAAAATAAATCGTCTTATAAAAGCTGCAGATCATCTGCAGTTTTTTTATTGTTTCTGCCATTTCATTAAGAATTCGGAATTTTTTATGGTGGAAGGGGGATGATTTGATACAATTTAGGTGAGGTGCGATATGAAAAGAAAATGGATCATTTCCGCGCTCTGTGTATGCCTGATCAGCGGGTGCGGCAAAAAGGACGAAGTACCGGAAGAAACAGCTGAACCGGAACCCGTCAAGGAAGAAACAGGCGTCTGGGTCAAAGAAATCGGTGAAATGGACATTACAGTTGCCCGTGCGCTTGACGCTTTTGAGCAGGTTGAAATCCCGTATGAGGGAACCATGGTGCTTGTGGATGAAGAAAGAATCGGTCCGCCGGCAGAGTGGTTCAGCAGCGGCTATACGGAAAATGCAATGGTTGTGGAATCCGGCGGAAAGCACGGTGTTTATGACTATGACGGAAATGTTCTTTATGAGCCGTCAATCAATGTGCACTCCACACCGTTCGGCAAAGGAATCACAATGGCGAAGGTCAAGGATGAAGACGGCACATGGAAATATGTCTACGGCACATGCAATTCGACAATCTCCAGTGCGATGGTTTTCGAGCCTGACTTCACGGCTGTCAAGGATGTTCCGTTTGCGGATTATCAGTTTGCGCCGTATCAGGATACAAGCACATATCCTTTCTTTGCGATCGTCGACGGTACCTTCGGTGTTGTGACACCTGGCTTAAAGGAAGACGGAACTGCCGACGGAACCCACAGTTTTGCGCCATACAGCGGAACCGGACTGACCCGCAATGCGATCGTTCCGGTGATGGATGCGACATATAAAACTTCTTCAAGAGTGCTGGTATTCCAGAACGGTTCAATCGGACCTGATGTTCCGGAATATCTCGGCAAATATCAGGAAGGCTCCTATGCCAACGGTTTCTACCGCCTGAAGTATGACGATTCCGTCATCTTTATGCATGCCGATACTGCAACCCAGATCGGTTGGGCATATCATGATGCGAAAAACTTCGTCAACGGCTATGCACCGGTCAAGAGATACGGGTATTGGGCACTGCTGAATGAAAACGGCGATGAGGTCACCGATTATGTCTTCAGCGATATCTCATATGTCTGCGATGGCAAGGCGTATGTCAGAATCGGCAAGTCATGGGGCATCATCAATGTTGAGCAGGCAGTCAAAAGAGGACAGAATGTCACATGGACTGCATTGTTCGGAACCGAGAAAAAGGATTCATTAGGTACGCTGACAGTCAAGGTTACCGATCTGAACTTCAGAACCGGACCGGATATCACCTATGAAGCAATCGGCAATTCTGTGCCGAATTCAAAGTATCCTGTCTATGAGACAGCCGAAGCGAGCGGATTCACATGGTACCGCATTGATGAAGGTGTCTGGGTACCGAGTGAAGGAACATGGGCTGTCTATGAAAAAGGTGTCTTCGACGCCGATGAAGGACCTGCCAAAGACAAGCACAGAGCTGAGGCAACACCAACCCCCGAAGCAACCGAAGAACCAAAAGGCTGATCAATCAATTCAGTCCCCGGCCAAAATCCCGGGGGCTTTTCTTTAAGAATCCTTAAGAGTGGTTCTGTTCTGTCCTATACACGATATAATGGATATTGTTAATGGTTATTGCACAGAGTGCATGTTTGAAGACTGCACTTCTGATCAAGAATCTCAGGAGGCATCGATTATGAAGAAGAAAAAGTGGCTGATTCCGTCTGTCATTGCCGCACTTGCAGTGATTGGTCTTGCAATCTGGTTTTTTTTCGGCAGAACAGCAGGCGGCGGCAGTGAAGTCGCATATGTGCAGAGTGTCGCATCCATGAACGGAAATGTTCTGGCTGACCGCTATGCAGGTGTTGTCGAATCACAGCAGACAGCAGATTTCAAAGCTGATTCAGGCCGCAAGATCGATGAGATTTATGTGAGTGCCGGTCAGAGTGTGGCTGCAGGGACTCCGCTGTTCCGCTACAGCATCACCGAAGCGGAAAACAAAGTCGCTTCCGCCAATCTTGAAATTGAGAATTATAACAACCAGATTTCCATTCTTGCGGCAGGCGGAAACACAACCGATATTCAGCTGCAGATCCGTCAGCTTCAGTATCAGATTCAGGTGCAGCAGCAGGAGATTGCCGGCTGTCAGCAGGAAATCAACAATGCCGAAGTGAAGTCAACCATCGACGGCGTCGTCAAATCAGTCAATGAAACCGGCATCGGTGCGGATGGCTCAGAGGCTCCGATTGTTGTCGTGGCACAGACCGGTGATTTCCGTGTCAAAGGAAAGATTTCCGAAATGAGCGTTTCCTCCCTTTATCCGGGAATGGGCATTTTCGTACGCTCAAGAATCAATGAAAACCAGGTATGGCGCGGCCAGATTGATACGGTCGGCAGCGAGCCTGAACAGAATAACAATGATATGTATTACGGCGGCGGGGAGTCAAGTTCCAAATATCCGTTCTATGTCAGTCTTGAAAGCACGGACGGTCTGATGCTCGGCCAGCATGTCTATATTGAACCGGACTTTGGCCAGGGCGAAGTGAAGGAAGGACTCTGGATCGATATGGGCTTTATCGGCTATAACGATGACGGCACAGCCTTTGTCTGGTGCGGCACCGGCGGAAAGCTGAAGAAGCAGACTGTTGTCCTTGGTGAAATGGATGATGCGCTTTACAGAGTGCAGATCGTGGAAGGTCTTTCCGAAGACGATCTGATTGCTTATCCGGAAGAATCCATGAAAGAAGGAATGAAGGCAGTCAATCCGGCGGAGGGTCAGTGAGATGCTGCTGGAACTGAACGGAATCTGCCGGAATTACGGAAGTGCCCAGGCGATGGTTGCGGCTCTCAAGAAAGTCAGCCTCAATGTTGAGGAAGGCGAATATATCGCAATCATGGGACCTTCCGGTTCAGGCAAGACCACACTCATGAATATTCTAGGATGTCTGGACAGAGCGGATGAAGGCACATATATGCTTGATGGCATTGATATTTCATCCGTTGATGAAAACCATCTGTCTGATATCAGACTGAACAAGATCGGTTTTGTTTTTCAGACCTTTCAGCTGCTTGCTTCGGATACGGCGCTTGACAATGTGGCGCTGCCTCTGATCTATGCCGGCGTAAAGAAAGGCGAACGTGAAAAAAGAGCGCTTGAAGCTCTGACAAAGGTGGGACTTGAAGACCGTGCGTCTTTCTATCCCAATCAGCTTTCAGGCGGTCAGAAACAGCGTGTCGCAATCGCCAGGGCAATGATCAACAATCCCCGCATTCTGCTTGCCGATGAGCCGACCGGTGCTCTTGATCAGGCAAGCGGAAAGGCGGTTATGGAGCTGTTTGAAAAGCTGAACAGCGAAGGCACAACCGTGATTATGATCACCCATGATGCCAATGTTGCAAATCATGCAAAGCGCATCATGTATATCATCGACGGCGAGCTGAGTGAAGGAAAAGCAGGTGATGCTCATGAAGACTAAGAAAATTGCAGGAATTGTGATAGCGGTGCTTGCTGTACTGACCGGCGGTTTCTTCGGAATCAGGCATGTGCGCAATTCAAACCGCAAGGCACCGGTTGTGCCGGTGTCAATGCTGAGCCAGCAATACTATGAAGAAGGCTCGACAGCGTATGGAAATGTCTATGACGCTGACAGCCAGAATATCTATCTTGAACCGACTGCGATCGTTGAACAGATTTATGTCAGCGAAGGCCAGCAGGTTCATAAGGGAGATCCTCTGATCGCATTTGATCAGACTTCCCAGCAGCTGACTTATGAAATCAAGGCTCTTGAAGTCGAATCGCTGCGCAACCAGCTGGCAGAGGCACAGAATGATCTGATCCGTCTGCAGAATGCAAGACCGGCACCTGTGCCGGTGATTGAACCGGAACCGGTTCCTGAACCTGAGCCCTCAGACGAACCTGAGCCCAGCAGCAAGCCTGAACCGACACCGACTCCCGAGCCGACCCCGGCCCCGACCCCTGCGCCGATTGAAGAAGAGCTCAAAGGCGAAGCATGGACTGCACTCAAGCGGCTGGATCAGAATTATGAAACAGACGATGGCGTTCTGCATTATCTTCTGACTGAAGACGGACTTCTTTACGGTTCCTTCTTCAATGAATTAAAAACACAGCCTGCCGGCACACTGGCAGTTCTTGAAGTCAGACAAGGCAATACAAAAGACGGCGCTCTGATGAGTGCCTGGACAATCAACTCAGGTTTCATCATGGCTGATTATGACGATGCGGAATGCTGGTTCATCATGAGCCATGACAAAGTGAATACATCGCTTTCCGTCATAGAAAAAGACAGCAAGCTCTCTGCCATGGAAGGCTCCGGCTGGTCTGCACCTACAGCTCCTCAGGCTTCAATCCCTGCCGAACAGGGCAGTACTCCCTCAGCGAGCACACCGGAAAATTATGACGGTATGTATACAAGAGAAGAACTGGCTGAAATGATCAGACAGAAAAAGATCGATATCCGTGATCTTGACCTGCAGGTCAGAAGAGCAGCTCTTGCACTCAAGATGATGAAAGATGACATGTCGGACGGCATTCTCTATGCTTCAAAAGACGGTGTTGTCAAAATGCTCGGCGATCCTGACAACCGTCCCCAGGACGGCAGTCCGTTCATGGTTGTCGCAAGCGGCAGCGGTCTGACGATCCGGGCATCGGTCAGTGAACTGCTGCTTGATAAAGTAAGACCCGGCACCCCGGTCAATGTGACAAGCTATGAAACCGGTGAAGTATTCCCGGCAACCGTGCAGTCGGTCGATGTCTATCCGACCCAGAGCAATATGTACGGCGGCGGCAATCCGAATGTCTCCTACTACGATTTCTATGTCTATTCCGAAGAAGCTCCTTCCATTCCTCCTTATGCATATCTTGAAGTTGCTTTCGGAGCCGGTGAAGCTTCATCAAGAATTACCCTTGAAAATGCATTTATCCGCTCCGATGCCAACGGCAGCTATGTCATGAAGGATGAAGACGGAAAGCTGAAGAAGCAGTATGTCAAAACCGGAAAAACATTCTACGGATATGCGACCGAGATCGTTGAAGGCCTGAGTGAAGAAGACATGATCACTTTCCCGTATGGAGACGGTGGGGTGGAAGGTGCAGCCAGTGAAGTGAGCGATGATGTGGGGGTATTCTACAGATGATTGAAAATATCAGACTTTCATTCAGAGGAATTCTTTCCCATAAGATGCGTTCATTCCTGACAATGCTCGGCATTATCATCGGTATCGCATCCATCATCGCAATTGTCTCAACAATCCAGGGTACCAATGAACAGATTCAGAAGAATCTGATCGGTGCCGGTGTGAACAATATCACGGTATCGCTCAATCAGGGCGACTGGCCTTATGACTACAGCATGGGCATTCCCGAAGGAATCCCCACAGTCAGTGATGAACAGACAGAAAAGCTCGGCAAGATTGCCCACGCTGAAAATGTATCGCTGTTTCATTCACGGCAGGATTATGAAGGTGTCTATCATATGGCATCCTCACTGTCAGGAGGAACGGTGTACGGCATCGATGCATCATATTTTGATACAGCCGGCCTGACCGTACAGAAAGGCAGAGGAATTTCCGCAGATGATCTGCTTCATTTCCGCAAGGTCTGCCTGCTTGACAAAGACAGTGCAAACTCTCTGTTTCAGTCGGAGGAACCGGTCGGCAGCACAATTGAAATCCATGGCGAACCGTTTACGGTTGCCGGCATTGTGACAGAGAAGGAGATCTTTGAGCCTTCGATCAAAACGATGAGCGACTACTACACATATTCCGGAAACAAGGCAGGACGCGTCTTTCTGCCTTTCACGGTATGGCCTCTGATCTATCAGTATGATGAGCCTGAATCCGTGATTATCCGTGCCGACAGAACCGAAAACATGACTTCGATCGGCAGGGAAGCGGAAAAAATCCTGAATGAAACATTCACCAGTGAGAATTACACCTACAAAGCGCAGGATCTCATGGAACAGGCACGTCAGATTCAGCAGCTCTCCGAAAGCACCAATACGATGCTTATATGGATTGCGGCGATTTCACTTCTGGTCGGCGGAATCGGTGTCATGAACATCATGCTTGTGTCGGTCAGTGAACGGACGAGTGAGATCGGTCTTAAAAAAGCGATCGGTGCACCCAAGCGGGCAATCATGATGCAGTTTCTGACCGAAGCGGTTGTGCTGACTTCAACCGGCGGTTTACTCGGTGTCATTACCGGTATCATCCTTGCCGGACTGATCTCCCAGCTCAACGGGACACCGGTGGCGATCAGTGTTCCGGCATCTGCCTTCGCGGTTGTCTTCTCAATGGCAATCGGTATCATATTCGGTATTCTGCCTTCAAGAAAAGCTGCCAATCTTGATCCGATTGAAGCACTTCGCCACGAATAAAGAAAAACGGTCCGCGGACCGTTTTCTCATTTCAGATCAATATGCATATAGACGGTGTGATCGCTTCTGTATACGGTAAATCCGTTTTCATCAATAAGACCGTAGGAAGCAGGATGATTCTCTTTGGGCAGTGAGATACTGCCGGGATTGAGAAGATAAACACCGTCTTTCTTTTCAGCTGTCGGGATATGCGTATGGCCGGAAAGGAAGATATCATTTTCATTTAACCGGGGCAGGTGCGCAGGTGAATAGACATGGCCGTGCGTCATGAAGATCCTTCTGCCTTCAAAGGGAATGATGTTGTAATCGGCAGTGACCGGGAAGTTCAGAACCATCTGATCCACTTCCGCTTCGCAATTGCCGCGGACAGCGATGATTTTCGGTGAGAGTGAGTTCATGATCTCAATGACTTTCTTCGGTGCATAGGAAGCGGGCAGATCATTGCGCGGTCCATGGTACAGCACATCGCCTAGACACAGAATCATATCGGGATTGTGCGTGTCAATCGCATCAAGAAGAGCCTTTGCGCCGTCGAGTGCGCCATGAATATCGGATATCACAAGCAGTTTTTCAGTTTTCATAATCAAGTCTCCGTTAAGATCATAGCATATGATTGCGTGCTATAATGAACCCGAAAAAAACGGAGTGAATTTTATGAAAGATAAATGCATTGTAGTGGGGATCACCGGCGGAATCGCCGCCTTCAAGATCTGCTCGCTTGTCTCATCTTTGAAAAAGAAGGGAAATGACGTTCATGTTTTAATGACAAAAGAGGCCGAACAGTTTGTGACGCCTCTGACGCTTCAGACACTTTCCGCCAACCGTGTGATCACCGATATGTTCACAACCGATTTCACACCTGATGTTCATCATATTTCACTCGCCAAAAAAGCTGATGTCTTTGTGATTGCACCGGCAACCGCAAACATCATCGCCAAAATTGCGCATGGAATTGCGGATGATATGTTAACAAGTACATTCCTGGCGGCAGGATGCGAAAAGCTGATTGTGCCGGCCATGAATACCGGCATGCTTGAAAATCCGATTACACAGGACAATATTGCCACATTAAAGAAATACGGCATGCATGTACTCGACAGTGCCAGCGGATATCTTGCCTGCGGGGATACGGGAAAGGGCAGAATGCCTGAACCTTCCGTCATTCTTGATGCAATCGAAGCGATTGCGCCGGGTGAAAGATACCTCGAAGGCAAGCGCGTGCTTGTCAGTGCCGGCCCGACCAGAGAAGCACTTGATCCGGTCAGATATATCACAAATCATTCTTCCGGAAAGATGGGATATGAACTTGCCAAGGCAGCCCGCAACGCGGGAGCGAAGGTGACCCTGGCAGCCGGACATACGGAACTTGCCGATCCGGTGGGAATTGATCTTGTTCATATTGAATCAGCGGCTGATCTTGCCGATGCAGTTTTAAGCAGACAGGAAGAAAATGATGTGATCATCATGGCTGCCGCCGTGGCGGATTATACGCCCGTGCATGTGGATGATCAGAAGATCAAGAAGTCCGAAGGTGAATTCAATCTGCCGTTAAAGAGGACAACGGATATTCTTAAGGCACTCGGTGAAAACAAGAAGGAAGGCCAGGTTCTGATCGGCTTTGCGATGGAAACACAGAATCTCATTGAGAATGCATCGAAGAAGCTTTCCGCAAAGAATGCAGATTATATCATCGCCAATTCAATTGCCGATGCCGGAGCAGGGTTCGGGGTTGATACAAACATCGTGACAATCATTTCGAAAGACGGTCTGAATCCGCTCGGATTGTTATCCAAGGAAGAAACGGCAGAGAAGATTCTTGAATTCTGCCTGAAGAAAGGAAAATAGAGCAGATGCTGTTATGCATTGATGTCGGCAATACGAATATTGCCCTCGGAATTATGGACGGCGATGAGATCATCGGCCGCTACCGCCTGATTACCAAGACAATCCGCACTTCCGATGAATACGGATTCTTCATGATGGAATTTCTGAAGCAGTCTGAACTGAATGTTTCGGATATTGAAGATGTCATCATTTCATCGGTCGTTCCGAAACTGATGTACGCTCTGACTTCAGCGATCATCAAATATCTTCACAAGCAGCCGATCATCGTTTCCACCGAACTGAAAAGCGGCATCACGGTTGTGTCGGAAAATAAAAACAGTGTCGGTGCCGACCGCATTGTCAATACGGCATGGGCACACCACACTCTGCACCGCTCGGCGATTATCGTTGATTTCGGCACTGCGACAACATTTGACTATGTATCAAAAGAAGGCGAATTCAAATATGTCGTCATTGCGCCGGGTCTCGGCATTTCGGCAGAAGCCCTGACTTCATTGACAGCAAGACTTCCCGAAATTGCAATCATCAAACCGGAAAGCGTTCTTGGCAGAAATACGGTCGAAGGCATGCAGGCAGGCGTTGTTTACGGCTATATCGGTGCCGTCGAATATATCATCAGACAGATGAAAAAAGAACTGAACGATCCTGAATGCGTCGTCATTGCGACAGGCGGACTCGGTAAGGTTGTTTCCAATGAAACGGATGAGATTGATGAATATGATCCCGATATCGCATATAAGGGAATGAAGATCATCTATGAGCTCAACCGGAAGGAACAGTGAGTATGATTCCTGTATTTGATCTTCATGCGGATATTTCCGAAGTGATGAAACGGGAATACAACGGCTCATTTTCCGCTCTGGAAAAAAACTGGATGCCGCTGATGAAGCAGGGTGGGATTGCATACAGTTCAGCCGCCAGCTTCTTTGCCGGAAGTGAATCATGGGAAGAGATGATGAAGACGGTTGAAACCGTACGTCATGACATAGAGATGGCAAAGGCGCATCTGATCCTGAGTGCAGACGATCTGGAAAAAGAAACAGATCAGCCGGCTTTCATGATGACAGTCGAAGGCATGTGCGGCATTGATGAAGACGTCGAAGACAGGATTGAGTGGCTTTATGAAAAGGGAAACCGGATCGGTTCTCTTGCCTGGAATGACGAAAACGCATTGGCCACCGGAAACTATGGAAATGTGCTGAGAGGCCTTTCGGAAAAAGGTGTGAAGGCAGTGAAGGAAATGAACCGTCTTCATATGATCATCGATGTTTCCCATGCCAATGAAAAAACATTCTGGGATATCATGGACGCCAGCGAATTTCCCGTTATTGCCACGCATTCAAATGCGAAATCAATCTGCACGGTTGAGCGCAACCTGACCAATCAGCAGATCAAAGCAATCGCCGCAAAAGGAGGCCTGATCGGGATGAATGCATGCGATGCGTTCATCAGCGATATTCCGGAAAACAGGAATGCCGGAAATCTTGCAAGGCATGCAAGATATATTGCCGATATGGTCGGAGTTGAACATGTGGCATGCGGGTTTGACTATGGTGCCTATTACAATGCGGATGAACACCATGATCTGAAATCACCTGAGGAAACGCAGAACTTCATTGAAGGTCTGAGAAAATACGGATTCAGTGAAGACGAAATAAAAGACATTGCTTACCGCAATGTCCTGAGATTCCTGAAGAAATATCTCTGAATCATTCCCATAAGACGTCGGGGTAGATCCCGTCGTCTTTCATTTTCTGAATCCGTTCTTCAACTTCCGGCTTGTCTTCCTTGTAGGTGACACCGAACCATTTGTCTTTGCTTGAGAGAACTTTGATATTGCAGGCCTTTGCCTTGACAAGCTCGCCGATCGCTGTCGGGATGACATATTCGCATGTCATCGGATTGTCGTTATAGTTCTTCTTCAGATAGTCCGCAAACAGAGGTTCAACCTGTTTGAAAATCTTCGGTGTGAATCCCCAGAAGTTCATGGAGACAAGGGAGTCTTCTTCCAGCGGTTTCCATTCGCCGTCTTCCAGGAAATAGGGTCTGCCATCCTTGCGCATGATATTCTTGATTTCACGGATTGCGCTGAGATTGTGGTTTTCATCCTGCTGGCAGATGCCTCTTGTGACGGTTCCGTTGTCTGTGAGCGTATTGCCGCAGAGATACCCTACCATTGCGTAGTTGTCATCGCTGACTTCTTCGGAAAGATATTTGTAGATGACACGGTATGCATCCTTGCCGTAGAAATCATCCGCATTGATGATCGCAAAGGGTGTTTTGACAATTCCTTTGAGTGCGAGCAGGGCGTGGGTTGTTCCCCAGGGCTTGACACGTCCTTCAGGCATTTTGTATCCGTTCGGAAGCACATCCATATCCTGATATGCGAATTCCACTTTCATATGTTTTGACACTCTGTCGGTCAGAGCTTTGCGGAAGGCTGCTTCATGTTCCTTGCGGATAATCAGCACAACCTTTTCAAAGCCTGCTTCCTTTGCGTCGTAGATTGAAAATTCAATGATCGGTTCTCCGTGGTTGCCGACACCGTCTATCTGTTTCATTCCGCCGTAGCGGCTGCCCATTCCGGCGGCCAGAATGACTAATACTGGTTTTTTATTCATGTTAATGATTCTCTCCCTTTGGTAAAATCCATTTAAATTATAGCACCTTAATAAGATTCATCGTGTAGAATATCATTTATGAAAAAAATCATACTGGCCTCAAAAAGCCCGCGGCGCAAAGAGCTGCTTGAAAAATGCGGCATTCCGTTTGAATGCATGCCTATGAATATTGATGAATCACTGGCTGAAGGTGATACGCTTGAAGAAAAGATCAGACTGCTTTCGGAAAGAAAAGCAGATGCATGCCTGCAGGTACATCCCGATGCCGTGGTGATCGGATCGGATACGATTGTGACCGTCGATCAGAAGATCCTCGGCAAACCGCACAGTCATGAGGAAGCTTATGAAATGCTGAAGGAGCTTTCCGGACGTACCCATCGCGTGATTACAGGTTTATGCATGAAAAGTGCAGAAAGGGAGTATTCGGATGTCAGTGTGTCGGAAGTGACATTTGCTTCCCTCAGTGATGAAGAAATCCATGATTATATCGCCAGCGGGGAATGTGACGACAAGGCAGGCAGCTATGCAATCCAGGGACTCGGGGGAAGATTTATCACCCATATCAGCGGCGATTATTACGCGATTATGGGCCTTCCGCTGAATCTTGTCTATGAAGAGCTGAAAAATATTGAATTATACTGAAAAAAGACAGAGGCATGGAATGTGCTTCTGTTTTCAGATTCTCTGCGCACAATCGGTGAGCGGAAAGAAAGGGGCTGATCAGAAACAGTATCTCATCAACTGTCCGCTTCTGAATACGTGTCAAAGTCTGCGCATTATAGTAGTATTAAGGTAACAGAAACAAAAAGGAGACAATGTATGAGTTTTTCAAAAGATTTTTTATGGGGCGGTGCAACCGCAGCCAATCAGTATGAAGGCGGAGTTCATGAAGGCGGTGCAGGTTTAAGCACGGCCGATGTCATGACCAACGGCTCTCATACAGTCAGAAGACAGGTGACATGGAGAAAACCGGACGGAACAACCGGATCCACACCGTTATGCTTCGGCAGCCCTGAACGTCATCTTCCGGAAGGTGCCATTCCGGTTGAACTGGATGATCCGAAATACTACTATCCTTCCCACATCGCATCTGATTTCTATCATCACTACAAGGAAGATATCAGACTGTGTGCTGAAGAAGGATTCAAATGCCTGCGTTTCTCAATTAAATGGAGCAGACTGTTCCCCAACGGTGACGATGAAACAGTCAATGAAGAAGGTGTTAAATTCTATTCCGATGTGTTTGATGAATGTCTGAAATACGGCATTGAACCGTTAGTGACACTGTCGCATTATGAAACACCGCTTGCCTTTGCCCAGAAGTATAACGGCTGGGACAGCAGATATCTTGTCAATCAGTTTGTCAGATATGCGGAAACATGCTTTGAACGTTTTGCCGGCAAGGTCAGGTATTATCTGACATTCAATGAGATCAACTGCATTGAGCATGCGCCTTATGTTACGGCAGGTCTGATTCATGCGGATCCGCAGAATATTGCCAATGCGACATTCCATCAGTTCCTTGCAAGTGCCCTGACTGTGAAGGCTGCTCATGAAAAGCATCCTGACATCAGAATCGGTATGATGCTTGCCTATGGACCGACGTATGCATATACAACCGATCCCGAAGATCAGCTTCTTGCCCAGCAGAGATCCAACAATACATTGTTCTATTCCGATGTACAGATGCTCGGCAGATATCCTGCCTACAAGCTCGCTCAGTATCAGAGGGAAGGAATTGTGATTCCGGCGGAAGAAGGAGATATGGATCTGCTTGCAAAGTATACATGCGACTTCCTCTCATTCAGCTGCTATGGTTCCCATGTTGTGACATATCATGATGAAAATGCGGAAGCAGGAGAAGGCAACGGCGGCACACAGGCTCATATGGTCCGCAATCCTTATCTCAAGACAAATGCATGGGGCTGGGCAACCGATCCGCAGTGTCTGCGCATTACGCTCAACACATTCTATGACAGATATCATTGCGATCTCTGGTGTGTGGAAAACGGCATCGGATGGAATGATCAGTTTGAAGACGGAACCGTTCATGATGACTACAGAATCGACTACATGCGGGCAAATATCAAATCCATGCGCGATGCGGTTGAATATGACGGAATTCCTCTGATGGGATATCTCTATTGGGGATGTGTCGATATGGTATCCAACGGCGAAGGTGAGATGGCCAAGAGATACGGTCAGATCTATGTTGACGCTGACAACCTCGGAAAGGGCACATTCAAGCGCGCCTGCAAGGATTCCTACTACTGGTATCAGAAGTGCATCGCTTCCAACGGCGAAGAACTCTGATTCAGGAATTTCAATTCAGCAGAAGCTGCAGAAATGCGGCTTCTGTTTTTGTGAAAATCGTGTAAAATTTGTGCAGTTGAGATTGAAGAGCGCCGGATTTTTAGACACAATAGGAATGAAAGAAACACAATCACAGGAGGTTCAGCATGACTTATCAGAAAGAGAATTTTGAAGATCTGATTGAGAGGATGAATACCTGGCTTGATGACAAGAAATATGTCGAAGCCAGAGAACATATCATTGATCTTGAACCGATTGATATTGCATACATCATGGAGAGTCTTCCGGAAGATACCATTCCGGTTGTTTTCAGACTGCTTCCGAAAGAACTGGCAGCCGAAGTATTTGTCGAACTTGATACAGATTCACAGGAAGCACTGATCAAAGGCTTCTCAAGAGCAGAGCTGAAAGAAGTCATTGACGAGCTCTACCTCGATGACGCCGTTGACATCATCGAAGAAATGCCCGCCAATGTTGTCAAGAGAATTCTGGCGACAGCCGATCCTGAGACACGAAGGGATATCAACAACATCCTGCAGTATCCGGAAGATTCCACCGGATCGATCATGACGACCGAGTATATCGATCTCAAGAGTCACCTCACTGCCGAGGATGCCCTCAAGAAAATCCGCAGAGTCGGCCAGGACATGGAAACCATCAACGTCATGTACGTTGTTGACAAGGACAGACATCTGCTCGGTTATGTTTCCATCCGTACACTGCTGCTGGCGGAAGAAGATCAGACCATGGCTGAGATCATGGATGATACGGTCATCAGTGCATCCACGCTGGATGACCAGGAAGAAACAGCCCGTAAGTTTGAAAAGTACGACTTCCTGACCATGCCGGTTGTCGACAAGGAAAACAGACTTGTCGGTATCGTTACCATCGACGACGCTCTCGACGTCCTCATGGAAGAGACCACCGAAGATATCGAAAAGATGGCTGCTATTACGCCGACCTATAAAACCTATCTGAATACGGGAATCTTCGAAACGGTGAAATCACGTATCCCATGGCTGCTGCTGTTAATGGTATCGGCGACATTTACCGGCCAGATCATCTCCTCATTTGAGGATGCGCTGGCAGCGGTCACGGTACTCAATGCCTATATTCCGATGCTGATGGATACCGGCGGTAACTGCGGTTCGCAGGCTTCCGTTACCGTGATCCGCGGTATTTCACTGAACGAGATTACGATCAAGGACCTGTTCAAGGTCATCTGGAAAGAGATGCGCGTTGCCGTGATTGTCGGAATGATTCTGGCAGCCTGCAACTTTGCAAAGCTGATGCTGGTGGACAAACTTCTGTTCCACAATCCGATCACAATGACCGTGGCACTTGTCATCTGCATCACTCTTGTCTTTACCGTATTTGCCGCAAAGCTCGTCGGCTGCACGCTTCCGATTCTTGCCAAGACACTCGGATTTGACCCGGCGGTCATGGCGTCTCCGTTTATCACAACCATCGTCGATGCGATTTCACTTCTGATTTACTTCCAGTTCGCAAAGATGCTGCTGCATCTGTAAATGAAAGGTCAAATGAAAAAGCGGTCGGAATAAACTGACCGCTTTTGGTTTGCCTGTATATGAATTATTTTGCATCAGCAAGCATCTTTTTTGAGTTTTTCAGGAACTTCAGATACATGAAGTAACCGGCTGCCGAAATAAAAACACTGATCAATGATGCGACTGAAGTGACAAAATCGTTTGTGACATTGTGATGGAGGAAGTTCGGTGCCACTCTGATCAGACTTGAGAGCAGATAGGAGCCTCCGACAAACGTCATGACGGAGACACTCTTTTCCTTGATATCATTTCTGCTGCACTGAACGGCCAGCGAGCTGATTGCAAAACACACAAAGATCACCGTCAGGATTTTCGTGATCGAACTGCCGACGTCGACGGTGTTTCTGAGAATTGAACTGCTCTTTTTCCCGGCACTCAGGAGTGCGGAAAGGATGCTCATAGCAAATGAAGCGCATGCAGAATACAGAGCTGTTCGGAATCCTTTTTCATCTTTTAAAGCTTTTATAAGGCCGAGAATTGTCAGAATCACCGAGATCACCGGGATAATCAGCGAGACGACCAGCAGGAACAGGGGAATGAGTGTCAGTGCTTCAGCTGATTCATCGTCCATGGAGGATACTGCTATAACTGCGGTGATCAATCCGGCAAGAACAGCAATAACAACTGTAAGAAGATTCAGAAGCTCTGCTTTGCGGATTCTACTGATACCTTCATAAGCATTAGGAAAACGCATATAAAACCTCCATTTCAATTCAATATTAAAATGGCATGCAGAAATGTCAACTCCCGAAACGCATGCCTGTGTGAAGCCTTGAGGTGATTTTTCCCGGATTGAAGTATCCGGTTTTCAGCCAAAGAAAAACCGCCCGGATCCGGACGGTTTTATGAGATGGTGCCGCTTGGCAGAATTGAACTGCCCGCTCAGCATTACCATTGCTGTGTATTACCACTATACTAAAGCGGCGGCGCTCATATATCATACCAAATTCATCAGATAATTCAATAAGAGAGAAATAAAAGATTGCACAACGGGCCGGCGGATATCATGATATTAGCAAAGAGGTAATCCATATGTGGAATGATGCGGCAATTCATGAAGCTGTAGAAAAACAGCGTTCATTTTTCAGAAGCGGCAGAACGCTTGATATTGCATGGCGCAAAGAGCAGCTGCGAAGACTCAAGATCGCAGTTCAGGCACATGAAAAGGAATTGATGAAAGCTCTGCATGATGATTTGGGCAGAAGTGAAACCGAAGCATATCTCACCGATATCGGTGCTTTGATTTCAGAGATCAATGAAACAATCGACGGTCTCTCAAAATGGGCAAAACCGGAAAACCATTTCAGCGGTGCAGCCTGTTTTCCGAGCATTCTGACGAAAGTATATAAGATGCCCTATGGGGTTGCGCTGATCATTTCTCCGTTCAATTTTCCGGTTCTGCTGTCGCTCGGCGTACTGGTTGCGGCGATTGCCGGCGGCAATACGGCTGTGATCAAGGTGAGTTCGAAAAGTGTTCACTGTACAAAGGCAATGATCAATCTGATCAATTCAGCTTTCCCGAAAGAGTATGTATGTGTCGTGGACGGCGGACATGATGTTGCAGATCTCTGTCTGTCTGAGCGGTTTGACAAGATCTTCTATACCGGTTCGCCGAATGTAGGAAAGCATGTCATGGAAATGGCTGCGAAGAATTTGACACCGGTGGCACTGGAACTCGGCGGGGAGAACGGCAACTGGTGCATTGTCAGAAGGGATGCTGATCTTTTTGATGCGGCACGGAAGATCGCTTTCTTCAAGCTTCTCAATTCCGGACAGATCTGCATCAATATCAACCAGATTGCAGTTGCTGAAGAAATTGCCGAGCAGTTCATCATGTGCCTTGAAGAAGAATTCATCAGACAGATCGGGGAAGATCCTTTAAACAATGAAGAATACCCTCACTTGATCGATCGGGCTGCCTATGAAAAATGTGAAAAGGAAGCTGCCCTCTATCAGGACAGAATCATGTTTGGCGGCAACGGGGATCCTGAGACACTTCGTTTTGAACCGACGATCATCGCTCCGGTGGAACTTGATGAGCCGATTGTAAATCATGAGCTTTTCAATCCGCTGCTGCCGGTTGTGACATTCAGGGATCAGGATGTTGATGAATTGCTTGATGTCATTTCTGAAAGAGAGCATGGCCTTGCTTTATATCTCTTTACAAAAGATATGAAGTGGGCACTAAAGACAATGTCAAGCCAGCAGTATGGCGGCGGATGTATCAATGAAGTCTGCGTGCATCTGATGGTGAAGGGCGTCCCTTTCAACGGTACCGGTCATTCCGGTATGGGGGCATATCACGGCAAATGGGGATTTGATGAATTCACACATCCTTCCACCGTCCTGATCGGATCAAACCGCTTCAATCTTTCTCTCAGAGAACATCCTTACAGCGGTAAAGAAGGGGCACTCAAGCTGAAGCTGCTGAAATTATTCGAACGGTGAACATATGATTGAAAAAAGACAGATCTACTACTGGCCTTCCGGTTCTGAAAGAACACTGCACATTTATCTGCCGCCCGGCTATTATGATTCCAATGAGCGCTATCCCGTCATGTATTTCTTTGACGGTCACAATCTTTTCCATGATTACGAAGCAACCTACGGAAAGAGCTGGGGAATGGAATATTTCCTGGATCACTGGAACAAGAAAATGATTATCGTCGGCATGGAGTGTGCCCATGAAGGCAACCTGAGACTTGCCGAATACAGTCCGTATGACAAAAGGTGGCGGGGAGAGTTTGTGCCGAACAAAGGCAAAGCCACTTTTCAGTGGATCATTCACGACATCAAACCGATGATTGACCATGACTACCGCACATATTTCCATCGGGAAGCGACCGGCATCGGCGGCTCATCAATGGGCGGTTTAATGAGTATTTACGGCGTGAGCGTACATAATGATGTCTTCTCCAAAGCGGCCTGTGTGTCACCCGGCATGTTCTGGAATATCGGAAGACTAAGAAACGATCTGAACAGAAGTACAGTCAGTCCCGATACGAGAGTCTATATGTCCTGGGGCGAGATTGAATCAGGCAAAGCGGCATATCACGGCAATCCTGAATATGACACAAGGGAAGCCCGTTCGGTGCGCAAATATGAAAGGGAACTCATGAACAGGGGTGCCTCCACATATCTCTATTTCCAATGGGGCGGAAGGCATTGCGAAGAGGACTGGGAGAAACAGGTTCCTGTCTTCATGAATTATCTGTGGTTCTGAAAAAAAGCGGAAGGCTTCAATGGTCTTCCGCTTTCATCTTGCAAATGTGATCAGATCCCTGATTCCGTCTGTGTAAACACAATGGTAATCACCTGAATCATGACCTTCTTCATTCTGTGTTCTGTCACTGTCCATGATCCAGACTGCTTCGGCGCTGTTTCCGGTTTTTTCCGTATATTCTTCAAGGACTTTCTTTCCGTCTTCAATGCTTAGAGTAAACAATGTTGTGGAAAGACAGTCAGCTGCCGAAGAGTCGGGAGTGATGATGGAAACACTGTGGTAGTAATCGGCCGGCTTCAATGTTTTCGGGTCGATGATGTGGTGATATTTCTTTCCGTCTTCACCGGTATAGTAGCGTTCGTAGTCGCCGCTGGTGACAAATGAGCCGCTTCCTTTCATTGTGACCGTGCAGTAGATGCTTGAACCGTCGGCAGGATCGGCGATTCCGATCACCCAGTCGCTGCCATCCGGTTTTGTACCGACAGTGCGGATGTTGCGGCCGGCATTGACGGTTGTGCAGATGACATCGGCATCTTCCATATACCTGCCGATCATCTCTGCTGCATATCCCTTTGCGATTCCGCCGACATCGAGTGAAACATGCGGATCGGTGATATAGACGGTGCTGTCTTCTTCATTGATGACGACCTTGTCCCATCCGCTGTAAACGGCAGCTTCTTTGAGCTCTTCATCGGTCGGTACGGGAGCGTTTTTGCCTTCGGCATTGAGTTCGATTCCCGCGTCCCGGTATTCATGCCATACTTTCAGCAAAGAGCCGATCGTGATGTCAAAGGCACCGCCCGAAATTTCATGGAAGCTTTTTGCTTCCCTGAGCATGTCGATGATGTCGGAGCTGACTTTCACCGGGGCTATCCCGGCATTGTCGTTGATCGTTTTGAGGTTATAGAGACCTTCATAATCGTTGTAAATGTCAAACTGATCGTTGCAGTTTCTGAACATATCCGTGCATGTTCTGAAATATGAATCCATCTGATCGTGGTCATAGCCGAATTCGATCAGCTGAAAGACAGTGTCAAATCCGGCATCCACGGAGATGTTGGTGTACTTTTCAGGTTCTTCTGTTTTTTCGGCGGGAACATTGTCTGCACATCCGCAAAAAAGCGAAAGGGCAAACACTCCCGCGAGTATTCTGTTTTTTCTCATAGACAGGAGTATATCATAAAAATGAAATACACTGCTTCCGTGTTTGTATTTAGCGCACATTCATAATAAACGATGATATAATAAACTGCGTTATCAATAACAGAAAGGGTTTACTCAATTATGTCAATTCTTACAGGACCGATGAATCATCACCTGGACGGACATAAGGAATTAACCAAGCACAAGGATGTATTGAAAACAATTGATCCTGATCAGGTTTTTATTCCTCTTGTAAACGGCAACGCGCCCTGCAACGCGCTTGTTTCCGTCGGTGACGAAGTAAAAGTCGGTACAAAAATTGCGGAAAGAAATGATCATTTCTATGTTCCGCTGTTTTCACCTGTCTCCGGTACAGTGACAGGTGTTGAAAAGTTTATGACAGCCTCGATGGGCCAGGCTCAGCATCTGGTCATCCAGAATGATCATAAACATGAAGCAGTACGTGCATTTGCGCCGTTTGATTATGAAACGGCAAGCTGGGAAGAACTTCTCGATTTCGTCAGGAATTCCGGTATGGTCGGACTTGGCGGAGCAGGCTTCCCGACCTATGTCAAATATCTCAAACCGGAAAATGTCGAACTGTTTGTCGTCAATGCAGTTGAATGCGAACCGTATCTGACAGCCGATTATAAGAATATCGAAGAAAATATCGGACTCCTCAAAACCGGTACGCTCGCTCTCTTCAAGCTTTCCAAGGCAGCCAAAGGATGCGTTGCCATCAAGGAAGATAAAGTTGAACAGATCGAAGAGCTGAAGAAGGCATTCGCAGGAACACCGATCGAAATCAGAACCGTTCCCGATCTCTATCCGATGGGCTGGGAAAGAACACTGGTCTATCAGCTGACAAAGAAGAGATATGACAAACTTCCGATTGAGGCCGGATGCATTCTCAACAATGCATCAACAGCGATTGCACTCGGTAATGCGATTGATAACGGCATGCCGATCACTCACAAGTATGTGACGGTTTCCGGTGATGCACTGAACAATCCGCAGAACGTATATGTTCCGGTCGGAACACGTGCAAGCGTGATCATCGATGCGGTCGGCGGCTATAAAGAGGGAACAGAAAATGTTCTTCTGATTGCCGGCGGACCGATGATGGGCAAAGCAATCCCGAACGATAAGTTTGTCATCATGCCGCAAAGCAACGGCTTAACTGTTCTCAACAACAAGCCGAAGGAAGAGGTCAAGTGCCTGCGCTGCGGGCGCTGCACAGAGACATGCCCGAGCGGACTTCAGCCTGTCCGTATCGCGATGAGCGCGGCAATCTTCGATGAAGAAGAAATCATGAAGCTTTCAGTCATGGACTGCATCGAGTGCGGTATGTGCACATGGATCTGTCCTTCCAAGATTGATGTCACCGAAAATGTCAGAAGAGCGAAGAATTTCGTCAGAACCAGAATGGCGATCAGGGCAAAGGAGGCAAAGAAATAATGAAATTTACATATAAGCCTTCACCCAACTACCGCAACACGCAGTCAACCGGCGGGATCATGTTCGATCTCACCATGTGCTTATGTGCAGTGGTTCTGTTCTCGGCAGTTTATTACAGCATTGCCTATGGCTTTGCATACGGTCTCAGAGTCATTCTGATGACACTTGTTTCATTGATTGCGGCAATCGGTACCGAAGCAGTTTACTTCAGGATGCGCGGCCGTGAAGTGAAGAAGGAAATTCTTCATTCCTACGGCTGGGTTACCGCTCTCATTCTCACACTCATCACACGTCTTGATGTCAGCTATTATGCACTGTTTGTCGGCACGGTCGTTGCGATCATCATCGGCAAGCTCGTCTTCGGCGGTTTCGGTCAGAATATCTTCAACCCGGCCGCATTCGGCGAAGCGCTGATCATGAACAGCTTTTCGGCAAGCAAGAGCGCACAGGTAACAGCAGATGTCTTCTCCGGTGCCACTCCGATGGCTGCGATGAATTCCAATAACTGGATTCTCTCATCCAGTGCAATGGGCAACTTCATCAAGGGCTTCGGCGGCTGGGGCGGACTGCTTGTCGGCTCATATCCGAGCGTCATCGGCGGCAGCTGCGCACTGCTGATTCTCTTGTGCGGAGTATATCTCTTATGGAGAAAAGATATTGACTGGCATCTGTCAGTAACATATCTCATCACCGTCTTCTGCGTTTCACTTGTTGTCGGTCTCATCAAAGGCGCCGGCATCAACTATGCAATCTTCAATGTCATCAGCGGCGGCGTTCTCTTCGGAACAGTCTTCATGATGACCGACCCGGTCACCACACCGATCACGATTCCCGGCCGTATGGTCTTCGCAGTCGGTTGTGCTGCACTGACACTGATTCTCAGATGGAAATCCAATCTTCCGGATGGCGTTCTGTTCTCAATCCTGTTAATGAATATGCTGACACCGGCAATCGACAAGCTGGTCGACGGCAACCAGATCAAGAACCAGGTACAGATCCGCCGCAAGGTTGTCTATACTTCAATCGTTGTCATCCTGGCAGCGCTTGGCGTCGGTATGACTCTTGACAAGGTCGCTGCCGAAACACCGGCATCTTCCGATGCGGCTGCTGAAACAAGCGAGCCGGCAGGAATGGCACTGGAAGACTTCAGTGCAAATGAAGCGGGCTGCCGAGTCTACAGCAATGTCGATGACACAGCTTATGTCTATCACTGCTCGGCAAAGGGCTTTGAAGGCACAAACAAGGCAACAATCACAGTTGATGCAACAAAGGGAACAATCACTTCCGTCGAAGTGACTGACTTCGGCGACACAACAGGCGTCGGCGATGCAGCAACAACAGCCGATGAGCTGAAGCGTTATGAAAATGCGACAATCAACTCATCGATTGATGCAACGGCAGGTGCAACTTACACAAGCGCATCCATCAGAGCCATGGCAGCCAAAGCGCTGAATATGGCCGCCGGAAAGTGAGGAGGGTATGAAGATGGGAAAATTAGATCATAACTCTGCTCTCTATAAAGCAATTCTGCTCGGCGTTCTCTGCGCAGTATGCGGACTTCTGCTGTCGGTCGCAAATGCGATCACGGCTCCGATCATTGCCGAGAATGCATTGGCAACTATCAAAGCAAGCCTGGAAGAAATCTATCCGGGTGCGACATTCAACGATGTCACGGACAAGCTGATCGAAAAGGATGAGACAGGTCTGGTTGACGGTATCTATGAAGCAGAAGGTAAGGGATATGTCTTCACACTCCATGGCGTCGGCTACAACTCCAACGGATTCACCTTCATGGTCGGCTTCGACAATGACGGAAAGATTTCCGGATATACCGCACTCGAACAGCAGGAAACAAGCGGTATCGGTTCCCGTGCATTCGATGATGAATATGTCAGCACAATCACTTCACTCACATCCGCCGATCCGATTCCTCTGCTCTCCGGTGCAACTCTGACATCAACAGCTGTTCAGAATGGCATCGATGCAGCCAAGGCAATCTTCAACGATGTGCAGGGAATCTCCTATGATCCCAACGCTCAGGCGGAAGTGCCTGAACAGCAGCCGTTCGGCAATGAAGATTACTCCAAGACAGATGTGACCTGCACGGAAGTCAGCAATGACGGCACAACAGCTGTTTACCACTGCACAGCCAAGGGCTTTGAAGGAACAAATGAAGCGGATGTTGAAATTGACCTTTCCACAGGCACAATCAAGTCCATCAAAGTTACAGCCTTCAATGACACTCCGGGCGTTGGCGACACAGCAACAGCGGATGCTGAACTGGCACGCTATGCAGGCAAGGGCTTAAGCGATGTGGTTGACTCAACAACCGGCGCAAGCTTCACAAGCCTTTCCTTAAGAGCGATGGCAGCCAATGCACTTTCCGCCGCAACCGGTACTGAACTGGCCGGCGGCAGTGCTCCTGAAGCCGGCAGCGGAAGCGGACTTGGCAGTGAGGACTTCACAGCCAATGAAGCAGGATGCATCGTCTATACAAACCTTGATGATACTGCAGTTGAATACAAGTGCAGCGCCAAGGGCTATCAGGGAATAAACAAAGCGATTGTCACCGTTGATACTACAAAGGGAACAGTCACCAATATCGAAATCACAGAATTCAATGACACTCCGGGTGTCGGCGATGCGGCAACAGCGGATACAGAGCTTGAACGCTACAAGGGTGCAAGCCTTGAATCATCAGTTGATGCGACAACATCAGCGACATTCACCAGTGCTTCAATCCGTGCGATGATTGCGGCTGCCCTGAATATGGCAGCAGGCAGGTAAGAGGAGGACCTTATGAGCGAAAAGAAAGAAAAGAAACAGAGTCTGTTTACCAGGCTGTTAGTTGAAAACCCTGTCTTCGGTCTGTATCTGGGTATCTGCTCGGCACTGGCAATCACAACCAACATCAACAATGCGATCGGTATGGGAATTGCCGTTACGATCGTATTGACACTGTCCAATATTCTCGTTTCATCGATCAGAAACCTGACACCGAATGACATTCACATTCCGGTATATATCGTCATCATCGCAACGCTTGTTACAATCGTCGGCATGGTGATTCAGGCATATACACCTTCGCTGTATTCGGCACTCGGCGCGTTCATCGACCTGATCGTTGTCAACTGCATTATCCTGGGAAGAGCGGAAGCATTCGCTTCCATGAATCCGATCGGTCCTTCCATCCTTGACGGTCTGACCATGGGATTCTCCTATACACTCAGTATCCTGACAATGTCTTTCTTCAGACAGATCCTCGGTACAGGTGTTCTCTCACTTTCCAATCCGTTTACAAATGCGGAGATCTTCTCACTGAGACTGATCCCGGAAGGATTTGAACTTCCTTTCTTCAAAGAACAGTTCGGCGCATTCATCACATTCGCATGTCTGGCAGCTGCTGTTTCCGCATACAAGACACATGTTGAAAATAAGGAGAAGAGTGCTGAATTATGAACCTGTTTACATTGTTCATCAGCGCAATGCTGATCAATAACATTATTCTTTCCAAATTCATCGGCATGTGCCCGTTCATGGGTGTTTCCACAAAGATGGAATCTGCCGTCGGTATGGGTCTTGCGGTTATCTTCGTTGTCTTCTGTGCTTCGGTTCTGTCGTACGGTCTCTACTATGCGGTTCTTGAACCGTTGCATCTGGAATACATGAAGCTGATCTGCTTCATCCTCGTCATTGCGGCATTCGTTCAGTTTGTCGAACTGTTCATCAAAAAGAACAGTCCGTCCCTGTATAAGCAGCTGGGTATCTATCTGCCTCTGATCACAACAAACTGTGCAGTTCTCTACGTCGCTCTCGACAACATCACACAGGAATACTCCCTGATTGAAACAATCGTCAACTCAATCGGTGTTCCGGCCGGATTCATGCTGATGCTGTGCATCTTCTCAACCATCCGTGAACGCTTAAGAGGAAACGATGTTCCCGAAGCATTCCAGGGAAATCCGATCGCATTCATTATCGCTGCAATTATGGCTCTTGCTTTCTCGTCACTTGCGGGATTGGTATAAGCCATGCAGACGATCGTTGCAATTCTGATTGTACTGGTCCTGGTCGGACTGAACGGTTTTCTCTACATCCGGAACAGACAGACGCCTGTTCCGGAAGGATGTGAAAATCTGAAGCCGGATTGTGCCGCATGCGGTATCGGGGACTGTGCACTCAGAGCAAAGTTTATGGAAATGAAAGAGGAAGAACATGGAGATCATTAAAGCAGTATTATTGATGCTTGTTCTCGGTGCAGTGATCGGTATTCTTCTCGGAATTGCGAGTGTCAAGCTCTATGTCGAAGAAGATCACAGAGTCGAGGATGTTCTGGCAATGCTGCCGGGATACAACTGCGGCGGATGCGGAAACCCCGGATGTGCCGGTATGGCTGCCAAGCTTGTTGAAGGCGAAAGCACAATCGACAAGTGCAAGCCCTGCAAGGCTGATGCAAAGGCAGCTATCGTTGCTTATCTGAAAGAGCACGCTGCATAAAGAATCTGATGAAAAGATGGCGAGGAGGCTGAATCCGAAACCATCTTTTTTTCTTTCTGAAATTGTTTCACGGAAATATACAAAGTGTGGGATAATGGAAAACGTCCGCTGTCGGAAAATGAAACTCATAGATCATTTTTTCTTCCCTGAAGCAGCGGTCTCAAGGAGATTTTTTATGAAGAAGAGAGAACGGCTCGGCAGCAGGCTGGGTTTTATTATGCTGTCTGCAGGATGTGCAATCGGATGCGGCAATGTCTGGAAATTCCCGTGGATGTGCGGGGAATACGGCGGCGGCAGCTTCATGGTGATGTACTTCCTGTTTCTTCTGATCCTCGGCTTGCCGGTACTGACGATGGAGTTTTCGGTAGGCAGAGCTGCTCAGAGCAGTCCGGTTCACATGTATCAGAAGCTGCAGAAACCGGGAGGAAAATGGGGACTGTTCGGCTATGTCTGCCTGCTTGGCAACATTGCCCTGATGGCATTCTATTGTGTCGTATCCGGCTGGATTCTTTACTACTTTTATAAATTCGCAGTCGGAGATACTGCTTCGCTTGGATTTGTATCCATGATTCAGAATCCGAAAATCAATGTGATTTCACTCTTCATCACCGTTGCGGCAGCATTCATCATTCTCAGCTTCAATCTGCAAAGCGGGCTGGAGAGGATTACGAAAGTCATGATGATCACGCTGATGATTCTGATGTGCGTTCTTGCCGTGCACAGCCTCAGCCTGCCCGGTGCGAAGGAAGGACTGAAGTTCTATCTGGTTCCCGATTTCTCCAAAATCAGTCTGAAAACAGCAGTCGGCGCCATGAACCAGGCATTCTTCACGCTTTCCGTCGGCATGGGTTCCATGGCAATATTCGGCAGCTATATTGACAAGAAATGCAGGCTCACAACCGAAGCGCTCAATGTCATTCTGCTTGATACGATGGTTGCGGTGATTGCCGGACTGATCATGTTTCCGGCATGCTTCACATATGGCGTGGAAGTGAATTCCGGAC
The DNA here is from genome assembly GCA_030525525.1 of Erysipelotrichaceae bacterium. GTDB lineage: Bacteria > Bacillota_I > Bacilli_A > Erysipelotrichales > Erysipelotrichaceae > Bulleidia. The sequence goes on from JAUNEN010000011.1 coordinate 54,827, forward strand.
CGAGCCTTCTGTTTGATACCATGGCAACCGTTTTTGGCAATATGGCGATGGGCAGATGGTGGGGCATGCTGTTCTTCCTCTTCATGGTGTTTGCGGCAATGTCAACTGTACTGGGTGTCTGTGAGAACATCCTTGCGATGGTCAGAGAGATGACCGGCTGGGACAGACCGAAGGGCTGTATCGTCTGCGCAGTGATGATATTTACGCTCGGCTTAACGACGGCACTTGGCTTCAGCGTGATTCATTTCGAACCGTTTGCGCCGGGCAGCTCATGGCTTGATTTCTGGGATTTCATTGTTTCAACCAATATTCTTCCGCTCGGCTCATTATTGCTTGCACTGTTCTGCTGCAATGATGCCGGATGGGGCTGGGATCATTTTGTAACCGAAGCAAATGAAGGAAAGGGAATGAAGGTGAAGGAATGGATGAAACCGCTGTTTCGCTGTGTTGTTCCGATTGTCATCGCATTTGTTTATATATATGGTCTCTTCACCTTCAAGTGGCATTGATCTTTCAGCCAAAGACAGTCTTCACGGGCTGTCTTTTTGTATGCAAAATCGTTAAAAATGCAGTCTGTGACTGCAAATTCATATATCCGATTGTCTGTGAATGTTTTAAAATAAATACAGGAATGAAATACAGTTTCATAACATAATACTGATCGGCTTACGATTTAACAGGAGGTTATATGGCTGATAAAGAAAAGGCTGTCAAAAAGACTGCAGCGAAGAAACCGGCTGAGAAGAAAACAGCTGTGAAGAAGACTGCTGCGAAAAAAGGCGCAGTGAAAAAGACAGCGAAGAAAACCGAACAGCCCCTTGATCCGGTATTCCTGACAGGATTTGACCGCTATCTGATCAACGCGGGAAGAGACTATAAGGTTTATAAGAAAATGGGTGCGCATCATGCGGTTCATGAAGGCAGAAACGGTATGCATTTTGCTGTATGGGCACCGCATGCAAAGGCAGTTTCGATCGTCTGCGACAGAAACGGATGGAATCCGAGTGCGAACTATATGCTGCCGCTGGAACAAAGCGGAGTCTATGAAGGATTCATTCCTGAAATGGGATACGGTGAACTCTACAAATTCGCAATCGAAACAAAGAACGGGGACATTCTTTACAAAGCTGACCCGTATGCATTCTCGGCGGAATTCCGTCCCGGCACAGCTTCCAAGACAGCTGATATCGACGGATATAACTGGTCTGATGAAAAGTGGATGAGCGAGCGTGCGAAAAAGAGCACATTTGCCGAGCCGATGGCGATCTATGAATGCCATCTCGGATCATGGTTCAAGAATGACAATACCGATTACAAAGACGGTTTCCTGAACTATACACAGTATGCAAAGGAACTTGTTGATTATTGCGGATACATGGGCTATACACATGTTGAGCTCATGGGCATTGCCGAATATCCGTTTGACGGCTCCTGGGGCTATCAGGTAACCGGATATTATGCACCGACAAGCAGATACGGCGAACCGAAGGAATTCATGTATCTGGTCGACTATCTGCATCAGCATAACATCGGTGTCATCCTCGACTGGGTACCTGCCCACTTCCCGAGAGACGCCCATGGACTGGCTGACTTTGATGGCGAAGCTTTATATGAATATGCAGATCCGAGAATGGGCGAACATCCTGACTGGGGTACCAAGTGCTTTGACTACTCCAAGCCGGAAGTTCTCAACTTCATGATCGGCAATGCGCTGTACTGGTATGATGAATATCATATCGACGGACTGCGTGTGGATGCAGTTGCGTCAATGCTGTATCTTGACTACGGCCGCAAGGAAGGTCAGTGGGTTCCGAACAAATACGGCGGAAACGGAAATCTTGATGCAATGGAATTCTTCAAGCATCTGAACTCTGTCATCCGCGGCCGCAAGGACGGAACAATCATCATCGCTGAAGAATCAACCGCATGGCCGAAGGTTACGGCAGCACCTGAAGATGACGGTCTCGGATTCACATACAAGTGGAACATGGGCTGGATGCATGACTTCCTGGATTACATGAAGCTTGATCCGTTCTTCCGCAAGGACAACCACAACAAGATGACATTCGGCATGAGCTATGCGACAAGTGAAAAATACATCCTTGTTCTTTCCCATGACGAAGTCGTTCACCTGAAGTGTTCGATGATCAACAAGATGCCGGGATTTGAAGTTGACAAGTTTGCCAACCTCAAGTGCGGATATCTGTTCATGTTCGGTCATGCCGGCAAGAAGCTCTTGTTCATGGGACAGGATTTTGCACAGTATCATGAATGGGATGAAAAGGTGCAGCTTGACTGGTGGTTATGCGATGAGCCTCTGAACAAGAGCGTTCAGAACTTCATGAGAGACCTTCTGCACATGTATACGAAGTATCCGGCAATGTACAGGCTGGATGATTCCTGGGATGGCTTCAGATGGGTGAATGCGGATGACTCCGCAAGAAGCATTTTCTCCTTCATCAGAAGAGACGGAACAAATAAGAACAGTCTGCTGTTTGTTGTCAACTTCACACCGATGGAGCGTGCCGACTACATGGTCGGTGCTCCGAAGAAGGGCAGATATACATTGATCTTCGACCAGGATGGCGAAGTGACAAAGGAATCCGGCAAGAAGACAATCTACTCTGCGAAACAGGGCGAATGCGACGGTCAGCCGTACAGAATTGAATACAAGCTGCCGCCGTACGGATGCGCTGTCTTCAAGTTCAACGAATAATTCATTTCACATCATAGAGGCTGAGTTGAGTGCTCAGCCTTTTTTCATGCATGCCAGATTTCTGAAACAGACAGAAAAAACTGGTAATAAGTACAGGTTTGAACAAAAAAACGTTCCGGAAAATGATACGAATAGCGGCTGGATCAATCTCGGTGTAAAATGAATTCAGAGGAGAGAGCTTATGAATGATGAGAAAAAGCTGAAGATGCTTCAGGAATATAAAGAATGGGCACTTTCTCAGAAAGGGGAAGGCTACACACTCAGCTTTTACCGGGATAAATATGATCATATCAGCGTCTCGACTGATTATGCCGAAGGTACGGTTGCTTTTTATCCGCTTGATAATTTCAATGTCGTTGAGATGAGCGTCGTCAATAAAATCACGACCGAAGCCGTATTCTATCTGCATTTTGAGCTGAAGGATATGGATCATGCCAAAGGTCTGTTTGAAGAGATGATCTCGGCTGTCAGAAAGCAGGAAACATCCCGTTCAATCAAAGTATTGCTCTGCTGCTCAAGCGGTATTACAACCCATTACTTTCTGGAAAAACTCAGAAATGCAAATGAGCTGCTGAATCTGGATATGGAGTTTGATGCGGTCTCATACAATAACCTGTACGTCAAAGGCTATGACAAGGATGTTGTACTGCTGGCTCCTCAGATTGCATTTGAACTCGACAAGGTTTCTGAGATTCTTTCCGAAAAAATCGTCAAGGCAGTTCCGACGTCGATTTTCGGTGCCTATGATGTCAGCGGTTTGATCCGTTTTGTCAGAAACGTGATCAATGAAACCGAACGGCAGAAAAAGGAAAAGATGCTGCCGGCGGAGAGGATGGAGTTCAAAAACACACCGCGCATGCTGATCATATCGATCATAGTCGAATATGCATCGATCCGTTTTGTCTACCGCATTTATGATGCCGGCACGGTTACCCATCAGGATGAAGTCATCAAGCAGAGATTTGAGATTCTCGACCTTGAAGATATGCTTGACTGGGAATTTGCAAGATTTCCGGGAATCGAAGTCATCTGCATCAATTCACCGGGCGTGTTTGTGAACGGACATATGACCTTCCGCTCAGCCGGAATCTATGATGTGGATGTCGCTTCCATGTTCAAAGACAAATACGGAAAGAACTTCCTCTTCGTCAATGACGCAAATGCGATGGCACTCGGCTGTTACGGCCTGCAGAAAAAGACAAGAAATCTCAGTTTCTATTTCCATCCGCATGCGGCCAGAACGGCAGGCGTCGGCAATGTGGTCAACGGGCAGCTTTATACCGGACAGTGCAACCTTGCCGGAGAAATGCAGTATCTCCACAAGATCATCAACTACAGCAAAGAGCCCGATGAACTGCTCAAAACGCCGGAAGGCACGCTGGAGATTGTTGCCAAATATCTGATTTCAATTATCGCGACATTCGATCCCGAACAGATCGTGATTTCCTGTGACATGGTCTATGACCTCAACATGCTGAGGCAGGAGATTGCAAAGGTTGTTCAGGAAGCATATATTCCCGAACTGATCAAAGTCGATGATGTGATCGAATATATGTTTGTCGGCGGTATGATGATCTGCGTACAGGAACTCTCAAAGCAGAGGATGAACCATGTACCTGATCTTATGGATGTATAAGAAATAAGCAAGAAATGAAGACCGGATTCATGATGATTTTATCCGGTCTTTTTGATAACAGGGGGAACAAATCATGCAGAAAGAAATGACTGAAAAGGGCAGGCTTCTGAATGAAAAAGGTGAACTGAACGAAGCCGGCTACGCAACATCACTGATCAAGGATTACTGCCGCCGCGATATCAAAGCAAATTCACTCAGAATCAAGGAATGGGATTATTATCTCATCTATGATGATAATTACGGTCTGGCTCTGACTGTCTCGGATAACTCATATATGGGCTTGATGAGCGTGTCATGGATTGACTTCAATGCGCCATGTGAAACGACAAAAAGCGAAATCATCCTGATGCCCAAAGGCAGAACAAACCTTCCGGCAACAAGTGTCAGCGGCAATGTCGAATTCCATAATAAAAATCTGCACATGCAGTTTAAAAACAACGGCCAGCAGAGACACCTGACTGTCAATTACCGCAATTTCATTGACGATAAAACACTGAGCGCAGACCTGATTCTTGATGATGTACCGAAGGATTCCATGGTCATTGCAACACCATATAAAGAAGATCGCAAAGCCTTCTACTACAACCAGAAGATCAACTGCCTGAGAGCACAGGGCTATGTTTCTGTGGGAAATGAAGGATACCGGTTTGAAAGAACAAAAGCATTCGGCGTGCTTGACTGGGGCAGGGGTGTCTGGACCTACAGCAATACATGGTACTGGTCAAGCTTAAGCACAGAAGTGGGAGGAAAGAGATTCGGCTTCAACCTGGGCTATGGCTTTGGCGATACATCAAATGCAAGTGAGAATATGCTGTTTGTTGACGGGATTGCCCATAAGCTTTCAGAGGTGACATTCAACATTCCGCTTAAGGAAGACGGCAGTGAGGATTACATGAAGCCATGGACGTTCACGTCTGATGATAACCGTGTCAATCTGACCTTTGAGCCGATCATTGACAGAAGTGCACTCATCGATCTCAAACTTGTCTGTTCCGATCAGCATCAGGTGTTCGGGAGATTCTCGGGAACGGTGATTCTTGATGACGGCAGTCCGTTTGAACTGGAAAACCTCCTTGGCTTTGCCGAGAAGGTACATAACAAGTGGTGAAGAAAAGCGGATCATCCGCTTTTTCATGTGAAGAGTGTGCTTCCGGACCGTGTCTGTGAACAGCATCTGCAAGTATGCTTTGTTCATTCATAATCAATCATGATTTGCTGAGACATCAGCGTATTTATTGTGCATCTGAAAAAAACAGCTCTAAAAAACAGAAATGAGCAGACACTGACGCATCTGCTCATTGTTTATAGTATTACTTAGATAATCAGGAACGAGGCAGCGCATCCCGCCAGAAAGAGGATGATGCAGAGAATGATTGTAAAGCTTGTGAGCAGTGTCTTCCATAATTTCGGATTCAGAGCACCGCTTCTTGAAATATGGAAACTGATTTTCTGACCGATCAGGCTGTATGCGGCAATCAGATAAATGATGACCGTCATGATCGTCGGGATAATGATGAACCGATCCGGAATGACTGCGATGAGCCATGCGAAGAAGGCGGTTGCGATGTGAATTTCTCTTGCCGGCAGGATCGAGTGATAGCGGTATGTAACAAGCGCCAGGAACCATCCTGTGAAAAATGCAGGAAGAGCTTCCGTCAGCGACGGGGAAGCAAGCGCATAGAGGAAGGCTGAGGCCACAACGCCGAAGTAGCGGTTGTAATGGCCGAGCTGCCTCTGTATCACGCCGCGGAATACATATTCGTCGCAGATCGGTTTGATCAGCACAAACAGCAGGAAGTAAACTGCATTTTTGATAATGTTCATCGGCGTTGTAAAATAGCCGACAAATTCAAAGGCTGCACTCGAAGGCTGCAGAAGGAAGCGGAAGAATGTTGCAATCGTTGAAAAGAGATAGGTGATTGCAATTCCGATTGAAATCAATACGATTCTGCGCTTCAGGGTGATCTCCGGTTTGCGTAAATAATCCTTGATGTTGAGATCAAGTGCAGCCGAAGATATCCTGAAAAATACAAAAGCCGCGACAAAAAGAGTCACGATAAAAAAGATCATGATGACAAGGTCCGGATCAAAACCAAGAAGGGCTTCCGGATAATAATTTCTCAGGAAACCGATCCCATACCACAGCATCTGATTGATAAATATATATATCACAAGTGAAATTCCGAATTTATTCACCTGTTTCTTTGCATCTTTGGTGGTAATCACCTGCGGTCTGTACTGTTTTGCCATGTATATGCGCCTCAGGGTACTACAGAGATTTTAAAACAAAAACATATGTCAGTGAACATGACATATGTGTAAATTATCTGAAAACTGCATTTGTGATTAATGGCCGTGAGCTAATAACAGACGGTTCATGATCTTCGGAAAACTTTCAAGATCAAATGTTTCCGCCGCATAATCGCTTCTGCCTTTGTCCGCCAGATGTCCGTGCAGCCACACTGCCATGCATACTGCCTTAAAGACATCGGGAACCAGTGTGCACATGGAAACAATCATCCCGGCCAACAGATCGCCGCTGCCGGCAGTCGCAAGCGCTTCGTTGCCGCTCTGGTTGATATATGTTTCGCCGGTTGGTGAAACAACGATTGTGTTGGGACCTTTGAGTACCAGGATCACATTGTATTCTTTTGCGAAAGATGATGCATATTCCATTCTGTGCTTCAGAATGTCTTCCGGGGGCTGATTGATGAGCGCCGCAAATTCACCGATGTGAGGTGTCATGATCACCGGACACTTAACAAACCGCAAAAGATAGGTGTTATGGACAAACATGCGCAGTGCTTCCGCATCAAGAACGACCGGGCCTTTGCTGTTCTGCAGAATCAGATCCATGCATTCTTTTTTCCGTTCCATATAAACGGCACCTGATCCGAATAAGACTGCTTTTGCATGCGGCAGTACATTCATCACGGTTTCCTGTGCCGTGTGATAGCCGAAGGGGTGATAGACAGCAGCTGTATGCTTCATGGCTGCGATCGGATAGATGCTTTCCGGCAGCACCGCTTCAATGTAGGGAGAACCGACCGTTTTTGCACCGGTGATATTGAGCATGAGCGCTCCCGCCATCCCATAGCATCCGCCGCATATCATTGTTTTGCCGTATGTTCCTTTATATGCATTTTCATTTCGCTTCGGATAGTTTTCAAAGAAGATTTCTTCATTCATTTCGCGGAAACGGGAAGCGATCTGATGAGGAAGGCTGAGACTTAAAAGCTTTGCTTCTTCGAAAAGATGATGATCCTTTCTCAGCATATGAAAAGGCTTATAGCAATCAAGTGCGAAGGTGATCTTTGAAATGATTGCGTCTTTGTCGTAATATCCGGTATCTGCTTCGGCGCCGCTGTTGAGATCTGCTGAATAAACTCTTGCCTTTGATTCATTGACAAGACGGAAGATTTTACGCATATCGCTGCTCAGATTTCCGTGATAGCCGAATCCGTAAACTGCATCGATGATGACATCGGCTTCTTCAATCGCTTCGGAAATTCTGCGGAATGAGATTTTGCAGGAGCGGGGCACTTTTTTCCATGCTTCCTTGGCGGCATCTGTTTTCGGCATACCGCATACCGGTACAATTCTGATGTGATAATCCTTTTTCAGCAGTCTGGCAATCACCGAGCCGTCTCCGCCGTTATTGCCGTTTCCTGCCAGAATCAGAATTTTCTCATCAGTGCTGACTTCATTGCGGATTGCTTCGCTGAGCACTGTTCCGGCCTTCTCCATTAACTCAGAAACCGGAATCAGTGAGTCGGATTCAATCTGTTTCATTCCTTTTGTATCAATGATCATGAGTCGCCTGCTTTCTGAATTATTATTACTTTACCATGGCTGAATACCCATTAAAAGCGCAAAAAAATGTGATTATGAAAATTTTGTGAATTATTGTGCTATAATATCAATCGGCTTTATTGATGATATTTATGGGAGGTATTTGTCATGCCAGCAAAGAAGACTGTTAAAGCTACAGAGGCAGCAGAGACAGAAGTAAAGA
>JAUNEN010000152.1 GCA_030525525.1 Erysipelotrichaceae bacterium
CGACCGGATGTTCGCAGCTTATCTTTCCGGCGTTGTGAAACAGACAGACTGATCAGAGGATCTAACAGTTGAGTAGTTTACAGCTACTCGAAGAGGTTAGATCCTCTTTTTTATATTTGCATCCATGATATTCAGCGGTAATCCATGATATCGAAAGTGCGGGCAAAGCGGATGAACTTATCCGCTCTTCTTGAGATATATGTTCCCTTTTTCCAGATGAGTCCGAACCGGCTGGTAATCATCGGTGTAACCTCGATCTGAACAAACTGCTCAGGATCAAGATCGATTGATGAAAACAGAAAGACACCGCACTGTCCGCTCTTCAGAACGTTCTCAATGGTTTTCAGCTGGCTTATATGCATGATGACATTGGCATTCAGATTCCGGGAACGGAAGTGTGAAAGGATCTGCTCATTCTGAACGGAATCTGTATTGAAAAGAATAATTCTTTCATTGGCAAGATCTGAGATATCGATTGTTTCCAAAGATGACATCGGATGATTCTTCGCAATGCACCAGACAAACCTGTCGGTCATCAGCATCTGACTTTCAAACTGATCAATATTGTAGAAATCCATATTGACCATTGCCAGATCCAGTTCGCCTGAATTCACCATGTCACGTGCCCGCTGCGAACCGTATTCATAAAGATGAACCGGTATATCTGATTGCTTATGGAATTCCTGCAGCATGAGCGGAAAGAATACGGTGCTGATTAACGGAGGTATGCCCACCCGCAAAGGCAGCGTATTTGCCCCGAGTTCACTGAATTCAGCCTTCAGATCCTGCGCACGGCGGACAACTTCCGCAGCCTGGCGGTAAAACTGTTCCCCTTCCTCGGTCAGACTGAATGAATTCTTTCCATGGTGGAGAAGTCTCACACGCAGTTCTTTTTCCAGATTGCGGATTGCGATGGAAATGGTGGGCTGTGAAACGCATAATTCTTCAGCAGCTCTCGTGATGCTGCGGAGTCTGCACAGTGCGCAGAAGTATTCAAGCTGAGTAATCGTCATTGTCTTTTTTCCTTCTGACTTAATTATAGTTTTTCTTTATACTGAATGCAAAATAATTAATTTTACAAATGTTAGATTCTGATGCATTCTGAAAGTGTCAATTGAAACCGGTTCCAGCAAATGAACTCCTCAAAGGCCATGAGGAAAAGAATTTGAAAAAGCGAAAGCTGAAAGGTGGAAAAAAAGATGTCTCCTGCTGTAATCACACTGTTGTTTCTGGCATTTGCCGTCGTCATGTTCGTTACAGAAAAGATCCCTCTGGGACTGACCTCAATGATTGTCTGTGTCGGTCTGGTTGTGACCGGCGTCCTGGATGTCAAAACGGCATTTGCCGGATTTATCGACTCCAATGTTATTCTCTTCGTCGCCATGTTCATCGTCGGCGGTGCATTGTTTGAAACCGGCATGGCCAATGAAATCGGCGGTATCGTCACAAAATTTGCAAAAAGCGAACGCAGCCTGATCATCGCAATCATGGTCATTGTCGGACTGATGAGCGGTGTTCTTTCCAACACCGGCACAGCCGCAATCCTGATTCCGGTTGTCATCGGTATCGCCGCCAAGAGCGGATTCAGACGTTCAAGACTTCTGATGCCTCTGGTATTCGCAGCTGCGATGGGCGGCAACCTGTCACTGATCGGTGCACCCGGCAACATGATCGCCCAGTCCACACTCGAGCCGCTGGGACTCAAGTTCGGATTCTTCGAATATGCGATTGTCGGAGCTCCGATCCTGATTGCCGGTATTCTGTTCTACGCAACCATCGGATTCCGCTTACTGCCCAATCACGAAACCACAGATGACGGCGACAGCGTATTTGACGAAGTCCGTGATTTCTCACAGGTACCGCAATGGAAGAAAACACTCTCTCTTGTCATTCTTGTCGCAACACTGCTCGGTATGATCTTTGAAGATCAGATCGGCATCAAGCTCTGCGTAACCGGATGCATCGGTGCAATCCTGCTGATTCTCACAGGTGTCATTTCCGAAAAGGAAGCACTGAAATCCATTGATCTGAAAACTATCTTCCTCTTCGGCGGAACACTGTCACTGGCTTCTGCACTGCAGAACACAGGCGCAGGCGAAATGATCGCAAGCACAGTCATCGGCATGCTGGGAGCGAATCCTTCCCCCTACATTCTGACATTCGTCGTATTCATCCTCTGCTGTATCCTGACAAACTTCATGTCCAACACTGCCACAACCGCTCTCATGGCACCGATCTGCTTATCCATCGCCCAGGGAATGGGTGCTGACCCCAGAGCCGTATTAATGGCCTGTGTCATCGGCGGATCCTGTGCATATGCAACCCCGATCGGCATGCCTGCAAACACAATGGTTGTCGGTGCCGGCAATTACAAATTCATGGATTACGCAAAAGCAGGACTGCCGCTGATTATCATCGCTACAATCATCAGCATGATCATCCTGCCGATCGCGTTCCCGTTCTTCCCGGGATGATCACAGGAAGAAATAAAAACATCAAAGGAAAAGGAGAAAAACTATTATGTCTAATGAACAGGTCAGAAAAATGACAGACATCATGTCACAGTTTGTCGGCTTCACCGCGAAGAAGCTTCCGGATGACGTCATCGCAAAGCTTGAAGAACTCCGTGCCAAGGAAGAAAGCCCGATGGCAAAGGTTATCTACGATACCATGTTCCGCAACCAGGATCTTGCGGTCAAACTGAACCGTCCTTCCTGCCAGGACACAGGCGTTCTGCAGTTCTGGGTCAAATGCGGCACAAAATTCCCGCTGATTGATGATCTGGAAGCACTGCTGAAAGAAGCTGTCATTGATTCCACAATCAAGACACCGCTGCGTCATAACTCCGTTGAAACATTTGATGAATACAACACCGGAAAGAATGTAGGCAAAGGAACACCGACTGTCTGGTGGGATATTGTCCCCAACTCCGACAAGTGTGAAATCTATACATACATGGCCGGCGGCGGATGCACACTGCCGGGAAATGCAACCGTACTGATGCCGGGTGAAGGCTATGAAGGCATCACAAAGTTCGTTCTCGACCGTATGACATCCTACGGCCTGAATGCCTGTCCTCCTCTATTGGTCGGTGTCGGTGTCGGCACATCGGTTGAAACCGCAGCCCTCAATTCCAAGAAAGCACTGATGCGCCCGATCGGCAGCCACAGCGAAAATGCCAATGCGGCAAAGATGGAAAAGCTTCTCGAAGACGGCATCAACGCTATCGGTCTCGGTCCTCAGGGAATGGGCGGTCATTACTCCGTCATGGGTGTGAACATTGAAAATACAGCCCGTCATCCTTCCGCGATCGGTGTTGCGGTCAATGTCGGCTGCTGGAGCCACCGCAGAGGTCATATCGTCTTTGACAAGAATCTCAACTTCACGGTTGATACACATACCGGTTTTGAATACAAAGAGAACTGAGAAAGGAGCGCACTCATGTCAGTAGAAATTAAAGATGGAAAGAAAATTCTTCACAATCCGATTTCAAGAGAAGATCTGAAAGATATCCATATCGGTGACATCATTTATCTCACCGGTGACATTACAACATGCCGCGATGTTGCCCACAGACGTGTCGTCGAAGAAGGAAGACCCCTTCCGGTCGATGTCAGGGATGCTGCAATCCTTCATGCCGGACCGATTATCCGTCCGCTTGGCGAAGATCAGTTCGAGATGGTTTCGGTAGGTCCGACAACATCCATGAGAATGGAGAAATTCGAATATGAATTCACAAAGGAAACAGGTGTCCGTGTAATTGTCGGCAAAGGCGGCATGAAAGAAAATACTGAACGTGCATGCAAGGAATTCGGTGCCATCCATTGTGTATTCCCTGCCGGCAATGCAGTTGTGGCAGCAGTTGAAGTCAAGGAAATCGTCGAGGCGCAGTGGCGTGATCTCGGCATGCCTGAAACACTCTGGCACTGCCATGTTGAGGAGTTCGGACCGTTAATTGTTTCCATCGACTCCTATGGCAGAAACTATTTCGAAGAAAAGAAAGTTGAATACAACAAGAGAAAAGATGAGCAGATTGAACTGATCTCCAGACAGGTCGGCTTCATCAAGTAATTTCCCTGCTGTTTTCCGAACACAGAAATATGAGCTCCCGATCAAGTCACCGGGAGCTCTTTTGTGTCTGTTCTTTCAGCAGATCAACTGCAGCACCAAAACCTGACACGGAATCGGTTGGTCATGATTGATCACCTGTCCCAAAAACAAAGACTCAATCAAATCATATACAGCTGACTTTTCAGACGGAATGCCGTTCAATCCTGAATCCCGTCAGCCTCTTTTCTTCAGTCTTCAAACATATATAATGCTTATCGATAGTGTCAAAAGTTTATGAAAACGGAGACTTGAGAAGTCAAGAAACAGATGG
>JAUNEN010000070.1 GCA_030525525.1 Erysipelotrichaceae bacterium
CTTTATCTCGCATGCGGTTTCACTCGGCGTTTACTATACGGCAATTGCAACCCTTACCATATCGAATACACAGATCATCCTGCCGCGTCTCATACCTGAAGCAAAGGCGGAAGAGTGATTCATCAGGCCGGCAGACGCCGGCCTTTCATCTGCTTTCATGCTGAATGAAATAATGCAGTTTTGTGTGAGAATTCTGAATCTTCTGCAGGTATGCATTCGCGGAATGAATGAACATGATATAATTCTCTGAGAAGATTAAAGCTCATAAAGAGAAATCATTAAAGAAAGGCAGGAGGATATCGTTATGGCATCATTCACAATGAAGAATGATGAAGTGTGTGTCGTGATTGATGAACACGCTTCGGAAATTCACAGTTTCAAGGACAATAAGACGGGAATCGAATATATGTGGCAGGGGGATCCCGCATTCTGGAGCGGAAGAAATCCGACTCTGTTCCCGATGGTCGGAAGTACCTGGGATAAGATTCTCCATATCGACGGCAAGGAATACAAGACAGGCAACCACGGTTTCTGCCGCCGCTCGGATTTCACATGCATCTCTCATACAGACAGCGAAATCGTCATGGAGCTCAAAGACAATGAGATGACAAGAAGCGAATATCCGTTTGCCTTCACACTTCGCATCCGCTATGAATTATGCGGAAAGAAACTGAATATCACTTATACAATCACAAATGAGAACGACCGTGAAATGCCGTTCAACTTCGGACTGCACCCGGCATTCAACTGCCCGGTGGAACCGGAAAAGACATTTGATGATTATCACATTGAATTCTCGAACCATGAAACATTTGAATGGCTGAATACAAAGGTTGAAAATTCTACTGAACTTTCACTTGACCGTGAAGCACTTGCGGCTACAATAATCATCACTGACCCTGCCTCAAGTGAAGCATCTCTCACAGATGGAAATCACGGTGTCAGAGTCAGCTGTGTCGGATATAAGTGGCTTGCATTCTGGAGCCCGCATGCACCGTTTGTCTGCATCGAGCCGTGGCACAGCCATACAGACTTCACGGAAGTCAAGGTTCCTTTCGAGGAAAGAGAAGGGACACTGAAGCTGGAAGCTCACAAGACCTTTACAACTGCTTATTCCATCACAGTATTCTGATTAAAACAGAAAGGAGTCATCAACAATGTTCAATGTTGTGATTGCCGACGACTATGATCTTGTCAGCAGCGAAGCTTTCAAGATTATGAGAAATGTCATGAACAAAGAAAATCCTGTTTTGGGTCTGACCACAGGATCTTCACCGATCGGTCTTTATAAAAAGATGATTGCCGATCATAACAGCAACGGAACCAGCTATAAAAAGGTTGTTACGTTCAATCTGGATGAATATATCGGAATTCCCCGCGACCATGAACAGAGCTATTACACATTCATGCACGAAAATCTGTTCGACAGCCTGGATATCAGGGAAGAGAATATTCATATTCCGCACGGCGATGCGGAGGATCTGGAAGCTGAATGCGCACGCTATGAAGAAGAATTAAGCAAATACAGCATCGATCTGCAGGTGCTCGGAATCGGTGTTGACGGACATATCGCATTCAATGAACCGGGCGTTCAGTTCGATTCGCTCACCCATGTCATGAAGCTCGAAGAACAGACACGCCGCGATAATGCACGCTTCTTCGATGATGATGTCGACGAAGTGCCGACCCATGCGATTACGATGGGACTTGCCTCAATCATGAAGGCTGCGAAGATCGTTGTGATTGCGACCGGTGCAAACAAAGCGGATGCTGTATACGGAATGGTGAAGGGACCCAAGTCACCGGATTGCCCGGCGAGCATTCTTCAGGATCATCCGGATGTGACGGTCATTCTTGACAACGATGCCGCATTCAGAATTGTCTGATGCATTTTGATTGCTGAAAAATTCAAATGTGCCATAATACGTTTGGAGGTAAAAAACTATGTATATCGTAAAAAATGAAGAAGAATTCGATCAGATTCTCAAAGATAATGAAGCAGTCTTTGTTGATTTCTATGCTGACTGGTGCGGACCCTGCAAAATGGTAAGCCCGATCGTTGAAGAACTCGCAGGTGAACGTACAGATGTCAAATTCATCAAGGTGAATGTTGACGATTTACCGGAAGTTGCTGAAAGATTCGGCATCATGTCCATCCCGACACTGATCTACTTCAAGAACGGCGAAGTCGCAGGACAGACACTCGGATTCCAGCCCAAGGAATCAATCGCTGCAATCATTGCCTGAGTGTAAAAACGTAATTCTGATGAAAACCGGAGATAAAATCCGGTTTTTATATTCCTGTATGAATATTTCAGACACAAAAGAACGCGACTGCAACAATTCCTGTTGCATTTCTGTGTTTTGAAAGATATAATGATTTGGCAAGTGGGGGATGTGGTGCCTTAGCCAAGTGGTAAGGCAACAGACTGCAACTCTGTGATCGCCGGTTCGACCCCGGCAGGCACCTCCACTTTTATTTTTTGGGGAAGTGGCGGAATCGGCAGACGCAACGGACTTAAAATCCGTTGGTGGCAACACCGTGTGGGTTCAAGTCCCATCTTCCCCACCACTTAACCTGAAGCCTGGATGAAAATCCGGGCTTTTACTTGTTTGCAGACAGATCTGTGTCACATATAATCAATGTATAGAACCATAATGCATCTGTGATGCGGAGGATGAAATATATGGATAATGACAGAAAAGAACAGGTGAACGCAATTCTTGAACAGGTGAAAGAACTGATTCGGAAAGGCTCTGTGACGAAAGTGATTGTACGTGACAGATCGGGAAAGAAGATCTTCGGCTTTTCACTCAATGCAGGTGTGATCGGATCTCTGATTGCACTGCATGCACCGATTTTAAGCCTTGGAGCAATTCTTCTTGCAAACAGTGCGGGAACAACGGTTGAAGTGGTAAAAACAAACGGCGAAGTGATCGATGTTTCTGGCGCTGCAAAAGAAACAGTCGCTACATTCAAAGACTACACGATGGGTGTTGTCGAAGCATTTACTGACAAAAAGGACGATATCTGAAATCAAAACCCGGAAAATCCGGGTTTTACTGTCAACGATGCATGTCTTTGATGATTTTTCCGTTTTCCAGCATGACAATCCTGTCTGTTTTTGCGGCGATTTCAAGATTATGGGTCACCATCAGAACTGTCTGCCGGTATTTCCTCTGTGTCATTCTGAGCAGACGGATCACTTCCGCAGCACTTTCTTCATCAAGATTGCCGGTCGGCTCATCGGCGAAGATGATTTCAGGCTTGGATGCCAATGCTCTTGCAATGGCAACTCTCTGCTGAAGACCGCCGGATAATTCGTGGATATAGGAATACCTTTTTTCTTCAAGACCGAGAAGACTGATCAGCTCGTCGATGAATTGCTGATCTTCTTTTCTGCCGTCAAGATGGATCGGCAGAACAATATTCTCGATGACATTCTGTGTCGGAACAAGATTGAAGAACTGGAAGATGAATCCCATTTTTCTTCTTCGCAGCAAAGTGAGATTCCGGTCTGTCAGCTTTGAGAGATCCTGGTTGTTCAGCTTCACCGTACCGCTTTGCGGCATGATCAGACCGCCGAGCATATGCAGGAGCGTACTTTTTCCTGAACCGCTGCGGCCGATGATTGAGGTGAATTCACCCCGCTGTATGGAAATGCTGATATCATCGACTGCTTTGATTTTCTTTTCTTTTGAACCATATGTTTTCTTCAGATGTTCTCCGGTTAATATACTTTCCATTGTTTATACCTCGGTAATCTTTTCAAAATTCAGATCATTCGACAAAGCGGAAGGGGATGCGTAAACAACGCTGAATACGATCAGGGCCATCAAGAGATCGATCAGGATCAGAGACGGATTCAGATTGATCGGTTCATTGGTTAACAATCGCAGGATTCCATAGCAGAGAACACACAGAATCGCAAATACTGATGAGAATACTGCCTGCCACAATCCGATTGATACAAGCTGTGTTTTTGTGATTCCGCAGCTGAACAGACTGATTAATTCGCGTCTGTCGCTTCTTTCATCGAGTGCTTTCAGCAATGCGGATACAATCATTCCGATGATCAATACAATCACAGTCATTCCCCATGAAAGACGAATGCTGACAAAGCGGCTGTCATATGAGTCATAGCTGATTGTGAAATCGGAAACTGTGACATCATTTCCCGGCTTGAATCCGCAGGCCGTCATTCTGTTGAGAATCGGATAGAGATCCTCATGATTTTCAAACAGAAGCCTCTCTGTCAGTGTGACTTCAAGTCCGAGTGATTCAATTGTCTCAGGCAATACGGCAGCTGCACATTGGGGAATGCTGTAAAGTTCGCCGTTCATGATCATTTCACCGTCAGGAGTGGGAAATCTGATGATCTTTGTTTCATTCGGCAGAATCAGCCCTGAGACTGTATAAGGCTCTTCTTTCAGCCAGATTGTATCACCGGGCTTTACCTCACTGTCACTGACCGTTACCGAGCCCTCATCCGTTCTTTCGTATATGCTGATACCGGAGGAAAAGATCATGATTTCATGTTCATTCTGCGGCAGGCTTCCGGTGTAGTTCAGATCTTTGACTGTGTTCTCATCAAGTGATACAAAGCCGCCTGACAGTCCGATTGTCTGTGGCTGATCATGGTCTGAAGTTCTGATGGATGCTTCATCAATTCCGTATGCACAGGTAAACAGACGTGAAGTCAGAGGCAGATCTGAATACAGAGAAGGATTCAAAGGTACGTTGTCCTGCAATGAGATATAATGCATTGACTCAAAGACAACCGGAACACTCCCTCTGTAGGCACCGCTTGTTTCAAGTGCTTTGTTTTTATTTTCGGGAAGAGAAAGAAGACAGATCACAGCCGCCAGAATTCCCATCAGAATGAATGAACCTTTTGATGTGCCGGTTCTGATTGCGGCGAGTCTTCTCATGTTCAGAAATTTCAGTTTTGTACGGTGCTTTTTATTCTTTCCCTGATAAACTTCTTCAAATGAACCGGTAAACGCATTCTGCGAGCTGCGAAGAACCGGAATCCATGCGCCGAGCAGACTGAACATCAGAATCATGAAGCCAAGTCCGATGATCTTAAGAGGCTGATTCAGATAAGCTTTCCATAAACTGGATGCATCTGCTGCAAGCAGGGAAGAAACCGATATGGCGGAAATGACGGAAATCAGAAATGACAGAACCAGTCCGCATACAATGCCGGCTGCCGCAGCTGCTGCAGTTGACAGCATTGCCATACAGATCAATTGCGGCGAGGTCATGCCGGAAGCCCGCAGAACCGTATATTCTTTTGCACGTTTCTTTTCACCGGCAGTCTGTACCAGAAACAGAAAGACGGCAGCGCTGAAAGCGGTGAGAGTCTGTAACAGGGAATAGTCATTGAATGATGTATGTTCCTTCTGCCAGCGATAGGGATCATTGGCAGATGTGTAATGATCATATCCGTATTTGTTTTCTTTATAGGCAAGCCTCAGTCCGTATGATGAAATTTCAACGGTATGCGATTCGGCATCGTTATAGCCGAACATCCGGTCAAAGAAGTAAAGTGCATGTCCTCCGTCTGTGGCTGTATAGATGTCAGGAAACAGATCCTGCGGCTTGCGTATGATGCCGCAGATTCTATATTCTTCCGTTTCTTCACCGATCCTCAGTGTGATCGTATCTCCGATTGATTTCTGATATTCCAAAGAGACTTGTTCGCTCACGGCAATTTCATCTGACGCTGGAAGAACTCCTTCAATCAGCTGCAGATTGCAGAGCTCATAAAGACTTTCTGAGGCGTGTCCAATCTTCATGTCATTCCACGATCCCTGCAGCCAGAGGTATCCGTAATGAAGCAGATCACTTTCAGAAGTATCAGGGTTTTCATTCAGTCTTTTTCTGCCCTGATCAATACTTCCGCGATTCAGCTCATAAGTGCATAATTCGTAGATATCATCCGGAACTTCAATATATGCATACCACGTTCCGTAATGCTCAATGCACCAGGTGCGGTAAAGCTCTTTCAGCGGAGGCAGAAGTATATTGACAAGAAATACAAGAGCCGCAATCAATGCGATGACAAAGATTTCAAGCCTTGTTTTCTTTCTGTAGACACGGATTTCGTCCCCGGCCAGCTTCCATACAATCCTGTTCATGCATTCACTTCCTTTCTGAAAACAGGTATGACAAAACAACTTCGGTTAACCGATGATGATTTTCAATGATTTCAATAAAGCGATACGGTGACGCCGTCAGCTTCGTTATAGATTCTCAGTTTCAGACCGTTCTTTTCGGCAGCTTTATGACAGTAATACAATCCGAAGCTGTAATGCCCGTCTTTTCTTGAATGAAATTCGAATATATGTTTCAGAACTTCCTCCTGAAGCGGTTCGCATGTATTGTGAATTTTCAAAGAGAAATGATTGAGTGTGATGATAACAGGTGTATCTGCAGTTCTGTATCTTTCTGCATTGTCCAGCAGGAATTTCAGCATTCTTTCGATATATTCTCTGTCAGCGTCAACCGTCCATTCTCCGTTTTTTCTGATTTCAAAAATATCGTTTCCCTCTGTCAGCTGTCTGATCAGGTCATTGACTGAGATCAGCTCTGGTTTTATTGAAAAATCGGTATCCTCCAGCTTTGAAAGGCTGAGTATTTCATCAATCATCCGGTTGATCTCCATTGCTTTGATCTGAATCTGATCCAGATAATGATCATTTTTATGTTCGCAGACATTGAGCTTGATATTTTCCGTATAACCGAGAATTGCGGCAAGGGGTGTGCGTATTTCGTGAGCAATTGCATTCATGGTATCTTTGCGCATCGTATTGATTTTAGCTTCTTCGGAGGTCAGTTCTGATTTTGCCCAGACGATATACCGGTAAAAACCGTATACAATCAGAAGAAACAGATGAATCCCGATGAAACGTCCCCCGACAGAAAGCATCATCTCAAACCCGTTCAGCTGTTTTCTGTATGCATCAAGTGAGTAAATCAACAGGGCAGTTACAGCAAAAACGCAATACAGTATGCGGCGGTTTTTCGGCGCGCGGCGGACCCATGCGATGAAAGATGCAAACAGACGTCTGATGTCTTCGAGAATGATCATTTTGTTTCTCCTTCTGACATTACAAACCGATAGCCGCTGCCGCGGACTGTCTGAATGCAGTCTGCATGCTTTCCGAGCGCTTTTCTCAGCTTCCTGATGTGATCATCCACAGCCCGGTCGCTGCCTTCAAATTCATATCCCCAGATTCTGATGATCAGAGCTTCTCTGGAATAAAGTCTGCCGCTGTTTTCAGCTAAAAAGCAGAAGAGTTCATATTCTTTCGGCGCAATATGAATTTCGCAATCATTCACATAGATGCAATGACTGTCCTGATTGATTGTGATCGGGCCGTATTTCAGAATGGTTTCTCTGCCGGACCGGTTCAGAATGGCTTTGATTTTGGCATTCAGAACCGGGAGTGAAAAAGGCTTGGTAATATAATCATAACCGCCGCTTGCATAACCGCTTAACTTATCGGCTTCGGAAGCTCTGGCGGTAATAAACAGAACCGGACAGCTGACATCTGCGGATTCTTTCATTCTGCGGCAGACTTCAAAACCGGAAAGATCAGGAAGATTCACATCCAGCAGGATGATGTCGAAGCGATTCATTTTTGCGGCTTCAATTGCCTCAAAGCCGTCTGATGCAGAGGTTACTTGATAATGATTTCCGCTGAAGAAGTCTGTCATAATCTCCAGAAGTGCTGAATCATCTTCGACAATCAGAATGTTCTGCTTCATAAATCCGTCCTTTCTGAAATCATTATAGTTTACTATTGTGGTGTTTTTGTGGCTTTGAAAAACAAAATCAATTGATGATTCACTGCAGTCAGGATGATACATTCTGAAACTTACTGTATAATCCTTTTGGAAGGTACAACAAATGAATATACTGCTCGCAAATGATGACGGCATCGATTCACCGGGCATCAAAGCCCTGGCTGATGCATTGAAAGATGAATATGATATTTACATCGCTGCACCGCTTTCCCAGCGCAGCGCATACTCACACAGCGTCACTTACTTCTATCGGAAAAACAGAGCTGAAAGAAGAGAGATTGAAGGTGTGAAAGAAGCTTATGCAATCGACTGCACGCCGGCGGACTGCACATATTACGGAGTCAACGGACTGTTTAAGAAAAAAATGGATCTTGTGATTTCAGGCATCAATATCGGCAGAAATCTGGCAAGCGATGTGATTTATTCGGGAACTGTTGCGGCAGCCGGAGAGGCGATGATTCAGAAAGTCCCGGGAATTGCAGTATCCTTATGTTCCTATCAGGCATCTGATTTCAAAGCTGCTGCCGATGCAGTGAAGCAGATCATACCGTATTTTATGAACTGTCCTCAGAAAGACAGTTTCATTCTCAATATCAATGTGCCGGATCTGCCGGAAAATGAAATAAAGGGAATCAGAGTGACCGATCTTCACGATCATGTCGATTATGCCCGTCCGGTAGAACGGGAAGAAAAGGATGGCGAACTCTTTCTCTTCATCAACGATGACGATATGAGAGATCCTGAAAGCTCAAAGGAGAGGATCAGCGATGTTGAAGCAGTCAATGCCGGCTATATTGCCGTAACTCCTCTGTATTACGATCTTTGTGCACGGGACAATATAAATGATCTGCTGCACATGGAAACAATCCGCTTAAACGAAGAAGGTGAATATGCCTTATAAAATCAGAATCAGACAGACAGGAATTTTCAGAACAAAGATTGAGATCAATGATCTCTGCATGGGAAAGTACAAAGCAGGCATGCAGGACAGATTTCAGCGTTTTCTGCCGATGATACCGTCCGAAGGCTATCTGATCATCTATGATCCGCTGCGGATCGGGACCGGTCTCAAGCTGCTTTACGATCCGGATGAAACGGATGAAATTATACTGAATCTTCCTGTACTGACAACCGTTAACGATATTGAAATGGTGATGAACATCACCAGAGAGGTCATGAAAAAATGGCACTCCTGGAATGTGAAATTTGAAGATGAAAGATATACCGAAGCTGAACTTGATCAGCTGAAGGACCTTATCAGAACACGATCCCTGCAGGCACTTGAAGAAGCGATTTCATCCTATGATGAAGGGGTTACGCTGGTGCATGGCGCCATGTGGCCTTTGATGTTTGAAACAGAAAAGCTGAGAAAATTCGGAAGAGAACATGATGAAGAAGGGTTTGCAAATCTTCTTCATGAATGTCAGTCATGCGATCTGACATGGTGCGCATGTCATGTATATCTTTCCGAAGATCAGAAGAACTATCAGGGAGTCTATACGATTGAATGCGCAAACAGAACGATCATACCGGTGAAACCGATGCCGCCGGTTGATATGATCGACCCTTCAAGCGGAGATGAGATTTCCTGTCAGCGCTATATTGCAAGGGTGGTTGTGAACCCGATGAAACGTCCTCTGATGCAGATGGATTATCATAAATTCCTTGAATTGATCCATGCCTCAGCACTGCCGCGCTATGATGCATGCCACGTCATCTGCGAGCTTGATGAAGAAGAGATTCTCAGACAGCTGCAGCGCAAAGAAGAAATGGAGGGGAAACCATGCTGGTAATCACAAACGGCCTGATTCATGATGCAGTCCATGAAATACCATACCGTTCATCCATTCTGATTGAAGACGGAAAATTCATTGCGGTCAGTGATGAAATTCCTGCGGATGCAGAAGTGATCGATGCTGAAGAACGCAATATCTATCCCGGTTTTGTCGATGCACATACACATGTCGGTGTTTCCGGAACGGGAATGGGCTTTGAGGGCAGCGACTACAATGAACTCAATGATCCTCTGACGCCGCATCTTCGTGCAATCGACAGCGTCAATCCGTTCGATGCGTCATTTGAAAAAGCCAGAAATGCAGGTGTGACGACAATTGCGACCGGGCCGGGCAGTGCCAACAGCATCGGCGGTACCTGGGCGGCTTTTAAAACCTTTGGCGTCAGCGCCGATGAAATGGTGATCAGGGATCCAATTGCCATGAAATGTGCATTCGGAGAAAACCCGAAGTCTGTATACAGGACAAAAGGAATTTCCGCACGAATGTCAAATGCCGCAAAAATCCGTGAGATGATCTGCATTTCAAAAGAATATCTTGCCAAAAAGGAAGCGGCTGCCGGCGATATTACTAAAATGCCTGTATTTGATTTCAAAAAGGAAGCGATGATTCCGGTACTCAGAAAAGAGATTCCGCTCAAAGCACATGCCCATCAGGCAAATGACATCCTGACGGCGATCCGCATTGCGAAGGAATTTGATCTGAAACTGACCCTTGAACATGTTACGGAAGGCCATCTGATTGCCGATGAACTTGCCAAGGCGGATGTGCCGCTGGCAGTCGGACCGACACTCATGCATGCGTCCAAGCCGGAAGTCAGAAACAAGACATGGGAAACAGCCGGCATTCTTTCAAAGAAGGGATGTACGGTATCCATCATTACCGACCATCCGTTCTCCATGATCAGCTATCTGCCTGTCTATGCAGGCTTATGCGTCAAAGCCGGTATGGATTCCTTTGAAGCACTGAAAGCTATTACGATCAATCCTGCAAAGCATATTCTCTGCGAAGACAGAATCGGATCCATTGAAGCAGGAAAAGATGCGGACTTTGTGATTTATGACGGCGATCTTTTCTCTTCGCTGTCAATGATTCATTCCGTCTTTCTGAACGGCACTCAGATTGTGAAAGGATAGGAATATGAAAAAGACATACAAAATCGTTGTGGCGGATATCGACCGCACACTCAGAGACCGCGGTTATGATTTCGGTGAAATCAACCGGAAGGCAATGCAGGAACTTCATGAAAGAGGCGTATTGCTCGGCTTAGCCAGCGGCAGACCTTTATGGCAGAATCTGCTGGAACATGCAAAAGAATGGCAGCTCGGTTTCCAGTTTGATTTCATCATCGGCTTAAACGGCGGTGAGATTTATGACTCGCATAAAAACGAGACAGTCAAGCTGAATCCGCTGATGCCGGAAACAATCAAAGAGATCATCACCGGCATGGAACCTACACAGTGCAATCCCTTTATTTACAGAGAAGGATATATGCTGGCAAGATGGGATGACGAACTGCTTCAGGCAAGCGCAAAGCGCAATCAGAATGAGTCGAGAATCGTGAAGAATGTCGAGGAATTCTGGGAGGAACCGGTCGGCAAAATCATGTACAGAACCCACTCTGCAGAAGAGATGGATGAGAAGGTCGTGCCGCTTGCAAAGACACTGGAGAATGAAACATTCTTCTGCTTCAAGACAAGAGTCGATCTGCTCGAATTCCAGGACCGCCGCAACAATAAAGGAAATGCTGTCGCTGAATACTGCCGCTCAAACGGGATCGATTTAAGCGATGTCATGGCATTCGGCGATGCCGAAAACGATCTTGAGATGATGAAGATGGCAGGCTACTCTGTGTGCTTATGCAACGGGATGAAGGAAAACAAGGAGATTGCTGACGCAGTAACCGAATATCCCGCTCATGAAGACGGCTTCGGCAGATGGCTGTTTGATCATTATCTGTAAACAGAAAGCCTGTTTTTCACATTTACTGTGCAGAAAATATGAAATCAGGCTTTCTGTGCAATCAGTTCGGCGGCCAGGCTCCCGGCACGGATGAAGAGATTCATGAATTCTGCACCCTGCATTACAACACAACCTTCCCGCAGATGAAAAAATCCGATGTCAACGGCGAAAATGAACTTCCTCTGTTCACTTATCTGAAGTCACAGAAGGGATTCGAAGGATTCAACGATCACAAATACAGAGAAGGACTTGAAAAAATGTTTGCATCGAAAGATCCTGAATGGGATCAGAAACCTGATATCAAATGGAACTTCACAAAGTTCATCATCGACCGCGAAGGAAGTGTTGCCGCAAGATTTGAGCCGACAGCTGATATGGCCGATGTTGAAGCCTGCATCAGATCACTGCTGTAAGAAACGAAAACAGAGACCGCAATCTCTGTTTTTTGGTTATTCGGAAAATTCTATTTCGACACTGTATTCGTTTGAAACCGCTGATATGACGGGCTGGAAGATTTCCCATGTTTTCAGTATGGCAAATTCATCCGCCTGGATCAGCAGATCATCCGTCGACAGACGCTCTTCCATCGTGGAAAGCACATCTTTTTCCAGCTCATTGCTCTCTTCGGCTGTCAGTCTGATATCACCGAATGCAAGCCATCCTCGTTCGGTATCCTGGAATTCTGTTTTTTCAAGATCGGGATTCACATATTGCAGAACGGCATGCGGAATCAGAATGTTTACGACATGGTTTTCTTCATCCACCCTGATATTTCGAGAATTGATTTCTGAAAGATCGACAGTATAGACACCGGTTCCGTAGTAAGTGACATTTTTGACTTTGGAGAAGATCGGCAGATTGGCAAGTCCGCTTTTTGTAATCGTTGTATTCACGGAAAGCGGCTGTTCCATCACGATGAATTCGGAATGCTCGCCTGCTTCATCGAGAACAACATCCACAAAATCAACTGTTGAAGGTCCCGGTACAATTTCCGTTTTTTCATCTTTTGAAAGCAGACCCGAATAGAGGCCGTTCATAATCACATATGTCACCAGCATGCCAGCTAATACACCGACAATCGCGCCTCTGATAAAATCAGCCCATACGATTTTCGCACCGGCTGACTTCTCATTGACATCTGATGCCGGTTTCTTTTCTTCGCTCATAGGAACACCTCCTGATTCATCTTCAGTTTAGCATTAATTGTTTCAATCCGAGTGCATCTGTTCATTAAGATCCCCGAATCTCAGTATAATGATTTCAATCGGGAGGCTAGTATGAAAAAACTCACAGATCCGTTTGAACTCAGAGATCTCAGTCTGAAAAACCGCCTGGTCATACCGCCGATGGCAACCGGCAGATCAGATGACGGAAAGGTTTCTGAAGAATTGAAATCCTGGTATGACGAAAAGACAAAGAACGGAAAAATCGGTCTTGTCATTGTTGAACATGAATATATCCTGCCTGAAGGCAAAGCCGGTGAAAACCAGCTTTCTGTCAGTGATGATGAAGACATCAAAGGACTGTCAGAGCTTGCGGACATCATTCATCGTAACGGTTCAAAGGCATTCCTTCAGATCAATCATGCTGGTGGAAAGGCATGTATTGAATTGCCCAAAGCACCCAGTGCAACGGAATACAAAACACGTTCGTCTGAACGCATCGCAAAGATGATGGATGAAGAAGATATCAGAAATGTTACCGAAGGCTTTGTCAAAGCTGCACTGCGGGCAAAGAAAGCCGGATTTGACGGCGTTGAAATCCACGCTGCCCATGGTTATCTTCTGTCGCAGTTTTATTCACCCTTGACAAATCACAGAACAGACGCGTATACAGGAAGCACTCTTGAAGGCAGAACACGTCTGCATTGCGAAATTATCCGTAAAGTCAAAGAAGCAGTCGGTCAGGATTATCCGGTTGCGATCCGATTCGGCGCAGCGGATGACATGGAGGGCGGCGCTGAAGGAAAAGACGCACCGGTTGCCGCAAAGCTTTTTGAAGAGGCAGGCTGCGATCTGATCGATGTTTCGGGCGGCCTTTCGGGATATATCCGTCCTGAAATCAAAGATGCAGGATATTTCAGACAGGAAGCCGATGCAATTGCACAAAGTGTGAGGATTCCTGTATTGACGGCAGGCGGAATTACAAGCCGCAAAGAAGCGGATGATCTGCTTGCTCATTATCATTTTGATCTGATCGGGGTAGCCAGAGCAATCTTCCGCGATTCAGACTGGGCTGAGAAGAATATGGACTGAGATTATGAAACAGGAACTTTTATTCTATAAACAGAACCGGAAAATCTACGGTCATTTATGGCTTCCCGAAGGGAAAGGACCGTTTCCTTGCGTCATCATATGTCATGGCTTCGGCGCGAATCTGTCCGATCATGAATATTATGCAGAAGTCTTTTCTGAAAACGGAATTGCGGCCTATTGTTTTGATTTCATCGGCGGCGGGGAAGAGATTCAAAGCGACGGTAAAATGACAGAGATGAGCGTGTTAAGTGAAGCTGATGATCTTGATTGTGTCATTGACGGGATCAGAGAACTTGACATGATTGATCAGAACAATCTCTTTCTGATGGGCGGTTCACAGGGCGGCTATGTCATTACCTATACCGCTTCAAAGCGTCCTCAGGATATACGCGGTCTGATTCCGCTTTATCCGGCTTATGTCATCCATGACTTTGTGAAGAAGCTGATCGGCGATACCGGAAAGATTCCTGAAACATTCAGGTGTCTAGGCTGTACGGTCAGTTCGCTATATGCAGTCGATGCATTTGCTGTCGATATTTACAGCCATATGGATTATCCGGGACCTGTATTGATCATTCATGGAACTGCTGATTCACTTGTTCCGCTTTCCTATTCCAGAAAAGCTGTAAAAGTCTTCCCGCATGCGAAGCTTGTCACGATCGAAGGTGCTGATCACGGATTCTATGATGAAGATGAAATCTTTGTTGCAAATATTTCATGTGACTTTGTCAAAGATGTGATTTCAGGCACAGAAAAGGACAGCTGATGATTGATTTTCTGAGAGCTGATCAGGAACGGGAAAACGAACCTGATTTTTATGAAATTCCTCGTTTTCATGCAGTCCCAAAACCGTCTGAAAAAATCATCTATGAAGATGTCAGGCAGATGATCAAAGCCCGCCACAAGAATGTGTTTCTGAATACACTTTACAGATTTCTGGATGATCGGAAACTGAATGAAGTGGATGTTTACCGCAGGGCACTGATGGACCGCAGATATTTTTCAAAAATCCGCAGCGGCACCATTCCGAAAAAGAACAGCGTGATCTGCCTGGGCCTTGCGATGAAGCTGAGTGAAGAAGAAATGGATGAACTTCTGAAGTCGGCAGGCTATGCCTTCAGCGATGCAAGAAGATCAGATGTCATTGTTCAGTGGTGCATCGCCCATCGGATCTACAATCTGATGGAAGTCAATAATATCCTTTATGAAAACAAAGCATCTCTTCTGAAAGAATAAATGTCGCAGAAAATGCGACCATCATCGTTCAGTTTTGACATATACTCACCAAAAAGTGAGGTGTGTTATGAGTTTATTCGAATCAATCTATGGTTTAGTCTTTACTCCTGCTTCATTATCGGAGGAAACAGAAGAAGATGAAACTGAAGAAGTGACAAAGGAAGAGGAAAGCGATGCGTGTGAATTGCGGATTTCAATGTTTGAACCGCGCAGAAAAGAAGAAGTGAAACAGATTATCAGCTTCATGATGCAGGGCAACAATGCCGCATTCGTCAATCTGCAGCGTTTAGGGAATGAAGATGCAGGAAGAGTCAGAGACTATCTCTGCGGGGCATCTATGGCGTTAAGCGGAGAAGTCAGGATTGTGGATGAGAATGTCATCCTCTGCTCTTCGAAAGAGCTGTATCATTTCGGGTGATTCATACAAATAATAGTTACATAAAAGTGCCTGCTTCAAAGAAGAAGATGTATCGATTAAAATAATGGCTGTGAGTGGAGGACAAATATGAAATTCAATCCTGAAACAGATATCAGAAATTTTGAAGCAGTTCATACCGAAATGGAAAATGCGGCTGTGAACGGAGAAAATGCAATCCGCGTTGTCAAAAAAGACAAGATTATGCAGTTTGATGAGAATACACTCGTCAGACTGAAAGATGTTAACTTCCATAACGGCATCATCAGAGTGAAGATGCTGGCAAGACTTCTGCCCGATGCACCGGATTTTGCCAGAGGATTCATCGGAATTGTCTATCGAGTGAGTGGAGATAACAGTGAATTTGAATCCTTTTACATCAGGCCGACCAACGGCATGACCGATGATCCGATCAGGAAAGCACATGGCTGTCAGTATTTCTCTTATCCGGGCTATACATTTGCCTACTTCCGTGAATTCGGAATCACTGAATATGAAGCGCCGATTCATAACGGACTTGATGAATGGGTGAGCCTCAAAGCGGTCATTGAAGATGACAGGGCTGATTTTTATCTCAATGACGAAGCGGAGCCTGTACTGCATGTGTCAGGTATGAAACATGGCAAAGATGCCCGTGGGGCAGTTGGTTTCTTCAGTGAAATCGGTACTGAAGCATTCTTCAGAGATCTTGAAATCGAAACCTTTGACTGAAAACTTAAGAACCTTAAAGCAGAAGGAGAGAATGCTCTTTCTGTTTTTTGGTTATAATTTGAATGAATACAGCAGAGATTGCAGAAAGGAAGGCAATATGAAGAAAAAAAAG
>JAUNEN010000071.1 GCA_030525525.1 Erysipelotrichaceae bacterium
AACTTCCTTCGGTGATCGTGAGATTTGCTTTGTGACTTGTTCTGATATTCTGAAGCGCAGAAACAACTGTATTGATTTCCGCATCCATCGCTCCGATAACTCCGATTTTCATTAAATTCCGCAGGATACCCCATCCATATCTTAGATTTGGGTGGGGAGGAATGCGGCCTCCTTTCTTTTCACAAATCTTTTACAAATCTTTCACTTTCTAAAGCTTTCTTATAATTGTGAAATCTTTTAAGATGGTTGTATGAATCCACATAAGATTTCCCTGACTGCCAAACTTCAGCTCTTTGTCAATGACGATGATATCAGAGCTCTGAAAGATACGATGCATGCTTATACAAAGGCATGTAATTTTCTTTCTGACTATGTCTTCAGATCCATGGATATGGACAAACGTCATATCCATGATCTTTATTACTATCAGATCAAAGAAGATTTCGGTATGAAAGCTCAGATGGCTGAATCTGCGATCAAGACTGTTCTTGCCAGATACAAGTCTATTCTCTCAAATCATCACGAATGGACAAGAGTGAAATTCCAGGCCTATGAGTATGATCTTGTTTATAACAGAGATTATTCTTTTCTTGCTGACGGAAGGCTTTCCGTCAACACACTGAACAAAAGAATCAAACTCTCATATCATACTGAAGGACTTGAACATTACTTTGACGGCTCATGGAAATTCGGCACTGCCAAACTGGTAAACAAACACGGCAGAATGTTTCTGCATGTTTCTGTGACATGCAGTAAATCTGAGCCCTATCATATTGGCTGCACCAATATCGTAGGAATTGACAGAGGTCTCAGATTCGCTGCAGTTACCTATGACAGTAAGGGTGAAACTGTGTTTTATTCCGGAGCAAAAATGAAACAGAAGCGGGCTCATTTCAAACGGATCCGTTCTTCTTTGCAGCGCAAGCGGACACCTTCTTCAAGAAGAAGACTCAAGGCAATCGGTCACAGAGAAAACCGCTGGATGCAGGATACCAATCACTGCATTGCCAAGGCACTCGTAAACTCCCAGCCTGAGAATACTCTTTTTGTGCTTGAAGATCTGTCCGGAATCCGTTCTGCAACAGAGCAGGTCTGCATCAAGCACCGCTGGTATACTGTTTCGTGGCCATATGCTGATCTTGCAGAGAAGATCACATATAAGGCAAGACTCCATGATTGTGCAGTAGTCATTGTCGATCCGGCTTATACTTCACAGACGTGTCCTGTTTGTGGGTATGTGGATAAGAATAACCGTGATAAACAGACACATACATTCAAATGTATCCGGTGCGGCTATCAGTCAAATGATGACAGGATTGCCGCGATGAATCTCTTCGCAAAGGGAAATGAGTACCTCGAAGAGTTGGAGGTCAGCATACTGTCCTTCACGGGTTGAATGTCAGCCAACCCTATGTATCGCCAGCACAGAGATTTACTTTCTGTGTAAAAAAGGCAGGAGGTCCTGAACAGGACTGTCTGGACTGTTGGGCAGATACGACAAGTTGTATCTGAAATGCTGTATGCATTTCATTTACAAGCCATATCCACAACATGACTTTAAGTCATGTTTGGGTATGGTAGTTGACATTCTTACTCCTGATAATGCAGATGCTTCTCATCGATGTTTTCAAGTGTTTCCCTGAGATATCTGTCTGCTAAAAAGTGCGCCATATTCAGATTCTGATCCAGATAATTTCCGCATTCCTCAGGCTTTGCACCGGGAATCTCCCCTTCAAAGTCACGGATGAAGACAAACATGCCTGTGATCAGATCAACGATCTCTTCCGAAGAAAGATCGCCTTCAAGCAGCACATAGAAGCCTGTACGGCATCCCATCGGGCCGAAATAGACAACTCTGTCCTTCCACTCTTCATGATTTCTGAGATAGGTCGCACCAAGATGCTCGATCGTATGAATCTCTGCCGTATTCATGACAGGTTCTTTGTTGACACGGGTCATGCGCAGATCGAATGTTGTGATGACGGTATCTTTGAATCTGTCTTTTCTTGAAACATATATGCCCGGTTCAAGAACCAGGTGATTGACAGTAAAGCTTGCAATTTTTTCCATAATTCCTCCGCTTTGTGAATCGCAATCATCTTAACATATTCACCCGTTGCCTGTGTTACGATACTGACAAAGGCAGGTAAGGAATATGGGCATTTCAGTCGGTCAGATCAGATACAATGTTTTTCAGATCAATGAAACAGAAGGAAATGATCTGAATGTGGACTGCTATCTTGTCAAAGGAGAAGATAAGGCAGTTCTGATCGATACACTTCAGGATACGGATCAGCTCTATGAGACAGTCAGAAAGCTGAGTGATCTTCCTCTTGAAGTGATCATCACGCACGGTCATCCCGACCATGCAGGCCATTCCATCAGGCAGTTTCATGAAGCAGGCGTTCCGGTTTATATGCATGAGGCAGATATCGATCTGTACTGCAATCTTTTCAGTGGTGAATATCCGCGTGAATGGTTCACGCCGCTTGATGATGAGCAGATCTTTGATCTTGGCAATCTGACTCTTCGCATCATCCTGCTGGCAGGACATACGCCCGGCAGTGTGGTTGTCCTCGATGAAAAAAACGGCTGCCTCTACAGTGGAGACGCCGTCGGTTCCGGACATTTCTGGATGCAGATTCCCGGATGTATTCCCCTTCATGAATTCCGTGACAATCTGAAGCTGTTCATTGAAAAAACTTCATTCGTTAAGAATCTGAAGATTTATCCCGGTCACAGATACCAGTCGCCTGTTCAGCTGAACAGACAGTATCTATTCGATACACTTACTCTGAGTGAAAAAATTCTGGATCATTCAGATCAGGGAAACGATCAGACGATGATGTTTGATGGAGAAATCATTCATTTCCGTGAATGCGCATACGGGATGATGCTCGGCTATTGTTACAATCCTGAAAATCTTTAGATTTCTTCAAGTGTTTTGAGGTTGAGTGCTTCTATGCGCTCATTCAGTGTATTCTGCTGGTCTTCAAACAGCAGTCTGTCATTGTATTCATAATACTTGTCGCAGCCATGGGCATAAATATATCCGGCAAGATCAGGTCTGATCGTCAGTTCACTGACAAGAATCAGGATTTCCTGCGACTGACCGAATGCCTTCTCCATGAATCCAAAGACATTTCTCAAAGAGCTCTGCGCCTTTTCATTCGTTTCTGCAAATGAATCAAGAAGGACTCTCAGCTCTTTTTTGAGTGTTTCCCGATCATCAGATTCCTTGAGTGCACTGCCGATCTGACGTTCCAGGCGCATTGTAGAAAGGGCTCTCTCCACATGGACTTCGGTATCTGTTTCCATCGACTGCTTCTGCCAGTATTCAGCCCTTTGTGCAAAGCTTTCGGCATACGGTGCATTCATTGCCTTCACATCGGCAATGACATTTTTCATTCCTTCTTCAAACCGCATGGTTTCGGAAATCTGATCTTCCAGGGAAGAAAGAATCAATGAAATCAGTGACAGTCTTTCATCGAATTTTGCTTTTGCCGCACGTTTGACAATCTCTTCGCTCACACTGCCTTCAATGATTTCACTGACCTGATAATCCGATCTGTATTTGCGGTAGAGATCATAATAATTGGCAAAGTCGGCAGCGATCTCTTCATCCTGCACATACTGGGCAATCAGATTGTGGTCGCATTCCAGATCATTTTCTTCATAGATTGTGATCATTCTGGAAAGATCGTCCCAGGAGCGGGCTGTCACAAAACTCTTTCCGTCAAGAGTCGTGGAAACCTTGTAGAAATTCTGCGGCTTGATGGTGAGATAAGAAAGAACGGATGAATGAACGCCTGTCTTCACGGCAAATTCCTTCCAGACTTCAAAGTCCGGTTCCACTTCGATTTTCTTGAGACGGTCAAGCATCGCAATATCAAATTCGCGGACGGAATCATTGTATTCGGCAGGGTTGCCGGCCGTGACCACAATCCAGCCTTCCGGTACGCTGTGGCGGCCGAATGTCTTGTACTGCAGAAACTGCAGCATACTCGGCGCCAGGGTTTCCGAAACGCAGTTGATTTCATCGAGGAACAGAATGCCGGTCTTCTTTCCGGTCTTTTCCATTTCCTCATAGACACTTGCGAGAATCTCACTCATCGTATATTCGGATACGCTGTATTTCTTTGAACCGAATTCCTTTTCGACAATATAGGGAAGTCCGAGTGCACTTTGTCTTGTGTGGTGGGTCATTGAATAAGAGACAAATCCGGTATCCATTTCTTCCGCAATCTGCTTCACAATCGCAGTTTTGCCGATGCCGGGTGCTCCGACCAGAAAAACAGGACGCTGTGCTTCAGCCGGAATTCTCGGCTTACCTGCCGCATTCTTTGCGCTGTATGCGATGATTGCGTGATGAATCTGTTTTTTCGCTTCCTTGATATGCATATCAGTTGTCTCCTTTCAGTCTGTAGCTGATTGCCCATGGCGGTACCGTGATTTCCTTGTTGTCTTCGGGGAAAAGGAATGCGCATGGATATGTCGGCCTGTATTTCGGATAGACGCCGTCCCCATCCGTAAAATAGAGCAGTCCGCCGAATCTGGTGAATGTTCCTTTTTCAATCTGTTCATTCACATATGCAAATACAGGTCTGAAATCCGTTCCCCCGAGTCCCGTGATTTCCAGTTCATGAATATATCTGTCAAAGTCCGCCATGGTTGTAATGATCGCTGTCTGTCTGATCATCATGTCGCACTGCAGGATGTGAATTCTGAACTGAGAGAAGAAGTTTTCCTTTTCGGTAAAGATATTGTATGTCTTCTGCAGAAAATCCTGTACGGTGTCTCCCTGCACGGAACCGGACGTATCGATGGCGATCACCAGTTCGCGGATATTCTTCATCTCCTGATATTCAAGCGGTTCGATTAAAGGCAGATTGTGATAAAGACTCAGTCCGTATGTATAGAAGATCAGATCAAAATCTTCATCGCTGATTTTCATCTTTTCGCCGCTTGTCATGAATTTTCTTAAAAATGTGCGGTAGCTGTATTTTTCACGGTGAAGCTCTTTGAGCGACTGCACCAGCGCTTCTGCTTTTTCGCCGTTTTCTTTGTTGAATGTCTCAAGATCGGTTTCGATTTTTTCGGAGATTTCCTTCCAGTCTTTCAGTGCATTTCTGATCTGTCTGATCTCTTCTTCCGTATGCGAAGGATCTTCGCCTTCCTTTGATTCGCCGGTATCGTGGCTTGCCTGATCGAAGCGGTTATTGCTTAAAGAAGAAGGATTGTCACGGTCTTCTTCGCCATAGAGTGTTTCCGAAGTTCCGACCGCTTCTCTGATTTCATACCAGCATTCATGATTGTCAAACGCAAACAGAGGTGCCAGCAGCTTAATCTGATCTTTCTCCATATCTTCGAGAACATGGTAGATTTTCTGAGCCGTGAATGCGGAAACCTTCGATTTCATTTTTTCGATTTCTTTCCGTTTTTCTTCTGAAGCGGAAGTTTCCGTGCATGCAAGTCCGAGCTCTTCAATCACATTTTCAACCGCAATATCGCAGGCTAGATTCCACAATGACATCTTTCTGTTTTTCGAAAAATAAAGATGGGCAAAGACGGAATGGAGCACCACATGAAGGTAGCCTCTGACTGCCGCATTGGGGCTGTATTGGAAAGTCTTGATCAGTGCAATCGGCGGATAGTGGAAAAATTTCCCGTCGCACCGGTATTCAAGCGCATCCGGTATCAATTGATAATTGTTCAGGGCAGGGTCCATAAAACGCAGCTGAAAGGTCAGCTGGTTTCTGATATATGCAAATATTTCATTGCAGATCAACAGGAGTTCATCATCCATAAGACCCTACCTCAGAAAAGATCATCAAGATCCAGTGAAAGAAGATCATCATCTTTCTTCGCATTTCTTCTGATCTCAAGCAGCTTTGCCTTCTCGTCCCTGTCTGTAATCATGGAAAGATACGGTTCGATTTTCTCTGAAGAAATGATCCCTTCACTCAGGGCATGATTCAGGGCATTGAACCGCTTTGCGGATACTGTCATTTCAATCACAAGATCTGTATTCTCACCGATCCAGTTTTCATATTCTTCAATATGATGCGTATATGTTTCAAGATAATTCACCGCAAGAACTGCCCTTGCATACGGCTTGAATTCATTGATTCTCAATGAAGGGATATATGAATCATGAAGAAGATATCTCTTTTCATTCTTCACACTTCCTTCATTCCAGTACATATTCCATTTGGCATCCAGCATGGCCGGTTTCAGGATGAAGCCTGACGGCATTTCAAGTTTCAGATGTCCTTTTGTCTCAAATGCGCCGCTGCCGACCGAGCGGATGTTTTCCGGAATTCTCAATTCCGCAAGATGTTCACAGCCGAAGAAAACATTGTTTCCGATCTCTTCAAGCTTCTCAGGGAAAAACACAGCTTCCAGATTCCTGCAGCCGTCAAATACGCTGTCTTCAAGAATGCGCAGACTTTCCGGCAGCACCATCACATTCAGGCGCGTGCAGTTCTGAAAACATGCCCTGCCTATTTTTGTCAGATTCACCGGCAGTCTGATCTCCTCAAGCTTTTCGCAGCCGAAGAATAAAATTCTTGAAAGTGATGTCAGGCTGTCGGGCAACCAGACACGCTTCAGTTCACAACAGCGGGCAAATGCGGCTGAACCGAGAAAAAGAAGAGAATCAGGAAGAACAGCTTCTTTGAGCGATGCACAGTCATAAAATGCATTGGAACCGATCTCTTTGACAGTGGAAGGAATTGTGAGTGTTTTCATGGCATGGGCGCCGTAAAAAGCATAGTCATCAATTTCCCGGATACCTTCCGGAATGACGACATGTTCACTGTTTCCTTCGTATTTTTTCAATACATCACTGACAATCTGAAATTCCATGATTCTCTCCATTGTTAAAACCGGGAAATGACTCCCGGTTTTCATTTTCTTACTTGCCTTCTTTCAGAAGTTCCTGGACAACTTCATCCTTCGGATAGACACCGGCTGCCTTGAGCTCGGCAATCTTGTCCGCAAACTGCGGCAGATACTTTTCATGAGCGACAAGAAGTTCATCGAGAACGGTCTGTGCAACATGTCCGTGTTCAACCTGCGGGTTCATTTCAAATGCCGCAAGAGCCAGACCGTAGTTTCCGGTAATCGCTGCTTCGATGACGCATTCTTCCATTGCCTTCATCATCTGCACATATCCTCTTTCACTCGGATGGAAGCTGCCCCAGTTCAGAGGCATCGGTCCCTTGCCGGTGATGATGCATGAGATTTCAACGATGCAGTCATACGGCAGATCGCTGATCGCGCCGTTGTTCTGTGTGGAGACAACCATGTGGGTTCTCTTGTCATTGTAAATGGAGCAGATGCACTCGCATGCCGCATCGGAATAATGGGCGCCGCCGCGTTTGGAGAGCTGTTCAGGCTTGTAGTTCAGATTCGGATCTTTGTACAGTTCGAAGAGCTCTGCTTCTGTCTGCTTGACCTGTTGTGCACGGGTGCCGATTGTGTTGAATTCTTCAATGGCGTGCTTCAGCATTTCATCATGCATGTAGTAATAACGGTGATATCCGCACGGAATCAGCTGAATCTGCTTGAGGTGTTCCTTGAGGAACTTGCAGTCAAAGATATTTGCCGGTGTGCCGTCATCGACATTCGGATCATACATGTTGTCGATCAGCTTGTCGGTCAGATCATTTCCGTACTTGTCGGAAACCTTGTGATAGTGGAAGTGGTTGAGACCTGCAAACTGGTGGATGCATTCTCTTTCTGTCAGTCCGAACTGCGGAGGTTCTCTTAACAGAGCGCCGACCGGCACATTGCAAAGACCCACAGTCTTCTTCCAGCCGCCCCACTTGATCGCTGCTTCAGTGACCATTCCGGACGGGTTGGTGAAGTTGATCAGCCATGCGTCAGGGCATAATTCCTTCATGTCCTCAATGATGCTGAGAATGACAGGGATTGTACGGAATGCCTTGAACATACCGCCGGCACCGTTTGTTTCCTGACCGAGCATGCCGTAGGAAAGCGGAATTCTTTCATCCTTGATACGGGCGTTGAGCAGACCGACACGGAACTGGGTTGTGACAAAGTCAGCTCCCGGCAGAGCTTCTCTTCTGTCAAGAGTCAGATGAACCTTGACATCATACGGTGTGGCATCCCACATACGCTGCGCCATGGCACCGACAATTTCGAGCTTTTCTCTTCCTTCTTCGATATCGCAGAGCCAGATTTCACGGATCGGAAGTTCATCATAGCGCTTGATAAAACCTTCCATTAATTCAGGTGTGTAGCTTGAGCCGCCGCCGATGGTGACGATTTTGACACTCT
The DNA here is from genome assembly GCA_030525525.1 of Erysipelotrichaceae bacterium. GTDB lineage: Bacteria > Bacillota_I > Bacilli_A > Erysipelotrichales > Erysipelotrichaceae > Bulleidia. The sequence continues at coordinate 8,305 of JAUNEN010000071.1, forward strand.
TTCTTTCTGACATTATTTTTGTCTCCTTTATCTACATCGTTAATATAGCGGATCACCGATATGAAGTAAATCAGACCGGATCATGTTGGTTTAAACTTTCATAATGTTCCCAAAGCGTTTCAAAGCTGATGAAATTTTATTTCATTACAGGGTATAATCATCCTATGAAAATCATCAGACAGCTCGAAGACCGTACAGGATTCACACACAATGAAACAGTGCTTGCGGAATATATTCTTGCACAAAAGGCAAACGTTCTTTCACTCAGCGCGGCTGAACTTGCAAAGAAAACATATACTTCTCCGGCCGCCGTCATCCGTTTATGCAAGCGGATCGGCTTAAGCGGCTATCAGGAATTCAAAATCCGTTTTTCGGCAGAGCTTGAACAGCAGGCTTCCAATATTTCGACCATCGACGCAAACATTCCGTTTGAAATGGATGATGATATTCAGAAGATCTCCGTCAAGCTTGCAAAACTGACAAATGAATCGCTCAATGAAGCACGGGCAATGATCTCATCCATGCGGAAGGAATTCGAGCAGGCTTCCGATCTGTTAATGAAATCGCATCATTGCGTCATTTTCGGTGTCGGTGATGCGTTTGTGTCAGGTCTTGCTTTCCAGGCACGGATGATGCGGGCGGGCTTCAAACAATTTCTGACTTCCCCAGTCTATGGCGAACAGCGTCACCTGGCCCAGACCCTGAGGAAGGAGGACTGCGCAATTGTCCTTTCTTATTCGGGAAGCACCGAAGCGACTCTTGAAAGCGCACGGGTTCTGAAACAGAACCATGTGCCATTCATTGCCCTGACCTCAAACCGCAGCAGTGAACTCGCTGCCCTGGCAGATATCGTTCTTTATCTGCCCGATCGTGAAAAGAAATATCAGCGTTATGCAAACTTCTCTTCTCAGGCATGCATGGAATACTATCTCAATGTACTGTATTCCTGGTATTTTATTCAGAACTACGACGACATCACCAAAGTCAGGATTGACTGAAGATTGTCTCAGAAGATCTAAAAAGGTAAAATATTTCCATGAATTCAAAAAAGATCAGAAAATTGATTGTCCTGCTGCTCACTGCATTCATTGCCTTTACCGGCATGATTGTGAGCGTGGATGCGGCGGAGCCTGACCCGACTTTATATGAGTCACTCGGCAGTGATTATATTTACGTCTTCGATATTGAAAGCGGACAGGTTCTCACCGAAAAAAACGGTGAAGAAAAAATGTATCCTGCCTCCATGACGAAAATGATGACAGCAATCGTCGCCATGGAAAAACTGAATGATCAGGATAAAAAAGTCGAAATCACAAACGAAATGGTAAGAGGTCTTGATGAGCTCGGTGCTTCGGTTGCCGGATTTGCGGAAGGCGATGTGGTGACCGTACGCGATCTTTTCTACGGAACTGCTCTTCCTTCGGGAGCGGATGCGGCAAATGCACTGGCAATCTTAAGTGCCGGCAGTATCAGAAATTTCGTTTCCATGATGAATGACAAAGCAAAAGAGATCGGCATGAATGATTCTCATTTTGCCAATGTCACGGGACTTCATGATGATGATCATTACAGCACAGCCCATGATATGGCACGCCTTGTCGAATACTGCATTAAAAATGAAACCTTCACCAAGGTATTCTCTTCCAGAAAATATACATCTTCACCGACGCAGTTTTACCCGGACGGCATCCTGATGCAGTCAACAACATGGCATTCAGCCGAAACATATGGTATCTCTCTTCCTGATCTCATCGGTTCCAAAACAGGATTTACCTGGGAAGCAGGTCACTGTCTTGCCTGGTGGGCGGATTTCAACGGCATGAAGCTTGTCGGCGTCAATGCGCATTGCGATGAAGACAGCCTTTACGGAATCGGCCATCTGACCGATTCATCCCATCTTCTTGAAAGACTTCATGACTATGAGAAAACAACCGTTGTCACACAAGGAGATCTGCTCGACAGACTTGTGATCCACTATTCCGATCATGATGAAACTGTTGATATCCTGAGCGATGAAACAATCATCGAAGACATGAGAAAAGGAAATGAACCTGTCATTACATCAACCCTCATCGATGAAGTAACAGCCGGTCTCAATGATTCCGAAGTCAGCGGAATCATCAGAATTGAAAAAGACGGCAGACTGATGTTTGAAAAAGCGGTACGCGTCACGGTTCCCAAAGAAGTCAAATTCTTCGCCCGTCTCAAAATGAGATGGAATTCAATCTTCCATAAAAACGGCTGAGCTCAGCCGTTTTGCTTTTTGATGAGATTTTTATATTTTGATCGTGCCACAAATCTGACCCGTACGGATTCAGGCAGAATCAATGCCAGACGGTTGAGAAAACCGGGAATGATCACAGTCTTTGACTCAGCGATTTTCTTCACTGCGATTTCAGCTGTCTTTTCAGCACTCATGATCGTGCGCGGTTTGCGGCTGCCTGATTTCATATAAAAATCCGTATCGACAGGCCCGGGACAGAGACAGCATACATGTACACCGTACGGCTTCGCTTCGACTGCCAGCGCCTTTGAATAGTTCAGGACAAATGACTTTGATGCATAATAGGCAGCGATGTAAGGCCCCGGCTGAAAGGCACCTGTGCTTGCCACATTGACAATGGTTCCGCTTCCTTTTTTCACGAAATCATTCATAAACAGCTTGCAGAGCGACATCAATGCAACCGTATTCACCTGCATCATGCTTTCTTCTTTTTCGATATCAATCTTTCTGCTTTCCTCAGTAAATCCGAAGCCGGCATTGTTGATCAGAATATCAATATCCTGATTCTGAACTTTTTCATACAAAGCCTCAGCGGCACGAGGTTTTGAAAGATCGATTGAAATGATCTGTGTGCGCACATGGTATTGCGACTGGATTTCATTGCGTGCTTCACTCAGCCTGACGTGATCGCGCGCACATAAAATGAGTTCATTTCCTTCTTTCGCATATTGTTTTGCCAGAGCGAGTCCGATTCCCTGCGAACCGCCTGTGATCAATACCTTGCTCATATACAGAATTATATTATGCAGATAAGCTTTTTTTGACAGCCTTCCCATATTTGTTCAGATAATGTTCACATTGTATTCAGTTAAACTCCCTTTTCTTTGCGTACTATAAACATGCAAGCAGAAAGGAGAACCCTCTTAAATCCTGACTGAACGAATTCTCATACTAATCCCTTTCTTGAATTCGTCGAGCGCAAAGCACACCGGAATCCCCCCTCATTTTGTTCCGGTGTGTTTTTGTTTATAATAATTCTCGGAGGATGTGAATATGATTTATCCTGAATTTCTGAAGAAAAACGACACAATCGGCATCAGTGCACCAAGCGCAGGAGTAGGCAGAAAGCTTGAAGATTTTGACCGCTCGCTTGCTGTATTAAGAAAAAAAGGCTGGCAGATCAAAGAAACAGATTCAGTCAGACTGAATGATATGCGCGGCGGAGACGCAGAGACACGGGGAAAGGAGCTGACTTCCCTGTTTGCGGATGATACCGTTGATTTTGTATTTGCGGCTGCCGGTGGAGATTTCTTAAATGAAATGCTGGATGAAGTGGACTGGAAGGTTCTGAAAAAGCATCCGAAATGGCTGATGGGGGCATCCGATCCGACCGGTCTTCTCTTCCCCTATACAACGCTTTATGATGTTGCCACTCTTTATGGCTGCAATGCCGGCTCCTTTGACATTGAGCCGCTGCCGAAATATCTGAATAACGCACTTGAAATCATCAGCGGAAATGTGATCACCCAGAAGAGCTTTTCAAAATATATGAAAACACCCGGCTTCCTTGCCGAAAAGGTTGAATTTGACACACCGGTCAGATGGAAATCAACCGCAGGTGACATCCATGTAAGCGGACGGGCAATCGGCGGATGCATCGATGTGCTCAAAGATCTGATCGGCACAAAATTCGACGGTGCGAAAAAGTTTGTCAGCAGATATAAAGAAGACGGTACGATCTGGTATTTTGACAACTTCTCACAGAGCGCCGAAGTCTTCTACCGCACACTCGTACAGATGCGCTATGCCGGCTGGTTTGAATATACAAAAGCAATCATTGTCGGCAGAGTGCTGTTTGAATCAAGCGAAACAGGAATGACATATGAAGAGGCAATCAAACGTGCCTTCCCTGATATTCCTGTTCTCTATCAGGCAGATGTCGGCCATACGATTCCATCAATGACCATGATCAACGGCGCACTTCTCGACCTGAAATTCACAGGCAGAAAAGCAGAATTGAATTATATATTAAAGTGATGCAATTTTTAAGGAACGTGATACAATAGTCATGTTCCGTTTCGGGGTATTAGCTCAGCTGGGAGAGCGCATGGTTCGCAATCATGAGGTCACGAGTTCGATCCTCGTATGCTCCACCATAGTAAAAAGAAGATCAGGCAGATCTTCTTTTTGTTATGTAAATTCATACGATATGTCTGAATCTTTTACCGCATATTGATTCATGTTTTTAAAAATCAAAACATTCAATCAGTCACTCAGATCTTCTGTATGTGACTATCGCAGCAATTCCTTCAGCTCTTCATAGGTAATCGTTCCATTCGCATGAGCTTCTTTGGGACTGGTTAATGAACTGCTGTTATCAGGCTTCCAGAGTGCTCCTTCTTCCGCTTCTCTGAATATTCCCTGCCATTCGCCGATTGGGTAGTATGCATCTTGCATAACAGCGCTGTGTTTGACGCAATATACAGCACGGTCACCGATTTCCGGATAATAGTAGCCTTCAGGAATCTCAGAGTAATACTTTGTATTCAGTTCTTCATCTGTCAGTTTTCCGAAAAACGCTTCACGGTATCCGCGTCTTTCATCTTCAGTTTCAAAAGCATTGAGGAAATCTTTGACCGAAAACAAAAACTATACAAATCAGGAGTATAGTTTTCTCAATTTCTGATGAAGGCTGGTAATTCCGGCTGTTTCTTTTCTGCGACCTGTATTAATGCAGATATTTATTCATACCGTCCGGCAGATGCACTCCGGGACTTTTCAATTGCAGATGACAGCCTTCAAAACAGGCTTCAATCAGGCATCAGATTCCGGTTCTTTTTTGATAATATTGTGAAAATTTGTTGATTTTACAGCGTTTTCTTTGAAATCAGTGGTAATCTGAAATAGAATAGTAAAGCTATGAAGAAGACTATGTACAAAAAAAGAAGATTAGTATTTGCAGCTGCAGCACTCGGCGGAATGATCGCACTTTCAGGAACTGAACCGATCTACGTTTCCGCTTCTTCGTCTCAGCAGCCGGCAAACAGGCTGTCTCTGATCCAGATCAGCGCAAATGATATGAACGTTTCGGATTCTTTAAAACAAAGTCTGATCACAAATCGTCTCGAAATCGATCCCTCTCTCAATGCGGCGAATGTGAATATCGATCACAGCCGGATTGAAATGAGCGGCTTTAACAGAAACCAGACCGGTCTTCAGACAGTCAACGCAAGAGTTTATCTTGAAGACAATGATGACACCTCTGCCCGCTCGCTCGGATATTCATACGTTGACAGAGCAACGATCCTTGTCAAGCCGGAAAAAGAACCGCAGCTTGTACTGAAAGACAGCAAGGTTACCGTCAACAACTCAGATGCATTCAATCCGTTCAATTATATTTCCTACATCAATGATGATTCGAACATCCTGCCTGCCGTCAAGGTTTCAGGCAGTGTGAATATGGGACAGGACGGAGATTATATTGTTCACTATACTGCTGTGGATCAGCAGGGCAACACGACCGAAAAAGATCTGACCGTCTGCGTCAGAACACCGCAGGAAGTCATCGAAGCACGTGAAGAAGCAGAACGTCTTGCCCGTGAGGAAGAAGAAAGACGCGCTGCCGAAGAAGAAGCGGCAAGAATTGCTGCGGAAGAAGAAGCAAGACGGATTGAAGAAGAGCGCATTGCTCAGGAACAGGAGCGTGCAAGAATTGAGGCAGCTGCAGCCATGGCTTATTCCAATGCCGGAGGCAGTGCTACAGGTTCAGCCATCGTGAATGCCGCCAGAGCATGGGCAGGCGTCGGCTATTATGTGTGGGGCGGTGCAAACCCCGCAACCGGAGCAGACTGCTCAGGCTTCACACAGTATATCTACTCGCAGTTCGGAATCAATCTGGCGCATAACAACCTGGCGCAGGCTTCTGCCGGCTATCAGGTTTCCGCAGCCGAAGCAATGCCCGGCGATCTGGTTGTCTGGGATGCTCATGTCGGTATTTATACAGGCAACGGCTATTATGTTTCATCAATGAGTGAAAGCCTCGGCATTATCGAAATTCCGATCAGCCAGAGTATCGGTTCAGGTTCCTTCTGGGGTATTTACAGAATTCCGGGAGTCAACTGATCATATCGAGTATCAAAAAAGCTTCAATTGCGAAGCTTTTTTATTTTTGTTTTACGGCAGTTTTCATGAGTTCCGTCCAGCGGATTGCCTGCTTTGTACCCCACTCCAAAGAAGCGCAGTATTTATCTGCAACCGTAACAATCATTCCTTCTGAAGTTGTCGGTTTGCCGGCACCTGACGGCCACATGTGATGGACAATGCAGTCCTCCATGACAGGATCGGTTTTGAAATGAAGACGGGTGTTGAGCAATGCATATCTTGGATGGACAACACTGTGACGCAGACCGGTCCGATAGAACTCCTGATTGTCATACAGATAGAAATCATGACACATCGCCCCTCTGGCTGCACTTTTCGCATTCAGACCTGCTTTTTTACACCACAAAAATGTGTACCACGCCACATTGAGACAATGCTGATAGCGGGTTGTGCTGTTGTGATGGATATAGTTTTTCAGTTTCTGATAATCCTTGTCAGCAGCGATATCGGCAACTGTATTCAGAAAATCCATCGCCGTCTGATCATCAGCGTTCAGAAATGTTTCTTTTGAACCATGGATCTTTGTCATGCATATCTCCCGCAGATATTGTATACACATTTTCCTTCAGGCGGTTCATCTTCAACTTTAAAATTGTTTTTATTTCTGAAATCCGTTTTTACTGCCGGTATTACTCTGCGTTGCATTCCGGCCCCTGCGGCTTTGAACACGATGTGATCCGCTTCCTGTATGAACGTCTGAAGGCCTGTGCGGACGAAATCCACGTTGACGGACTCGGCAATCTGATTGTGACAAGATGCGGTCAGTATGAAGGCCCGAATCTTGCGGTTTCTGCCCACGCTGATGAAGTCGGTTTCATTATCAGAAAAATCGAAGAAAGCGGACTGCTCAGATTTGAAAAGCTCGGCGGCCATGACGACAGAATACTGCCGGCAGAGCGGGTCATTGTCACTTCTGACAACGGACGGCATCCCGGTGTGATCGGCACGATCAGTGCTCATATGAAGAAATTTGACAATCCGCAGAAAATCAGGGATTACCGCGAACTGTACATTGATGTCGGTGCGAAAAATAAAGATCCACCGGCCGAGCCGGTGGTTTTTCACAATCCGGGCAATAAGCCCTCATATTACTGGCAGCGCCCAGAGGCGCATGTACGGTCTGCCACTCGCAAACTACCTCTTCTTCCCGTCTAACGGGTCTCCGAGATCAAGCGTCAGCTGATCCGCTGCTTTATCTTCTTCCAGCTGGTGTGCTATATATTCCTGTATCTTCTTTGTATTCTTTCCGACCGTGTCAACTTATGCCGATAAAAAAATTATACCGATAAAGCTTTGAAATCCTCTAGTTTTTAAGGCTTTTTGTTTGCATTTATCGGTATAACACTTTAGCTACCCTTCAGCTTTAGTTTCTCCTCATAAG
>JAUNEN010000072.1 GCA_030525525.1 Erysipelotrichaceae bacterium
TTGCAAGTTCAAAGAGCCCCTGCGCATAGCGCTCAGCGACCTCATTCGCCATAGCTGCCCGCTTCCTTTACAAAAGCGTCAATTGCATCACGGTCGAGTTCTTCCGGATTCTGCTCACCGAGCAGCTTACCGGCTGCACTCAGAGCAACTTCAACCATTTCACGCTTCATGTCGGCATACATTGCCTGACGTTCTGCTTCGATCTGCTCATGAGCTTTCTTTCTGGCTGCATCAGCCTCTTTGTCAGCCTGGGCGAGGATGCCTGCCTTTTCTTCTTTGGCCTGCTTGACAGCTGCACTGACAATCTGCTCCGCTTTATCGGAGGCTTCGTTCAACTGACTCAAAGCCTTCTGACGGTCGATTAAAGCTTCCTGTTTTGCCTGCTCGCTTGCCTCTAAATCGGACTGCATTTTTTCCGAGCGTTTCCCGAGGTACGTCTGTACGGACGGCCAGAGGAATATCTTTGCCAGCAAAAACAGGACAAAAGTACTGCACAGCTGTACCAGCATTGTCAGCGGATTGGGAATCAGCTGAGCCAGTACATCAACATCTATCATTTAAGTACCTGATTACTGGAAGACAAACATCAGCAGAATTGATACGAGCAGTCCATAAATCGCTACGGTTTCGGAAAGAGCGATACCAAGAATCATTGTTGAACGTACTTTTGATTCAGCTTCCGGATTTCTTCCGATTGCGTCACATGCATGAGCAGCACATGTACCTTCACCGAGACCTGTCATCATTCCTGCGCAGACAGCGAGACCTGCACCGATTGCAATTAAACCACGTGTGATATCCATATTAGATCCTCCTTATGTTTTCTTTATCTCTTAGGTATATCATTCCCAATTAATGCGACTCCGGTGTAACTGTACCTGTATTCACAGAAACTTTTTTCGCTTCTTCAGGTATATCGTTACCGATCAGTACAACTGTCAGTGTAACGAACACGAGAGTCTGGATGAATCCTGCAAACAGATCGAAATATGCATGCAGGAGAGGTGCAACGACCGGGGCAACAAAGTTGAACACCTGTACGCTGCTTGAGGTGAATAAGCCGACAAGCTTATTGGAAAGATACTGTGTGAATGTGTAGATCAGCTGCATCATAATGCTGCCGCACAGAATATTTCCGAAAAGACGCAATGACATTGAAACCATGGTGGAGAACTTACCGAAGATATTCATCGGCAGCATCACCGGGATGGGTTCAAGGAACGAATGGAAATATCCGCCGACACCCTGGAATCTGAATTCCGTGATCTGGATCAGCACCCATGTGATGAATGCCAGCAGCAGTGTCACGGACAGATTCGCAGTCGGAGATGACAGGCCGAACAGCGAGATGATATTCGACACAAAGATGTATACCCATAAAACGATGATATACGGAGTCAATGCGTTGGCATATCTGTCGCCGACGTTTGTCTTCACCATGTTGTAGACTGTCTCCACGCCCCACAGAACCGGAACAATAATCCCTTTCGGTTTTTCAAGCGGATCTGCTTTGTCAATTTTCTTCGACAGAAGAATAATGGCAGCGCCCAATATAATTGTGATCAGCACAATGACATAGACGTCTGACTGAACTGTCAATTGAATCACTCTCCTTCCCTGTGGATTAACACATCAATTGTAACTGTGATTTTGATCAGAAACAATCCGATCGCACACGCAAAAATATTCAAATACTGCGAATAGAGAGCGGAAAGTACGAGAACTCCGCCCATCATGAGGTAATTCACGATAAAGTGAAGAAATCCGGTCCATTGGGTGGCCGATCTCTGATCAAGCACACCGGTCCAGAACCACTCATTTCGTTTATAAAGCAGGATAGCCGTAAGACACCCCAGCAGATATCCAAGACCCGCCGGTCTGTATATAAAGAAGCTGAGACTGCCGATCGCGGTCAGTACGAGGGCGGTGATCCATGTCCGTCTGTTCATGTGCTGCCTCCCGAACAGCTATATTTTATAGTTTTTTTTTCAATGTGTATATTCATGCATGAATCTATTTCAGAGGCTGCTTTCTTCCAGACAGCCGAGAATTTCCAGAATGCGGTTGAGATCTTCCGTATCCGTATATGAAATCGTGATGGATTTCTTTGAAACGGAAACTCCCGTCGATAGCTTCTGCTGCATTCTGTCTTCCAGATCTCTGATCCACGGATCTCTTGCGGCAGGGATCTTTTTCTTCTGCGGCTTGACTTCCGTACCGGCAAGATTATGCACATAGGCTTCAACCTCGCGGACAGACATCTTTTTGTTCATCACCTGCTTTGCGGCTTCATAGATCTGATCTTCATCCTTTAAGGAAAGAAGAGGTCTGACATGGCTCATCGTCAGTTTCTTTTCAATGACCAGCTGCTGCACATCGGCAGGAAGCTTGAGCAGACGCATGATATTTGCACAGTATTCTCTCGATTTGCCGACTCTCTCCGCCAGCTTTTCCTGGGTATATCCAAGCTTTCTGACAAGTGAGTCATAAGCTGCCGCTTCTTCGATCGGGTTGAGATCTTCACGCTGAACATTTTCGAGGATGGAGATTTCCATCATCTGTTCATCGGTGAATTCAACCGAGATCGCAGGAACTGTTTCAAGGCCTGCAATCTTGGCGGCTCTGAGTCTTCTTTCACCGGTAATCAGATCATATCCGTGGACACTCTTTCTGACTAAAAGCGGTGTGAAGATGCCGTGCGTACGAATGGAGTCTGCCAGTTCATTCAGAGCAGCCTGATCGAATTCCTTTCGCGGCTGATAGGGATTGGGTCTGATTTCCTCAATCCTGATTTCAACTTCTTTTCTTCCCGGCACTTCCGAAGCATTGTTCTGAATGTCATCCAGGAACTGATTGACATCGGTTCCGAAGATCGAATCCAGTCCTCTTCCTCCGAGTCCGGGTCTGTTCTTCTTTTCAGCCATTATCGCTTCCCTTTCTCATTCTGCGTGATGACTTCCTTTACCAGCTGTGCATATGCCTTTGCGCCTTCGCTTCTGGTGTCATATTCAAAGATTGACTCCTCTCTGGAAGGTGCTTCGGAAAGGCGGACATTGCGCGGAATGTAACAGCGGTAAACCTTTTCCTTGAAATATTTTCGGACTTCCTGCTGAACTTCCACGGAAAGCTTTGTTCTGACATCGAACATGGTGAGCAGAACGCCTTCGATGGATAAGCGGGGATTCCATAATTTCTGTACAAGACGGATTGTCGAAAGCAGCTGGGTCAGTCCTTCAAGTGCGAAGTATTCACACTGAACCGGAATCATGACCGTATCAGTTGCCGTGAGTGCGTTTGTGTTCAGAAGACCGAGTGCCGGCGGACAGTCGATGATGATGTAGTCATACTGATTTCTGACAGCTTCAAGCTTGTTTTTCAGAAGCTTCTCTCTGCCTGTTTCATAGGATGCCATATCCACATCCGCGCCGGCCAGTCCGCTTGTGGCGGGCAGAACATCCAGCGGCGGCATCTGCAGTGTCACCTTGCATTCATCCACTGTCGCATCTGTCATCAGCACGTCATAGACTGTTTTTGTATAGCCGACTTTGTTTGCACCGATGCCGTGCGTTGCATTGCCCTGCGGATCAAAATCCACAAGCAGTACTTTTCTTTGAACATATGAAAGCCCGGCAGCCAGATTCATGGCTGTCGTCGTTTTTCCTACCCCGCCTTTCTGATTGGCGATTGCGATGATCTTTCCCATAACATTTCTCCTGAATCATTTCGGGATGCGGATGATCATTCTGACTTCATCATCTCTGTCATCCATATCCACTGTTGTATGAATTCCCATCTTTTCGATCATCTTCGCGCACTGGTTGACGGAGTTGATAGCGATCTGGACATTTCTTGTAAAACCTTTTGTCTTCTGACGTTTATGAACCTTTTCAGGTTTATTCATTTTCTCAATGTATTCCTCAGACTGACGGACATTGAGATTCTTTTTAACGATCGTACGGTAAATCTCTTTCTGCTTTTTCTCAGGCGCACTGAGAAGTGCACGGCCATGCCGCTCGGTGATCTGTCCGTCGATCACTGCCTGCTGGATTTCATCAGGCAGGTTGAGCAGACGGATTTTGTTTGCGACTGCCGACTGGGATTTGCCGATTTTCTTTGCGACCTGTTCCTGGGTCAGGCCTGCCTGCCTCATGATCTGCACATAGCTTTTCGCTTCTTCGATCGCACTGAGATTTTCACGCTGCACATTTTCAACAAGAGCCATCTGAGCTGCCTGTTCTTCCGTCGGTGACATGATGTAGCAGGGAATTTCACTGTAGTCTGCCTTTAAGCAGGCACGGTATCTTCTTTCACCTGCGATGATTTCATATCCGTCATCCATCTTCCGGACGGTGATCGGCTGGATCAGACCGTTTTCTCTGATCGATTCAGCCAGTTCTTCGAGTGCTTCCTCATCAAACCGCAGCCGCGGCTGATAGCGTGACGGACGGATTTTTGAGGAAGGTATCATGACAATTCTGCTTGCATCCTGGCGGTCGAAAAGATCAAGAATGCTTCTGGACTTTTTCATGTCTGTCCTCCTTCAGTTATAAAGGCTGTTTTTTGATCCGGCCGTAATTACGCGGATATTCGGGCGGTGTGTTCGCTGTTTTGCGGTAAAAGAGATTGATTCTCTCATCCCCGCAGGGCAGCTTCAGTCTCTGCGTCTTTTCAAGAGATGCGCCGAGCACCTTCATTGCGTGCTTTGCATTTTCAGCTTCTTCTTCACCTGCGCTTCCCTTCATCGGTGCAAAGACACCGCCTTTTTTGACAAGCGGCACGCAAAGTTCCGCAAGTACGGAGAGATTGGCAACCGCTCTTGCGCTTACGGTATCAAATGACTCACGCTGTTTTCTGACATAGTCTTCACTGCGTTCGTTGACGACTGTGATGTTCTTTAAACCAAGCTCACTGATCACATGTTTCAGAAAATTGCAGCGCTTGCCGGTCGGCTCGATCAGTACCAGATCAAGATCAGGCTTTGCAATTTTGAAGACAATTCCGGGAAAACCTGCTCCGCTGCCGACATCTGCGCATCTGCCCTGAATCAGACCTGATGAAAGCGGGAGAATGCAGTCATAAAAATGCTTCTCCACGATTTCTTCCGGCTCGTCGATCGCGGTCAGATTGATCTTCTGATTCCATTCGATCAGAAGATTCATATAAGTTTCAAACTGAGCTATCTGATCCTGATTCAGTTCGATGCCGATTTCAGCGCAATTGTCCAAAAGTTCTGCGATACCCATGGTGCCTCCGGTATGAATCATTTTATCATTACGTAAAATGATTACAAAGAATTAAATATGTGGAAAATTATTTTTTCCACATATTTGTTAAAAATACAGATTGTGGATAAATATTTTTTCCACAATTTCTTAATTCATATCAGTGATGAACTCACTGTGGGGAAGTGTTTCGATCCATCTGCAGAATGCCCGCCATTCAGGTAAACGGTGAGCTTTTCTCTGATGATAAATCGTTCTGAGCTGACGGTAGTTCGTGCTCATACGTGCAGTCATGCGGAATCCGGCCGGATTGGAATAGAGAATCTCGAGATATTTCTGAGCAGCCACATCGTTGAGTGTTGTGACATCCTTGCCTTCAGCTTTGAGATTCTTGATATCTGCCTGCAGTTCATTGTAGGCAGCGACCTTTTCCTTCATGATCTCCACAATCCTTGTGTCGACATATTCATTATATGCCTGATCAAGGTCAAACTTTGTAATTCTGTGCATTGTCGACTGTGAACTGACGAATTCAAGGAAGTGATATCTTTCTGCATCAACCCATGCTTTGTTGGTGAAGGTCAGATCAAACTGCACGATAATTCCGTTCATGAAGCTGTCATGACTGTTTGATTTGGCATGCTTTCCTTTTTTATCTGCACTGTCATTACCGAGTGCAGACTGATCCACAGTCATCAGAGACTTGGACCCTTTGACGGATTCTTCCAGTCCGTAAACATTCACATTTGAAACAACTTCTTCGTAATTCATACCTGCCTGCCTTTCATTTGTTTTAAAGCAATTGCAAGCACCGCAAGATCTGCCGGATTGACTCCTGAGATCCGTGATGCCTGTCCCATTGTTTCGGGACGGTATTTCATCAATTTCTGCCGTCCTTCGATGGACAGATTATCCACTTCGTCATAATTGAAGTCCAGACCGAGCTTCTGGTTTTCCATATTCTCAAGCTTGGCGGCTTCTCTTCTTGCCTTCTGGATATAGCCTTCATATTTGACTTCGATATCACATCTTGACGCAAGTTCAGAATCAACTTCTTCATGGTTGAGTTTCATGATATCTTCGGTCGTGATACCAGGTCTTCTGACAAGATCCAGACCGTTGACACCTTTATGTTCACCGGTCGCATAGCCGAGCGGCTTCAGATATTCGCTGACTTCCGGATTGTCGAGTTCCATGACTGTTTCGGACAGATGCGTCTGAAGGTCTTTGAGCGCCTGCATCTTGTTCAGATATGCTTCATATCTTTCATCCGATACAAGACCGCACTCGTGTCCCTTTTCAATCAGTCGGACATCCGCATTGTCATGTCTTAACAGCAGACGGAATTCACTTCTTGAAGTCAGAAGTCTGTAAGGTTCCAGTGTTCCCTTGGTTGTCAGATCATCGATCAGTACACCGATATATGCTTCATCTCTGCCGAAAACAAGAGGCTCTTTGCCATCCAGCTTTCTGACCGCATTGATACCTGCCACAATGCCCTGACCTGCTGCTTCTTCATAGCCGCTGGTACCGTTGACCTGACCGGCTGTGAAGAGATTTTCAATAACTTTGGATTCCAGGCTGCGCTTCATCTGAAGCGGATCGATCGCATCATATTCAATCGCATATGCATATTTTTTGATGATGCAGTTTTCAAAGCCGGGAAGTGTATGGGTCATTGCCTCCTGAACATCTCTCGGCAGCGAAGTGGAGAAACCCTGCACATAGGTTGTATCAAGCGCAAGTGATTCCGGTTCAAGGAAGAGAAGATGACGCGGCTTGTCTTTGAAGCGGACAAGCTTATCTTCAATTGACGGACAGTATCTCGGTCCGACTCCCTTGACCACGCCGGAGTACATGCTTGAGCGGTGCAGATTGTTCATGATGATTTCATGGGTTTCTGCGGTTGTATATGTCATGTAGCAGGGAACCTGCTCTTTAAACGGTCTGATCGATGTGGTCGTATCTGAAAAATGAAGGAACGCATCGGTTCCCGGTTCATATTTCGTTTTTGAAAAATCGATGGAGCTTGTCAGTACACGGGGAGGTGTTCCTGTTTTGAGACGGAATGTTTTGAGACCTGCCTCTCTGAGTGAAGCAGACAGATCTTCCGTTGTCTTTTCAAGATCAGGTCCGCCCGCTTTGACTTCATCCGAAATCATATTGACGCCGGCCATATACGTTCCGGTAGTCAGGATCACAATTTCCCCGGAAATAAATGTTCCGTCTTTGAGCGTGACACCCGTAACTTTCTGATTCTTTGTATTCAGCTGAACTGCCATGCCTTCAAGAACTGTCAAGTTTTCCTGATGAAGGCAGACATCCTGCATCATTTTCTTGTATGCAAGTTTATCCGACTGCACACGGAGAGCTCTGACACCGGGACCTTTGGCGCTGTTGAGCATCTTGAACTGAAGAGCTGTGCGGTCTGCCGTGATCGGCATCTGGCCGCCGAGTGCGTCAATTTCTCTGACAACAATGCCTTTTGCCGGTCCGCCGACAGATGGATTGCACGGCATTTTTCCGATGTTATCGATGCTTAATGTCAGCAGAATCGTTTTTTTATTCAGTCTGGCAGCAGCGAGCGCGGCTTCAATGCCGGCGTGTCCGCCGCCGATGACAATAATATCAAATCTGTTCATTGTTTATATGTTCCGTTATTTCCGCTACTTCTTCAGGAATGTTGTCCCCGAGGATATCAAACGTGACTTTTTCAGCCAGTTTTGCCTGAAGAAATTTCATACGGTAAATCATCATCCTGCCGGCGATTTCCCGTATTCTGAGATCTTTGTCATTGGTCTGTGCAACAAACGGCAGACCGATGATGAACTGACCGTCCTTGATGCAAAGACAGTCCGTCCGGCTGGTGCGGATCATTTCCCAGTCCTCTTTCTCACATTGTTCCCGTGCAAGGCGTGCCGCCCTGCTGAATTCTTTTTTGGTGAGTGTGCTCTTGCCGAGATTCTTATGAATCACAGCAACTTCATGACGGATTTCATCATGAAGGAAGATCTGTTCAATATCAGTATCTCCGTCCGCACTCCATAAATCGATTCCTCTTTCTTCGGCGATCTTCAGAATCCTGAATGTGACGGAAGGATCGGATCTGTCCAGATAGCAGTAGCTTTCCAGATTGTTCTGAATATCCAGTCCGGCTTCTTCGGGATAGATCGGAGAAAGGAAGAAGACGACATCCTTCAGATTGAGACAGCTCATCTGTTTCGGAATCTCACCTTTGGCCGCTTTTTCAATCGCTTCCTTAAGAAGGATTTCAGAGTCATAGCCGGTTGCCTGAGTGTAGCGGCTCCACATTTGTTTAAGGGATAATCTCACAACCGAATCAAAGTGCGCATAACCGAGAAAAGCCTTTCTGCGGCCTGAGCGGGGGCGCGCGAAAAAGAACAGCAGATCGCCTTTGTGGAAATCTGTGAATTTCCGTTTGCTTGAAAGCCGCCAGAAAAGAATTGATCTGTTTCTGCATAAGCGGTGATATTCAAGCATGCTTTCATCCGTTACATATGCAATTGAGCTCATGAGATTATCCCGTTCATTTCATTTTTTTAAATCAGAAGAGACCGTATGTCTTGCCGTTTTCATCAACACCCATGTTGATGGCTGCCGGTACTTTCGGCAGACCCGGCATTGTCAGAATGCTTCCGGTATAGGCGACGACAAATCCGGCACCTGCGGAAACGGAAAGGTCTCTGACATGAATTGTAAATCCGACAGGTCTTCCCTTCAGATTTGCATCATCTGTGATGGAGTTCTGTGTCTTTGCCATACATACAGGCATCTTGTCCCATCCGTTCTCTTTGAATGTCTCGATCTTTGCAAGAGCTTCTTCGGAGAATTCAACGTCCTTTGCGCCATAGACAATCTGAGCGATCTTTGTGATCTTCTCTTCGATTGTTTCATCAACGTCATAGATCGGAGCATAGTGAGATTCTTCATCAGTGATCTCAACGATATGCTTTGCAAGGTCTGTCATGCCCTTGCCGCCGCTTGCCCAGCCATCAGCTTCTTCAGCAGGATGTCCGTTTTCCCTGCACCAGTTGAGCAGTGCGGAAACTTCAGCCTGTGTATCCTTGGCAAACTTGTTGATGGCTACGATATAAGGAACTCCGAATGCCTTGATGGATTCGATATGCTTTTCAAGGTTTGCAGCACCTGCCAGCATTGCTTCGACATTTTCTTTTTCCAGTTCATTCACATCAACGCCGCCATGCATCTTCAGAGCACGTACGGTTGCGACGATGACAACTGCATTGGGCTTGAAGCCGGCAGCTCTGCACTTGATATCAAGGAACTTCTCAGCACCAAGGTCTGCACCGAAGCCTGCTTCTGTGACAACATAGTCACCGAGCTTGAGAGCCAGTCTTGTTGCGATGACGGAGTTGCAGCCGTGAGCGATATTTGCGAACGGGCCGCCATGGATCAGTACAGGTGTATGTTCGAGTGTCTGTACAAGATTCGGCTTGAGAGCTTCCTTCATTGTGACAGCGGCAGCACCTGCGGCACCGATATCCTTAACAGTTACCGGCTTATGATCATATGTATATGCAACGACGCATCTGGAAATTCTTTCTTCGAAATCCTTCAGATCGTTGGAGAGACAGAGAATTGCCATAACTTCTGTGGCAACCGTGATAACAAAGTGATCCCGACGCTCAACGCCGTTTGACTTCTTGAGCTGACCGATTGTGATGTCACGGAGTGTTCTGTCATTCATATCGAGGCATCTCTTCCAGACGACCTGTTCAGGATCGATGTTCAGAGGATTGCCCTGATACAGACTGTTGTCAAGAATTGCAGCAATCAGGTTATTGCAGGTTGTGATTGCATGCATGTCACCGGTGAAATGAAGGTTGATTGCCTCCATCGGAACAACCTGGGCATAACCACCGCCGGCAGCACCGCCCTTTAAGCCGAATACCGGTCCGAGAGAAGGTTCACGAAGTGCAGCGACAACATTCTTTCCGATTAAGGAGAGACCGTCGGCAAGACCGATTGTGGTTGTGCTCTTTCCTTCACCTGCTTTGGTAGGAGTAATTGCTGTGACAAGGATCAGTTTACCGTCTTTGTGGTCTTTGCAGCTGTTGATGAATTCCTGTGAGATCTTGGCTTTGTCTTTTCCGTAAGGTTCAAGTGCATCGGCAGGGATTCCTGCTTTTTCACCGATTTTGTAGATATCTTCAAGTTGAGCAGCCTGGGCAATCGCTAAATCGTTGTTCATGGGTATAATCCTCCTCTTTCCTTTTTTTATTTCATGCTGTGCCGGTTGCTTAATGCATATGCGAGTGTCATTTCATCCGCATAGTCAAGAAGACCGCCGGCCGGCAATCCATGCGCAATTCGTGTCACAAGAAGTCCGTCAAACTGTTCTTTCAGCAGACGGTCCAGATACATGGCAGTTGTTTCGCCGTCCATCGTATTGCTGGTGGCGAGAATCACTTCCTCTGCATCCTTTGCTCTTTCGACAAGCTGGTCAATGCTGAGATCTTCTGGCATCACTCCCTTCGACGGGGAAATCACGCCGTTCAGCACGTGGTAGACTCCTCTGTATTCTCCGGCCTTCTCCATGGCAATAATATCCTTGGGTGACTGCACCACAAAGATCTGCTTATGGGAACGGTCGGGATTCCGGCATATTTCACATTCTTCCTGGTCAGAAAGATTTCCGCAGATTCTGCATCTTCTCAGTTTCTGTTTCACATCAATCAGAGATTGTGCAAATTGTGCAACTTGTTCAGAATTCATATCACTGACGCTTAATGCGTAACGTTCTGCGGTCTTTTCACCGACACCGGGAAGCGTGCGGAAGCTTTCAATCAGTTTCTGTATGCTGGAAGGATACATTCTTATAACCCCGGAATCTTGATGCCAGCTGTTGCGGCACCAAGTTTGTCTTCGCGGTCTTTCGCTGCTTTGCCGACAGCATCATTCTGGGCGATCAGAATCATGTCCTGCAGCATTTCCTTGTTATCGAGTGTCATCAATTCATCCGCAATCTGAATTTCCTGCATTTCATTGCGTCCGTTGACTTTGACGATCACTTCGTTGTTTCCGCATTTGCCTGTATAGATTGTTTCCGCAAGTTCGGATTCCATATCTGTCAGGTTCTGCTGCATTTTCTGTGCCTGTTCCATCAGCTTTGAAAAATCCATATCATCCTCCGATAATTTCAACGTTTTCTTTTCCGAATAAGGCGATCACCTTATCCTCTGGTGTATCTTCATGTACTTCATCTTCCTTATATTTATTAACTTTATAAGCTTCGGGAAGACTGTTGTCACGCATCATGATTCTGAACAGAGCGGATGCTTCACGGAAATCCTGTTCAGTGATTGCAAAGATCACCTTATCCGTATTCAGCTGCGTCTTTGTGAACTGGTAAAGTTCCCTGTTCATGACGGGATCATTGATCCGGTTTGCAATTGCCTGTGCCTTTGTGATCAGAACAATGCAATCCTCGCCGCTGGCACCGATATATGTATCCTGAAGAAGCGAAATATACTTTCTTCCTTCCAGGCTCATCATATTCTTCATTGCCGCAAAAGCCTGTTCATCTTTGACTTTCTGAGCTTTTGAGCACTGTACAAGAAGTTCGATGATTCTGATTGAGTTGATTTTTTCCACCACATGTTCAGCGGGTGCTTTTTTCACTTCCGGAATCTTTTTTTCTTCCTGTACCGCAGGTGCCGGTTCTGTATAGACAGGTTTTGCTGTGACTCTTTCAGGTTCTGCCGGTCTGTATGTTTCCTGACGGACTGTGGCAGCCGGTGCTTCTCTCACGACTGTTACTGCCTGCTGGCGCTTCTTTTCTGAAGCAAGAGAGAAACAGATTACTTCAAAGGCGCTGACCGGTGAAGTTGCTGTTTTGAATCTTTCTTTTCCTTTCAGCACAGTCTCGGCTATATGCATGCATACATCAGAATCAGCCAGTTCACTGATTTCATTGGCTTCTTCGACATTCAGAAGCTTCATCAGTTCTGCTTTATGCGTATTCTGCCAGATGACGGTATCTTTCAGGATATCAATCATGCCGTCCGTGAATCTCTGCAGATCGATTCCTCTTTCTTCATAGGAAGCAGTCTGTTTTAGGATCTGCTCGAGATCATTGTTCAGAATATTTTTGATCAGATCGATTTTTTCACGTGTCGTTGTCAGACCGTAGATCTGATCGATTGCTTCAAGAGTAATCTGATCACCTGTATAGGATGCACACTGATCCATAATACTGAGAGCATCCCTCATTCCGCCGTCTGAAAGGATTGCGATCATTTCAGCAGCGTCTTCTTCCATATGGATATTCTCTTTATCTGCAATTGACAGCAGATGTGCGCTGATCTGTGTTTTCTTAACCTTCGAGAAGTCGAATCTCTGACATCTGGATATGATTGTCGGCAGCAATTTCTGCGGATCGGTTGTAGCAAGAACGAAAATGACATTCTCCGGCGGTTCTTCGAGTGTTTTCAAGAGAGCACTGGATGCAGCGCTTGATAACTGATGAACCTCGTCGATGATATAGATCTTATGTCTGCCCATCATCGGAGCCAGCCTGCTTCTTTCGATCAGATCACGGATATCTTCAACATGCGTTTCATTCGCAGCGTTGATTTCAACGATATCAGGATGTGTCCCGTTGATTGCGGCTACACAGTTTTCACATGTACCGCAGGGTGCATGTTCAGGATCTGTACAGTTGACAGATTTAGCAAGAAGTCTGGCCATCGTTGTTTTACCGGTACCTCTCGGCCCGCAGAAAAGATATGCATGCCCGACTTTACCCGAACGGACTGCATTTTTGATCGATCTGACAACATATTCCTGTCCGACAACTTCTTCGAACGTTGCCGATCTGTATTTCTGATATAACGCAG
Source organism: Erysipelotrichaceae bacterium (assembly GCA_030525525.1). Taxonomy (GTDB): domain Bacteria; phylum Bacillota_I; class Bacilli_A; order Erysipelotrichales; family Erysipelotrichaceae; genus Bulleidia. Next base: position 13,103 of record JAUNEN010000072.1, read on the forward strand.
CTTTTGCCATATTTTTGCTCCTGTGTTCCTTATTATAGCAAAAAGCCCTGCACTTAGGCAGGGTTATTGACGCTTTGAAACTGTGTCTTATCCTTTTTCGGCTTTTTTCTTTTTTCTCTGAAAAACTCAGATAATATCGATGAACATTCAGGCTGCAGGACACCTGAAACAATCTCTTTCGGATATGTTTTCAGATGCGGAATCTGTTTTACCTGGATCAATGTATCGATTGTTCCGCCTTTCGGATCGGCAGTTCCGTATACAAGTTTATGGATCCTTGCATGTCCGATGACTCCGGTGCACATCATGCAGGGTTCCAGTGTTACATACAGATCACAATCCTGCAGACACCATGTACCGAGTTTCTTGCTGGCCTTCTGAATTGCCAGCATTTCAGCATGTGCATTGGCCTGCTGGTTCTTCTCACGGAGGTTATGAGCTTTCGCAATTACCTCTCCGTTTCTGACAATCACACATCCGACCGGAACTTCATCTGCCTTTGCGGCTTTTTCTGCTTCTTTCAAAGCTAATCTCATGTATTCTTCATCTGTCTTCATATACAAAAAAGAGGCACACGCAGACAGAGGCTTGTATGGCTGCTACCTTCCGGTCCTGACCAGGTTCTATGCATGAGTGCTGTGCCGATTGATATTTTAGCCGATTTCAGTCAAATATACAAGTTACCTTATTATCTTTTTACAAATCCGATTGTTTCACGTGAAACAATAAAAGACAGAGATGTCTGTTTTACATTCTCTGTCTTCATTTGTTTTAGAAACTCTTTTTCTTTGTCGGAGGAACGATAACTTCCTGACCGCCCATATAAGGACGGAGAGGTTCAGGAATTCTGACGCTTCCGTCTTTGTTGAGATTGTTCTCAACGAAGCTGATCAGCATTCTCGGCGGAGCGACAACAGTGTTGTTCAGTGTATGTGCAAAGTAATTGCCGTTTTCGCCCTTGATTCTGATTCCGAGTCTTCTTGCCTGTGCATCTCCGAGGTTGGAGCAGCTTCCGACTTCGAAATACTTCTTCTGTCTCGGTGACCATGCTTCTACGTCGCAGCTCTTCACCTTCAGATCAGCCAGATCGCCTGAGCAGCATTCCAGTGTTCTGACAGGGATGTCGAGTGAACGGAAGAAGTCAACGCTGTTCTGCCACAGCTGATCATACCAGTAAGGTGAATCCTCAGGTTCGCAGACAACAACCATTTCCTGCTTTTCAAACTGGTGAACTCTGTAAAGACCTCTCTCTTCAATTCCATGAGCACCGACTTCTTTTCTGAAGCAGGGGCTGTAGGATGTCAGTGTATAAGGGAGATCTTCCTTTTTCAGGATCTGTCCCATGAAACGGCCGATCATTGAATGTTCGGATGTTCCGATCAGGTAGAGATCTTCACCTTCGATCTTGTACATCATGTTCTGCATTTCTGCGAAGCTCATGACACCGTTGACGACACTTCCGTGAATCATGAACGGCGGAATGAAGTATTCAAATCCTCTGTTGATCATGAAGTCACGTGCATAAGAAAGAATGGAAGAATGCAGACGTGCAATATCACCCTTCAGATAATAGAAGCCGTTACCTGATGTTCTGCCTGAGCTGTCGAGATCAATACCGGCAAGTTTTTCAATAATGTCTGTATGATACGGGATTTCAAAGTCCGGTACGAACGGTTCACCGTATCTCTGGATTTCGACATTCTCTGAATCATCTTTTCCGATCGGTACTGACGGGTCAATGATATTCGGAATGATCATCATTCTGTTTTTGATTTCTGCTTCCAGCTCTTCTTCTCTCTTTTCGAGGTTTTCGAGCTCAATACCGAGATCCTTGACTCTCTGCTTAACTTCTTCAGCCTTTTCTCTCAGTCCCTGCTTCATCAGGCCGCCGATTTCTTTGGAGAGCTTGTTTCTTTCAGCTCTGAGACCGTCGCCCTTTGTTTTCGCTGCACGGTATTCTTTATCCATATCAGCGACTTCATCAACGAGTACGAGTTTTTCATCCTGGAACTTCTTTTTGATATTCTCTTTTACAATCTCAGGATTTTCACGGATCAGTTTAATATCAATCATGATATCTCCTTTCAAAAATAAAACATCATCCTGCAAAGGGACGATGTCAGTCGCGGTGCCACCCTTCTTGTTCATAATTGTTTCACGTGAAACAATCTGAGCCACTTCATTATGATGGATAACGGTCATCAGCCGGAAGTCATTACTTTCACTCAAAGGCGGATTCATTTTCATCGGTGGCAGTTCTCATCAACCACTGCCTTTCTGATTGCTACTTCAGAAAAGTACTTTTCCTTATCAACGCGTTAAACACATTTAAGCATTGAGGTTATCGTTTGTCAAGAATCGATGTTTTTATCATTAAATTTACACTGAAAAAAATTTTCATTTGCTTACTTTGGGTAATCATATATAATACAAGTGGTTAGTTGAATTTATCTATAGTTAAAAAAGAAGGAAGAAAAAATGGCAGACAAGAATCAGTACAAAAATAAATTAGAGTATAACAATACTTACAACAGAACAAATTATCGTTCATTCTCAGTCCGCTTCAATAATAAGTCTGAGACAAATATCATTGAATGGCTTGAAAGCCAGGAAAGCATCAAAGGATATCTGACAGATCTGATTCTGGCCGATATCAAGAAGCAGGAAAAGAAAAGAAAAGCAGCTCTGAAGAATAAATAAGAGCTTATTTGATAATTGAAACCGGAAACGGGGGCTGTAACAGTTGAAAAACTGCTACAGTCTCTTTTTTACACTTTGCAAATA
>JAUNEN010000012.1 GCA_030525525.1 Erysipelotrichaceae bacterium
TCTTCGGTATCCCGATGGTTATGAACCCTCTGCTCGGTATCCCGTTCTTCCTTGCACCTGTTGTTTCCGTTACAATCGGTTACATCCTGACAAAGATCGGATTCTGCCCGAGATTCGGTGTTGACGCACCTTGGACAACTCCGACAGGTATCCTGGCATTCCTCGCATCCGGCGGTAAGCTGATGGGCGGTCTGTCACAGTTAATCGCATTCGCATCCTCAATTCTCGTCTACACACCGTTTGTTATCATTTCCAACAGACAGACAGAGGCTGCTTAATAGCGGAATAAACTGATTCATGAGTAAGGCGTCAAAGCGCCAGAAACTTACTCAGGAAGAATTAAAAGAGGAGAATAAAAAGCTCCGGCGAGAAATCGCACAAGGTTACATTAATAAAGAGGACTCAGAGCGTATCGTCAATATGCTGTCAACGCAGAATTTGATCGCTTACGCGATAGTCCTCTTTCTTCCTCCGGTAGGAATCTGGTATATCTGGACAAGAAGAGAGAAGCTGCATCTGAATGATTCATCGGTTTACCTGTGGACATTCGTAGGCTGCGTCATCTTCTACCAGTACATTAAACATTTCGTACTTGGAGGATGAGTGCGAATGAAATGGAAGCTGATTGTTCAGCTTCTTTTTTTTGCAAACATCAAATAAAATAAGCTTATGAAAATGATTGACCGAATCAAAGACAGAGCAAGTCTGACACCCACCGAAAACGAGATTGTGAAATACATCCGTGTACGGCCGGAAAAAGTTGTCGATATGTCACTTGAGGAACTTTCCGATACAATTTATGTTTCAAAATCAACGATCATCCGTTTCTGCAAAAAACTCGGCTTTCACGGGCATAAGGAGCTGTGTCTTGAACTGGCCAAGGAGATGAGTTCATTTGTCAGCGATGATGTCGAGCTTGATGCCGCAAAGCCGTTTTCCAAAGGGGACAGTCCGATGGATACGGCCCGAAAGCTTGCCGCTCTGAATCAGAAGGCAATGAGCGACACATCCGCCGGGATTTCATTCGATGACCTGCAGTCGCTGGCAAAAATGATCTGCAGCGGTAAAGTGTTTACGGTTTTTGCGGTTGAGGAAAGCTATCTGCCGGCAAGAGATCTGGCCAACCGGCTTCAGAATCTCGGATATCACATCAGCGTGAATAGTGTTCCTTCCTCTTCCGTCAGCAAAGCCCTCAGTATGAGCACAAACTCTGCCGCACTGTTTATCACTTACAGCGGCAAAGAGCCTTCCCTGACACAGAGCGCAAGGATTCTGTCCGAGAAAAATGTTCCGGTGTTCTTAATCTCGGGACCTTCGGCGGGAACACTCAAAAAGTTTGCCGATACAGCGATTGAGATCGGTTTCTATGAACCGCAGCCGAGAAGTTTCATGATCGGCTCGAGAACGGCAGTTTTCTTTGTGCTGGATCTTCTTTACGGAATGGTCTTCAATATGGATGCCGACAGGCATCAGGCACTTCTGAAAGCAGATTCGGAATATCGCCGCAGAACACAGGAAAGCCCTGAGACTCTCTGAAACAGTTGGTTTTCTGAAGCGAATCATGTAGAATAACCGCAGATGATCAAAGCGGTATTATTCGACATGGACGGCATTCTTTATGACAGTGAATGCTTTTATCTGGAAGGGACGATCGATCAGCTGAGAAGCTTAGGCTATGAAGGGCCGGATGAGGCTGTCTATGCAACGATCGGTCTTGATATGGAAAGAAACTATGATCTTCTTGAAAAGCTGCTCGATTACAGAGTCAGCAGAGAGGAGATCATACGTCACAACGAGGAGTATTTTAATGTTCTTCATCCGCTTGATTACAAGGCGATCATGTTCGAAGGAATTCCCGAAGAACTGAGGAATCTCAGAAAGATGGGAATTAAAACAGCAGTCTGCTCTGCATCGCCCTTAAGCATTATAGAAAACAGCCTGAAGGCAATGGAAATCAGAGACCTCTTTGATTTCGTTGAGACAGGCGAAAATGTAAAACATCCGAAGCCTGCCGGAGACATTTATATCCTGGCGGCTGAAGAACTCGGAATTGACCGGAAGGAATGCCTTGTCTATGAAGACAGCAGACTCGGCATTGAAGCCGGCAGGAATGCGGGAATCTTTACGGTCGCACGTGAGGACAACCGGTTCCATCAGGATCAGAGCAAAGCTGATCTGATTGTAAAAGATATCCATGAACTGACTGAATGGATCAGAAAGGAAAATGCCTATGAGTGAAGTAATGAAAATAGAAGGCGGTCACCTTCTGGAAGGTGAAGTGACCATATCGGGAGCGAAAAACGCAACGGTTGCCCTGATTCCGGCGGCAGTGCTTGCCAACGGTCCGGTCACAATTGTCGGCATTCCCCAGATCGCTGATGTCAAGGCTCTGGCGGATATTCTGAAGATTCTCAATGTTGAAGTGATTGAAGTCGCCAATGATCATCTGATCATTGATCCGACCCATATGGAGAATGTGGACCTCGATGATGATATCGTCACCAAGCTCAGAGCTTCCTATTACTTCATGGGAGCGCTTCTTGGAAAATACGGCCATGTGAGAATGAAGATGCCGGGCGGCTGCTATCTCGGCCCGCGTCCGATCGATCTGCATCTCAAAGGCTTCGAAGCACTCGGCGCAAAGGTTACTTATGACAAGGCATGCTACACAATCGAAGCCAAGAAGCTCAAAGGCGCTAAAATCTTCCTGGATATTGCAAGTGTCGGCGCGACCATCAACATCATGATGGCTGCCGTCTATGCAGAAGGAAGAACAACGATTGAAAACGCAGCCAAGGAACCGGAAATCATCGATATCGCAACCCTCCTCAACAAAATGGGGGCACGTATCCGCGGTGCCGGTACGAATGTCATCAAGATTGACGGTGTCAAGAGTCTTTCCGGCTGTTTCCATGAGATCATTCCCGACCGCATCGAAGCAGGTACATTCATTATCATCGCAGCTGCCATGGCAAAGAGAATGGTCATCAACAACATCATTCCCCAGCATCTTGAAGCACTTCTTTCCAAGCTGAAGGAAATGGGCGTGCAGATGGAAGTCGGCGTGGACAGCGTCATTATAGAACGTTCGGAAAATCTGAGGAGTGTCGATATCACAACCAAGCCCTATCCCGGTTTTGCGACCGATCTGCAGCAGCCTCTGACAGCACTTCTGACCCAGGCTGAGGGCGAAGGAAGGGTCAACGAAACCATTTATATCGAACGCTTCAAGCATTGCCTTGAACTTGAAAAAATGGGCGCGGATATTGAATTGATTCCGGCCGGCGCCATCATCAAGGGACCAACAAGGCTTTATGGCACCAAGGTCAGCGCAACTGATCTGAGATGCGGTGCAGCCATGATTGTGGCAGGTCTGATGGCAGATGGCATCACGTCAATCGACAACGTCTATCATATCGATCGCGGCTATTCTGAAATCGACCGCAAGCTCAGTACACTGGGAGCGAAAATCTGGCGTGAAAATGTCGGCTGATTCGTTCTTGTCAGTGAAAAAACGATGTGATAATATTAGTAAGCACTTTCTTTAAGCACGCATAGAGGCTTAAGGCAGAAGGGAGACGAACTATGAAAGAAAAGACTCATCCGAAGTACTATCAGTGCAAAGTCACCTGCACCAGCTGCGGAAGCGAATTCATGACAGGCTCAACTCTGAAGGAAATCAAGGTTGATACCTGCTCAAATTGCCATCCGTTCTACACTGGCCGTCAGAGATTCGCACAGGCACAGGGTCGTGTTGAAAAGTTCAATAAGAAATACGGACTTAAGTAAGAAGCTGCTGATTGCAGCTTTTTTCTTTGCATTTTACAGATTGACCGGAAAATTAAATATATCCCTGATGAGAGGGCGGAGTGTATCGGTTCTGTGACTGAATAAATGTTAGCTTATATGTGCGAACACGATGTGTATGAAGCCTGCAGTTATGATTGCAGGCAGTCCTTAATCCAGCCCTCCCCAGGGAGGATAGAAGTCAGCTGGTCCAGCTGTTCTTCTGTCCTTTTTTTCTTTTAATGATTCAAAGCAATCTGATGAAGACATCCGGTCAGGCATGTCACCTGTTTTGTGAATTTTCCTTCACTTTGTTGATTGGCAACCTTGTAGTAAAATAGAGTCAGCAATCTCTATAGACAGGAAAGGGAATCATAATGAAAAACGAACAGAGCAAAACTCTGGATGCTGTCTGTAATGAATTTCTGGAAAAATCACAGAAAGGTGAGGAAATCTCACAGAAGGCTCTCATGGAAGAAGCTGAAAAGAACCATCTGAGCGAAGAAGAGGAAGATCAGCTTTTTGAATGGGTGCAGCAGCAGGGAATATTCCTGATCAGTGATGAAGATATGATCGATGATGAGGAACCTGCAGACAGCGACGAGGACGAAGAATTCAATGAAGAGGATGAAGAAGAGCAGGAAGATGAATCGCCGGAAGTCGATTCACCGGATCCGTATGTCGAAAAGGGCAGACGGAGAGTGCATTCCGATTCCGTTAAAATGTATCTGAAAGAGATCGGCGAAATCGATCTTTTGAGTGCGCAGCAGGAATATGATGTCGCCAAAAGAGTCGCCGAAGGTGATAAAGAAGCCAAAGAAATCCTGATTTCGAGCAATCTCAGACTTGTCGTCTCCATGGCAAAGGAGTATCTTAACCGTGGCCTTTCCTTTCAGGATCTCATCCAGGAAGGAAATATCGGTCTGATGCGGGCAGTTGACAAGTTTGATTATACAAAGGGCTTCCGCTTCAGCACCTATGCCACATGGTGGATCCGTCAGTCCATGGTCAGAGCAATTGCCGACCAGGCACGCGACATCCGTCTGCCTGTTCATATGACTGAACAGATCATGCGGGTCAACCGCGTACAGAGACAGCTGCTGCAGGAGCTCAATCGTGAGCCCACCGTTGCCGAAATTGCCGCAAAGATTGAAGGCATGACACCTGAAAAGGTGATGGACATTCAGAAAGTCGGAATGGATCTGGTATCACTGGAATCTCCGGCCGGCGATGAAGAAAGCAGCACGCTCAGCGATTTTATTCAGGACACAACCGCGGTCGATCCGGTTGCCTATGCCAACAGCTCGGTACTGCGCGATCAGGTGGACAAACTGCTCAGGGAGCTGCCCGAGCGTGAAGAGAAGATTGTCAGAATGAGATTCGGTCTTGACGGCACCGGGAAAACAAAAACGCTTGAAGAAGTCGGCAATGAATGCCATGTGACCAGAGAGCGGATCAGACAGATAGAATCCAAGGCTCTGCGCCGTCTGCACCGCAGCATGCAGGTTAACAAGGAGTTCAGGGATCTCAGAGATTAAGGAGGAACTGCCATGGATGCAGTCAGAACAAAACTGACAGAAATCGAAGACAGATACAACGAAATCAGCGAAGAGATGCTGAAAGAGGAAGTCTTCACCAACCCCTCAAAGCTGACAAGACTTTCTAAAGAACAGGCTTCCCTCAAGCAGGCTGTTGATGCATGGCGTCAGTTGAAGAGCCTCGATGAAAGAATCGAACAGGCGGATGAGATGCTTCATGAAAATGATGAAGAACTGAGGGAAATGGCAAAGATGGAAAAAGAGGAGTGCGAACCGGAAAGGGAAAAGCTTCTTGAACATATTCAGCACCTGCTGATTCCCCGCGATCCCGATGACGATCATGATGTCATCATGGAGATCAGAGGCGGCGCAGGCGGAGATGAAGGAAATATCTTTGCCGGCGATCTCTACCGCATGTATACAAAATATGCTGAATCAAAAGGTTGGAAAATCCAGGTGATGGAGGCATCTGTTTCCGAAGCCGGCGGTTTTTCGCAGATCATCTATTCCGTCAAAGGAAATGATGTCTACCGCGAACTGAAATACGAATCCGGCGTACACCGCGTTCAGCGTGTTCCAAAGACGGAAGCACAGGGCCGCATCCACACATCCACCGCGACAGTTCTCTGTCAGCCGGAAGCGGAAGAAGAGGATATCGAAATCGATCCGAAGGATCTGACGATTGAAACCCATCGTGCTTCAGGTGCCGGCGGCCAGCACATCAACAAAACCGACAGTGCTGTCAGAATCGTGCATCTGCCAACCGGCATCACCGTCAACTGTCAGGAAGGCCGCAGCCAGATTGAAAACAGAGAAACTGCGATGCGCCTGATCAGAGCACGTGTCTATGAAGAGCTCAAGCGCCGCAAGGATGAAGAAGAAGGAAAGATCAGAAGAGCGAAGATCGGAACCGGTGACCGCTCCGAAAAGATCCGTACCTACAACTATCCGCAGAACCGTGTGACAGATCACAGAATCGGTCTGACCATCACCCAGCTTGACCGCATTATGGAAGGCAAGCTGGACGTCATCATCGAAGGTCTTCTGGCGGAAGAGGAAAAGAGAAAGCTGGAGGAAAATGCAGCGTGAGCAGATTCAGTGAAAGTGTCAGAAAATACGAAAAGCTCTGCGATCAGAATGACATTCCTTCCGAAACCGTCATGGCTTATCTGGTAGAGCTTTCCCAGCGTGAACGCTACAACCTCTATGCCAATTTCGAAGTGGAGATGCCGGCAGATCTGGAGAAGGAATTCGATGCAGGAATGAAGCGCATTCTGGCCGATGAACCGATGGCGCATGTTCTCGGCTACAGCTGGTTTTACGGATACAAGATGATTGTCAACGGCGATGTACTGATCCCGAGAGTCGAAACAGAAGAGCTATGTGCCCAGGTTCTGGCAAGAATGGATGAAAACTTCGCTGAGTATGAAACAATCGAAACTGCAGATGTCGGCACCGGAAGCGGTGCGATCGCAATTGCCGTTTCTCTGGAAGAGCCGAAGGTTCATATGTGCGCAACCGACATCAGTGAAGAAGCACTTGTGACTGCCAGAAAGAATGCCGAAGAAAACGGAGCTGACATTGAATTCTATGCAGGCGATATGCTGGAACCGTTAATTGAAAAAGGCATCAAGCTCGATGTGCTGATCTCCAATCCTCCCTATATTCCTTCCGAAGAGGAGATGGAGAAATCGGTTGTCGACTTTGAACCTCATGTCGCTCTGTTCGGCGGTAAGGACGGCCTTTACTTCTATCGCAAAATCTTCGAGAACTGTCAGAAGGTACTTAAGAAAAAGTCATTCATGGCCTTTGAAATGGGCTGGGATCAAAGAGAGAAGATGAGCCGCCTGGTTGAAGAATACTTCCCTGATACGGAATATGAAATCATCAAGGATATGAGCGGCAAGGACAGAATGCTGTTTGTCTATTTCAACTGCAGATAAGGATCGTATACCGGTCCTTTTTCAAAAAGAAAACTTCAGAAACTTGAAGAAAAAAAAGACCGTGCAGTATGATAAAACGCGGAGCTGATGATGAAGAAAAAGAAGAAACTATCCAAAGCAGGCCGTATTATCCTTGATCTTCTCCTTGTGCTTTCCCTGGGAACTGCCGCCTACAGCGGGTATCGTCTGTGGAAGGAGACGGAGAAATACAGAGTATCTGAGAAGTCATACAGTGAAATCCGCGAGACCGTCATCGTGAGACCGGAAAAACCGCACGGTCAGAATGAGCCTGAAGAAAAAAAGATTGACTGGGATGCACTGAAAGCACTCAATCCCGACTTCTTTGCGTGGATTGAACTGGAAGGCAGCTCAATCGATTATCCGGTGATTCAGGGAAGCGACAATGAATGGTATCTCAAGCATCTTCCCGACGGCACATACAACGATGCCGGAACCATCTTTGCCGATTATGAAAACAAGACTGATTTCAGCGATCGTGTCACTGTACTCTATGGTCATCATATGCTCGAAGAACCGCTGATGTTTGCGGAAGTCGAGAATTATGAGAATCAGAGCTGGTATGATTCACATCGGAAGTTTCTGATCCACACACCTGATGCAGAATATGAAATGTATCCTCTGGCGGGATATGTGACAGGCGGGGATGCCGGATATATCCGGATCAGCTTTGAAGATGATGAAGACTTCATGAATTATGTGAATGACTTCATTGAAAAGTCTGATTTTGTTTCAGATCAGACTGTCAGCCCGTCCGATCATATTGTCATGTTATCCACATGTTCCTATGATATTTATGACGGCAGATATGTTCTGATCGGCAGACTGGAAAAAATAAGCTAAAATAGTGCATTGTGAAATGCATGCAGTATACAGAACTGGGAGGGAAAACTATGTATACAATCAACGAATTATATGATCTCGATCACACACTTGCAAAAGATTATCTCAAGCAGTACACATACCCGTGGGAAGCACTCAAGGGAATCAAGGATCTGATTCTCTCCATCGGTGCGACACTCAGCCCCGAAGAATATGACGAAGTCAGCGAACATGTCTGGGTTCATAAGACAGCAAAGGTATTCCCTTCTGCTTATCTTGGAGCACCCTGCATCATCGGCCCGAATACTGAAGTCAGACACTGCGCATTCATCCGTTCAAGTGCACTCGTCGGTGCGGATTGCGTTGTCGGCAACAGCTGCGAGCTGAAGAATGTCATCCTGTTCGATCATGTTCAGACTCCGCATTACAACTATGTCGGTGACTCCATTCTCGGTTATTATTCACATATGGGTGCAGGCTCCATCACATCCAATGTCAAGAGCGACAAGCAGCTCGTCGTTGTTCACAATCAGGGTGAAAACATCGAAACCGGACTCAAGAAGTTCGGTGCCATGCTCGGTGACTATGTTGAGGTCGGCTGCAACTCCGTTCTCAACCCCGGCACCGTGATCGGCAGACACAGCCGCGTCTATCCGACATCCTGTGTCAGAGGTGTTGTACCCGAATACAGCATTCATAAAAACAGCGGCGAAATCATCCCGCAGAAATAATGAATTGACGGCGGCTGCGATCAGCCGCCGTTTCAGGAGAAATCATATGAAACTGAAAATGACCGCAATCTCAATTCTGACACTGTCTCTTCTGTTTGCAGGCTGTTCGAAAAAGCCGGAAGAAAGCGATACTCCGCAGGAATCGGGAAGCTCAGAAACTGTTGAACCGGATGAAACTTCCAAGCCGGATGAAACGATCGATCCCTCTGAGCCGACAGCCGAAGAAAAAGCTGCGGAATATCTGGTGTCCATGAGTACGGCAGACAAGGCAGCCCAGCTTATCAGTATGGCAGTCAGAATCTGGAATGAAGAAAACTTCACGGTGATGAATGATGAAGTCAGAGCGATGTTTGAAAAGTATCATTTCGGCGGTATTTGTCTTTTCCGTGAAAATATGACTTCCGATTCCAGACAGACGATTGAACTGACCCAGGCACTGCAGGCAGCTGTTACACAAAGCGGCGGGGCACCGTTATTGATCAGTACCGATCAGGAAGGCGGTTCGATCTACCGTCTTTTGTCCGGAACAACCACTCCGGGCAATATGGCGCTTTCTGCATCCGGAAAAACAGAAAATGCAGAGAAAGCAGGCACAATCATCGGCCATGAGCTTTCGGCTCTTGGAATCAATACTGATTTTGCGCCGGACGCTGATGTCAACTCCAATCCGGCCAATCCGGTGATCGGCATCAGATCATTCTCGGATGATCCCGAAACAGTCAGCACATTCACGGATGCTTTTGTGAACGGCCTTTCAAAAAACAATATCGTCGCTGCTCTCAAGCACTTCCCGGGACACGGCGATACGGCGGTTGACAGTCATACCGGTCTGCCTTTGATTGAAAAAACAAAAGAAGAACTGCACGATTCCGATCTGATTCCTTTCAGACAGATGATTCAGGCAGGCTACAGCGACATGATCATGAGTGCGCATATTCAGTTTCCCAATATTGAAACAGGAACATATACAAGTATCACCGACGGTACACCGGTCTATCTGCCGGCAACTCTGTCAAAGACATTCATGACAGATATTGTCAGAACAGAACTCGGCTTTGAAGGTGTTGTCATCACCGACTCAATGATCATGGATTCGATCGCAGTTCATTTCAATCCGATGGATGCGGCCTCTCTTGCGATCAATGCCGGTGCGGATATGATTCTGATGCCGCTGGATGTCAGGGGAACTGAAGGCCTTGCGGCAGTGGATCGGTATATGAGCGGATTAACGGCAATGATCAATAACGGAACAATCCCGATGGCAAGAGTCGATGAAGCAGTCGGAAGAATTCTGACGCTCAAATACAGACGCGGCATCATGGATGAACAATATAACAGCGCAAAAACCGAAGAGATGAAAAAGAATGCTTCAGCAGTCGGCTCGGCAGAATTCCATCAGGAAGAAAGAAAGCTGGCTGATGAAGCGGTAACGGTTGTTGAAAACAACGGAGTTCTGCCTCTGAGAGCAGATTCGAACATGAGCTTTGTGTTCAGCGGCATGAATGATTCGCAGACAAACATGCTGGGCTATTCTTACAATCTGCTCTGCAATGAAGGAATCATTCCGGATGACTGTTCTGCCATTGTGAACTTCGGAAACTGGACCAACGGATACGGCGAAATCTATAATGCACTTCCTGAAACCGATGTACTGATCCTGACGGATTCGATGTGGTCGGCAGATCTGATTGATACGGTTTCAAATGCACAGATTCCCGAAGTCGTCAGACTCATTGATACAGCTCATTCCTATGGCGTCAAAGTCATTGTGATCAGCTGTGCGCTGCCTTATGATCTGCCGTTACTCTCGAATGCGGATGCATTGATTGCGGTTTATAACTCTTACGGTCTTGCGGAATGCGATGCGAATTTCAATCCGTTATGTACATACGGTCCGAACTTACTCGGTGCACTGGATGTGATCTTCGGCAAAGTCAGCCCCCGCGGCAAACTGCCCGTCAACATCCCTCAGATTGCAAACGGATACTTCCTGGACGGGAATGCTTATAACAGAGGAGATGGTTTGACATGGTAAACAGAATCAGACGCTTTGATCCGTATGATACGGAAGAAATGGCAGAAATATTACGCAATGAAGGCGTCATTTCGGTTGTGACGGATACGGTGCATGGGGTCTGTGCAAGAATGGACTCCCTGAAGGCGCAGGAAAAGCTGCGTGATATCAAACACCGGCCGAAGGACAAGGCATTCCCGATCATGTGTGCAGATCTTGCACAGATTGAATCAGTCGCAATTGTCAGTGAAAACGGCAGGAAGGTGATCAATGCCTTTATGCCCGGCCCGGTGACCGTGATACTGGAAAAGAAGGCTGAAATTCCGGATTTTGTCAACGGCGGAATGAAGACGCTGGCTGTACGCATGGCGACAAGCGATGCCCTTGAAAAACTGATCAGGGCTGTCGGCTGTCCGCTGTTAATGACAAGCGCAAATATTTCCGGACAGAAAACTTGTGAGACTGCAGATGAAATAGAGCTTGCATGTCCGCAACTTGATGGTATTATGAATGGCATACCAAAGTTTCACGAGGCAAGCACGATTATCGACTGCACGCATGAAAGCGTGAAAATCCTGCGCCCTGGCCCCGTAAGTGAGGAAATGCTTTGGCAAATCCTGGATGAAAATCCGGAACAGAAGGAGAACGAATGAAAGATAAAGCACTTGAATCAATGATCCACGCGGAATATCTTCGCCAGAAAAACAACATCGAACTGATCGCATCTGAAAACTTCTGCTCAAAAGACGTCAGAGAAGCTGCCGGCTCCATTCTGACAAACAAATATGCCGAAGGTTATCCGGGACACAGATATTACGGAGGCTGCGTCAATGTCGATGCAGTTGAGGACCTTGCCAGAAACCGTGCAAAGGAACTGTTCGGTGCCGACCATGCGAATGTTCAGCCCCATTCCGGAAGCCAGGCAAACATGGGCGTTTATATGAGCGTTCTGAAAACCGGCGACCGAGTTCTCGGTATGGACCTTGCGGCCGGCGGACATCTGACCCATGGCGCAAAGGTTTCTTTCTCCGGCAAGCTGTATGATTTCTATTCATACGGTGTTGACCGTGAAACTGAATGCATCGATTACGATGCTGTCAGAAAAGCAGCTCTTGAGATTCAGCCGAAGATGATCGTCTGCGGTGCAAGTGCATATGCAAGAGAAATCGACTTCAAGGAATTCAGAAAGATCGCTGATGATGCCGGCGCAATGCTGATGGTTGATATGGCTCATATCGCCGGACTTGTCGCAGCAGGCTATCATATGAATCCGGTACCTTATGCTGATTTTGTCACAACCACAACTCATAAGACATTAAGAGGTCCCCGCGGCGGTATGATTCTCTGCAAAGAACAGTATGCAAAGGCTGTTGACAAGGCAATCTTCCCGGGTGCACAGGGCGGCCCTCTCTGCCATATCGTGGCAGCCAAGGCAGTCTGCTTCTATGAAGCAATGCAGCCGGAATATAAGGATTATATCCGTCAGCTTCTGGCCAACTGCCAGGTGCTCGCAAAGACACTTTCCGCTGAAGGTTTCCGTCTTGTTTCAGGCGGCACTGACAACCATCTGATTCTGGTTGATACCATGTCCATGGGAATCACCGGAAGAGATGCGGAAGTTGCGCTGGATGAAGTCAACATCACAGCCAACAAGAATGCAATTCCTTTCGATACCCAGAAGCCCAATACAACTTCCGGTATCCGTCTTGGCACAGCAGCCATGACAACAAAGGGATTCGGCGAAGCTGAATTCGAACAGGTCGGCAAGTGGATTGCCGAAGTTCTCAAGAACAAGGACAACGAAGAAATCAAGGCACGTGTAAAGAGTGAAGTCATCGCTCTGACCGACCGTTTCCCGTTTGAATAAGAATGAGACGAAGAAAACGCAGGCAGCTGCGTTTTCTTTTTGCAATCCACTCCGATTCTGCAAACGGTCTGATATAATCATGCGTGTAAAGAGGAGAATTTATGAGCAAAATTGTATTTCTTGATGTAGACGGAACATTGATCAATTACAACACCGTATGTCCTGACAGTGCAAAAAAGGCAGTAGAACTTGCCAGAAAGAACGGACATAAGGTTTATATCTGCACAGGCTGTTCAAAAGCAGAAATCGAACAGCGCGATCTGCCTGAACTTGACGGAATGATCGGCGGAAACGGTGCATATGTTGAGGATGCCGGACAGGTTGTCATGCATCAGGGTCTTTCCAAGGCAGATGTCAGACACATTGTCGACTGGTGCAATGAAAGACATCTCGGTTTCTATCTTGAAGCAAACTCCGGTATGTACTGCAATGACTACATGCTTGAGCAGGGACCGGCAACCATGATCAAATACGCAACCGGTAAAGGTGCTGATCTTGCCAAGGCTGAAGCTACCGCAAGTGGCTTTGTCAATTCATTCATCCATCTGCAGGGAGAGGACCTCTACCGCGAAGATGTCAACAAAATCAGCTTTATCTTAAGTTCATATCAGGATCATCTGGATTCCAAAACAGAATTCCCGGAACTGATTGCCAACACATGGGGCGGCAAAGGCGAACTCGCTCTGTTTGGAGATCTCGGCCCGACAGGCATCACCAAGAAGCACGCCATTGAAGTGCTTCTCAACCATCTGGGTGCCGATCAGAAGGACACTATCTCATTCGGCGATGCAAAGATCGACCTCTCGATGTTTGAACTTTGCGCATACAATGTTGCGATGGGCAACGGCGGTCCCGAAATCAAGGAAGCAGCCGATTACATCACAACCGATGTCGATGATGACGGGCTCTGGAATGCCTTCAAATATCTGAATCTGATCTGAGTGAAGAGCGCACACATTGTGCAGCTCTCCTTTTTTTCTGATGAAACAGTCTGATATTTCCCAGGAAAGAAAAAAAGCTGCCGGTACTTTGAAAGTACCCGGGCAGCTTCTTTGAGTTTAACGGAGAAAGTTCAGAAGAACAAAGCGGTAGAAGTCATCGAAATCACCGAGACTGATGACTTCATCACGGATGATGAACGCGTTGTTCTGATATTTTTCATCTGATACGAGACGGCGGTAGTTTTCATATAAGGAAGAAACCTTCAGATCATTTTCATCGCTCATGAGTCCGAAGCCGTATCTTCTTGCCGCAAGCGCATTCGATGTGCGGCCGTAGCGGTGATCTGTAATGATCAGCTGAACGGTCGCAGATGCACAGCAGATGTCGGTGATGTAATCATTTCCGTCATGAATGCAGACGGCGCACTGCCTCATCCAGTCATCGCGATGCCTGCTGAGGAAGTGAATGTTGTCAATCTTTTCAGCGTCTGCACCTTCGATGCTTGCATAGACTTCATAAGGAGCTCCCTTAAATGTATCGACAAGGATTTTTTTCAGAGCGGCAGGTTTCTTATGAACGGCATGGAGATAGACATAAACATTGCGTGAATTCTTACTGACGGCAGGAATCGATGAAACGGTACCGAAGCGCTGAACATCAGCGTCAAATGGCATCGGCTGTACCTGAATGGCACCGAAAACTACCCGCTGCTTTGCATAATCATACAGATCGCTGACCCGGAATACCTGTTCAAAATCCTGTGCCGAAAGAATCTGATTCAGCGGCTGAAGCAGCTTGACCGGGAAGGATGCAGTTCTGTACATCAATGAATTGACAATCGGCAGACACGCGATTTTCTTCGTTCTTGCGGCGATCAATGCGGCCGGTCTGTCGAGCGCGATAATGAGATCGGGTCTGTATTCATCGATCGCTTTCAGAAGATATGCAAGATCATCTTCCAGATAGTCTTTTGAAAGTGCACCGAGACTGTAAAGCCACTCTTCATAGGAGTAGACATCTTTGTGCGCAAAGCGCGGTCTCACCGGGTTGGCGGCTTCGTAAAGCGCAGCTGAAGCAACACTGTGAGCACGTGATGTGCTGATCGCAACGCCGTGCTGACGCGATGAAAACAGATCGCTCAGCGTCCGTGTGATCAGGTATGCAGCATCCGACTTGTCTGCCGTCATCAAAGGTGCAATCAGAATCTTCATGGTATTAATTATACACCACCTTGCAACTGTGCCTTCATTTGGAATATCATTTAGGGAAGAAACCGGAGGAAATATAAAAATGCTTGATATACTCAATCACCCCTTAATCACACACAAACTCACAATCATGAGAAACAAGGACACCGGCACAAAGGATTTCCGTGAGAATCTCGACGAAATCGCTGAGCTGATGGCTTATGAAGTATGCCGCGATCTGCCGGTGCAGCCGGTTGACATCGAAACACCGATGGGACCGTGTGTCGGCTATGAGCTTTCCAAGGAAGTTGTCATCGTTCCGATTCTGCGTGCAGGTATCGGTCTTCTGGACGGTATCAGAAGACTTGTTCCGACTGCCAAGGTCGGCTTCATCGGTATGTACAGAGATGAAGAAACACTTGAACCGCATGAATATTTCGCTAAATTCCCGAAGAATCTGGAAGACGCAGTTGTCATGGTTGTCGACCCGATGCTCGCAACCGGAGGTTCTGCAGTCGATGCGATCACAATGATCAAGAAACGCGGCGCGAAGAACATTAAGCTTGTCTGCCTGGTCGGCGCACCGGAAGGCGTCAAGGCTGTCCGCACAGCACATCCTGATATTGATGTTTATCTGGCCGCTCTTGATGAAAAGCTCAACGAAATCGGCTACATCGTTCCGGGTCTCGGTGACGCCGGAGACAGAATCTTCGGAACCAAGTAATGGATCTTGTTTCATTTCTGGTCAAGGCTGCGGTCTATCTGATGTGCCTTGCGGCTTCATGGTACGGAATGAGTGCTGTCGATTATGAGAAGATGCTGAAGAAGAATCACGTCACACAGGCGCAGATTCTCTACATTCTGCTCGTATTCGGCCTGGCTTATCTCAGCGGATCATTTATCCTTGTATTTCTGAGGCGGTTTTAGAGGGAGCCTGCGGTATGCGTCTGAGTATTGTGATTCCTTGTTTCAATGAAGCGGAAGTTCTGAATCTTTTTATGGAGAAGACTTCTGCGGCAGTGAAAACAATCAAAGAAAAATATGATACCGATACGGAATATATCTTTGTCAATGACGGTTCAAAGGACGCAACCCTTGAAATCCTGAAAGGCTTTCATGAGAAAGATCCTTCCGTGCACTACATCTCCTTCAGCCGCAATTTCGGCAAGGAGGCAGCGCTGCTGGCTGGTCTGAAAGCATCTGATTCAGAGTTCACTGCCATCATGGATGCGGATCTTCAGGATCCTCCCGAACTGTTAATCGATATGATCGATGTTCTGATTCATGACAGAGCGGATTGCGCTGCCGCAAGAAGAATGAACAGAGACGGGGAACCGGTGATCAGAAGTTTCTTCGCAAGAAGATTCTATGCATTGATCAACCGCTCCAAAGATCCCGATCTGGCTGAAGGTGTGCGCGATTTCCGCATGATGAACAGAAGTGTTCTTGATGCAGTACTTTCCATTTCGGAATACAACCGCTTTTCAAAAGGAATCTTTGCCTGGGTGGGTTTCCGCACCGAGTGGATTCCCTATGAACATACAGAAAGAGCTGCCGGCAGAACAAAGTGGAGCTTTTCACAGCTTGCCCATTACGGCATTGACGGCATCATCGGCTACACGGTGAAGCCGCTGGAGATTGCCGCATGGATCGGAGTGTTCTTCTTTATGCTTTCGATGGCAGGGATTATCTTCATCATCGTGCGCAAGCTTCTGTTCGGCGATCCGGTTGCCGGGTGGCCTTCGCTTGTATGCATTATGCTGTTCTGCAGCGGCATTCAGCTCTTCTGCACAGGCATTATCGGCGAATATCTCGCCAAGACATATCTTGAAGTCAAGAATCGTCCGGTCTACATCATTCAGGAAAGTGACCGGGTGTTACGGAAACTGTAACATTGAACAGGTCTTTCTTCGCTCACAATGAAAGAGTGAAAGGAGGACCTGTTCTCTATGTATGATGCAAAAGACGCACTCTGGCGGAATTATATGCGCTATCGCAGAGATCTTTATGAACTCCTTGCCCCGAAACATGCAGTGAGCAGTATGATTTCAGAAACAAACTGGGTTGAGCGTTCGGGCTACTTCTGCGGTGAAGATATGGGAATCCATGTCCGGCCCGGCGATATCTGCTATATGGATTTCGGCCAGCAGTATCTGAATGAAGCAGGCTATCAGCACTTCGGTCTCATCATGTCAATCTGCGCCAAAAAGGCATTGGTCATTCCGATGACAAGCAATGCCTCCACATATGCAAAAGCATATGATCCGAAAAATAATCCGCGCGGCAAGAAGAATCTGATGCGGATCGGAAAAGTGGAAGGGCTGAACAAGGAATCTGTTCTGTTTCTCAATGACATCCGCTATGTCAATACAGCGAGAGTCATTGATATCAAAGCGCACATTCCGACTGACAGCTCATTGTTTGTGACAGCGCAGAAGCGGATGATGGAAGTCATGTTCATGAATGATATCGATGAATGAAAGAGTTCATGATACAATCAGAACAACCTATGGAAAGACTGGAAGGTACATGGCTGATCGCTGTCTCGGCAGGGCCTGATTCAATGGCTCTGCTTTCCATGTGTCTTGAGGCAGGCATCGATTGCGCATGTGCCCACGTCAACTATCATCACCGGAAACAGGCGGAGGAAGAAGAATCTTACATCCGCCTTTTCTGCGCTGAAAACAACATTCCTCTATTTGTCAGAAATGAAGAATTCACATATGAAGGCAACTTTGAAGCCGCCGCCAGAAAGTGGCGCTATGAATTCTTTGTGCAGCTGGTGAAAGAGAACGGCTATAAAGGTGTCTTGATTGCCCATCATGAAGATGATCTGCTTGAAACATACTTCATGCAGGAAGAAAAAAACCTTGTGCCTTCTTATTACGGATTAAGAGAAGAGATGATGTATCAGGGCGTTCTTGTCAAACGGCCTCTGCTCGGTTATACAAAACAGCAACTGCTTGATTATTGCAGGCAGCACAGGATCCGCTTCTATGAAGATGCGACAAATTCAGATCCTTCCCTGACCCGCAACCGCATCCGGATTGAGATTGTATCTTCCATGAGCAGAACGGAACGCGATCTGGTAAGAAGAGAAATCAGAATGAAGAACGCCGTTATGCAGGAAAGAAGCTGCCGTGTGAATACGATGATTTCCAAAGGCAGGGTGAATCTTGACAGATACCGCAGACTTGAAAAAGATGACCGTATTGCGCTGTTAAGAAAGGTCATTGAACAGGAACATCATTATTCATTATCCTTTGTGGAACAGCTGGATGGGGTGCTGATGAAACGGGATGATTTCAATCTTAAAGTTGATGTGCGGCATCTTGTGCAGGAAGATGGTATGTTCTTTATGACAAAGCCTTCTGAACCGTACAGCTATACATTCCTGAACAAAGAAGAAATCCTCTCATTCAGAGGAGCTGAACGTTTCCGGATTGATCAGGGAGAAAAAGGCGTCAATGCACTCAGTGTGCGTAAGGATGATTTCCCGGTTGTGATCAGAAATGCAGAGAAGGGCGATCAGATTCAGATGCGCTTTGGAAACAAGAAGGTTCACCGCTTCTTCATCGACCGTCATATTCCCCTTTATTTAAGGGATGGATGGCCGGTTGTTGTCGATCGTGAGGGCAGAGTGATCCTTGTGCCGGGACTGGGATGCGATCCCGCTCATTTTTCTATAAGTCCTGATTTCAATGTGATACAATTACGAAGTTCATAGCAGAGAAAGGAAACAGTTTATGTGGGCTGAAAAAGATATAGAAAAAGTTCTTGTGACCGAAGAACAGATTGAAAACAAAGCAAAGGAACTCGGTGCTAAAATCACCGAGGATTATAAAGCAATTGGCAGCACACCGCTGTTGGTTGCCCTGTTAAGAGGATCGGTTCCCTTCTTTGCAGAACTGTGCAAAAATATCGATCTTGATATTCAGTATGATTTCATGGATGTCTCAAGCTATGTCGGCAGACATTCAACCGGAGAAATCAGAATTCTCAAAGACCTTGATACACCGGTCAAGGATCAGGATATTCTTCTTGTTGAAGATATCGTTGATACGGGCAAAACAATTCAAGCTGTCATTGAATTGCTTTATCATAGAGGGGCGAGAAGCGTAAAGATCGTCACGCTTCTTGACAAGCCTTCAGGCCGTACGAATCACCTTCAGGCTGATTACATCGGTTTTGAAGTCGGAAATGAATTTGTCATCGGTTTCGGAATGGACTTCGATCAGAAGTACAGATGTCTTCCCTTCATCGGTGTTCTGAAACCGGAATGTTATACAAGTAAGGAGTAAATCTATGCAGAGAAACAGACTGATCAACTATCTGCCGTATCTGATCATTCTGATTGCTGTGCTGAGTCTGTTCACACTCAACGGATCGGGGACAACTTCTCAGCTTTCCTATGAGCAGCTTCAGACGACGCTCAAGAATGAAAAAATCAAAGAGAGCCAGATTTCGGTCGGAACCAATGTGACCACTGTCAAAGGTATCTACACCAATGAGAATGACAAGCAGGTCGTCTTCACTTCCACGATTCCTTCAACAAGCGATCAGATCGAAGCGCTGATTGAAGATCTCGGGGATGCGAAGATCACGATCATTGACTCCGAAGCATCAAATGTATTCCTTGATGCCCTGATGTCATTGATTCCGTTTATCCTGTTTGCCGGATTCGCATTCTGGATGATCAACCGGATGAACGGTGCCGGCGGAGCGAACAACCGTGCCTTTGAATTTTCCAGAAGCAGAGCAAGGCTCGAAGGCAAGATCCGTGTGCGCTTCAGCGATGTCGCAGGCTGCGATGAAGAAAAGCAGGAAATGGCTGAAATCATCGATTATCTCAAATATCCGAAGAAGTTTGAAAAGATGGGTGCCCGTATTCCGAAGGGCGTGCTGTTAAGCGGCCATCCGGGAACAGGTAAAACACTGCTTGCCAAGGCATGTGCAGGTGAAGCGAATGTTCCGTTCTACAGCATCTCCGGTTCTGACTTTGTGGAAATGTTCGTCGGTGTCGGTGCTTCCCGTGTCCGTGATATGTTCAAGAAGGCACAGCAGACAGCACCCTGCATCATCTTCATCGATGAAATCGACGCAGTCGGCCGTCAGAGAGGCGCCGGCTTCGGCGGCGGTCATGACGAACGTGAGCAGACACTGAATCAGCTGCTTGTTGAAATGGACGGTATGGAAGACAATACCGGCATCGTCGTCATCGCTGCGACAAACCGTCCTGACGTACTCGACCCCGCTCTTCTGAGAGCAGGCCGTTTCGACCGTCAGATCACGGTTTCCCTTCCGGACAGAAAAGGAAGAGAAGCAATCCTGCAGGTCCATGCAAGAAACAAGCACTTCGCAAAGGATATCAACCTCGATGCCCTGGCAAAGAGAACTCCGGGCTTCTCGGGTGCGGATCTTGAAAACGTACTCAACGAAGCTGCGATTCTTGCGGTCAGAGAGAATGCGGAAGAAATCGATATGGGCCATATCGATGAAGCAATCGACAGAGTTATGATGGGCCCGGCAAAAGTCAGCCGCACCTATGATGAAAAGACAAAGAAACTTGTCGCATACCATGAGAGCGGACATGCAATTGTCGGTCTCTTCCTGGAAAATGCACAGGTGGTTCAGAAGGTTACCATCATCCCGAGAGGTCAGGCAGGCGGCTACAACCTGATGACACCGAAGGAAGAAAAGATGATGAACACAAAGAACGATCTCCTCGCTTCCATCACATCCTATATGGGCGGACGTGTTGCCGAAGAGATGTTCTTCGATGATGTCACAACCGGTGCAGTCAACGATATCGAAAGAGCCACCAACATGGCCAAGGATATGGTTACACTGTACGGTATGAGCGATCTTGGACCGATCAAGTACAACAGCGGCAGCGAGAATGTCTTCCTCGGAAGAGATTACAACTCCCCGAACAATGTGTCCGGTGAGGTTGCCTATGAAATCGACCAGGAAGTCAGAAAGATCGTCAACGGCTGCCATGACAAGGCAATGGAAATCATCAGGTCTCACAGCGATGAGCTTGAACGCATTGCGGCAGCGCTGATTGAATTCGAAACACTGACAGCCGAGCAGATTCAGAAAGTTGTCAAAGGCGAAGATATTTCCGGTGAATTCACAAGCCGCAAAAACGGCACACCGGAACCGGCAGCTGCTTAAAACATGATGAAGAACCGTCAGTGACGGTTTTTCTTTTTGTACAAGAGTGATTCATTGTAGAATGAATAAGATGATTCATTCTTTATGATCATGAAAAAAGAGGAGTTTTATACTTTTATGAAGAGATATATCAGACCGGTTCTGCTCACACTCGGCTGTGGTGCGGCCGGCGGGATTGTCATGGCGCTGTTACTGCTGTATATGATGATTTCGACCGTTTTCACAACCGGCGGAATCGGGTTTATTCTCGAACTGCTTGTCGCAGCTGCGCTTCCTTTATGTCTGAACGTGGTCCGCAATGAAGGGATCATGTTAAAGACTGCGCAGTTTCTGATGGTGGCAGTCTCATTTACGATCACGCTGTATTATGCCGGCTATGTGAGTGCACCGGCTGATTTTGCCAATATGAATGCGGCAATCATCGTTCTTTCGGCGATCCTGCACGGGGTATCGCTGGCATCATTTCTGATTGCGGCAGGAATTCAGAAATTCATTCTGAAGAAATAACACAGTTTCAGGGAGGACAGAAATCATGAGACTGATGACCGAATGGGGAAAAAACATTGATCTGAGAGCTCCGCTTCAGGAGTATCCAAGACCCCAATTGCAGAGAGACAGCTATACAAATCTCAACGGTGTCTGGGAATATCAGATCACTGAAAAAAACGGGGATCCCGATCCGCAGAAATGGAAGAGGATTGTCGTTCCTTTTGCGCTCGGATCAGTTCTTTCCGGAACGGATGAGCAGCTTGAGCCGGGCAAGGCGCTCTGGTACCGCAAGCAGTTTGCCTACAAGCCTTCGATCATGCACACATGGCTGAATTTTGAAGGTGTGGATCAGTACTGCACTGTTTATATGAACAGCATCGAAGTCGGTTCGCATGAAGGCGGCTATACACCGTTCGGCTTTGATGTTTCAAGCATGATCAAATATCAGAACTCACTGATGCTCAGATGCATCGATGACTCCGACAGCAGTGAATATGCATACGGCAAGCAGAAGGTCGAACACGGCGGCATGTGGTATACACCTTCCTCCGGCATCTGGCAGACTGTGTGGCTGGAAGATCTGCCCGAACATGCAGTGCAGGATATCAAGATTACGCCTGATTATGATCACTCAAAAGTGAGAATGGATCTGGCCGGCAATTTTGATCAGGCACAGATTGTGATCAGCGCCAACGGCCGTGCTGTCCATCAGGGTGTGACCGAAGAAAAGCACTATGAAGCAGATCTGATCGATTTCCGTCCCTGGACACCGGAAGATCCGTTTCTTTATGACCTTTATGTCAAAACCGAAGATGATGTTGTCAAAAGCTATTTCGGCATGCGCAAGTTTGCGGCAGGGCATGACGGGGAAGGAATTGTCCGCTTCTGCCTGAACAACCGTCCGCTCTTTTTCAGCGGTCTGCTTGATCAGGGATATACACCGGACGGCTTAATGACATACCCGGCTGATGAAGTGATGATTTATGAGCTCGGCAAAATCAAAAATATGGGTTTCAACATGCTGAGAAAACATGTTAAAGTTGAATGCCGCAGATGGTATTACCATTGTGACAGAATGGGAATCCTCGTGATGCAGGATATGCCAAGCGGCGGAGTTTACAACTACAAATGGCAGACGGTTATGCCCACCATCGGCTTCAGGCAGGAAGACCATGACAACCCGAAACTCGGCCGCAGCGATGAGCACTCAAAGCAGGTTTACTATGAAGAGCTTGACGGAATGCTCGACAATCTGTATAACAGCACATGTATCTTTGCCTGGTGTCCGTTCAATGAAGGATGGGGACAGTTTGATTCAAAGGAAGTCACGGATCATATCCGTGAATATGATGAGACGCGTCTGATTGACAGTGCAAGCGGCTGGTTTGATCAGGGAGCGGGAGACTTCAAAAGTGTTCATGAATACTTCCTTCCGTTCCGTGTCCGTCCTACAAAAGCAGGAAGAATTTATATCCTGAGTGAATTCGGCGGATATTCCTATATTGAAAAAGGACACAGTGAAGCAAAAGAACTTTACGGATACAAAAAGTTTACCGACAAGCTTCTGCTTGATGATTCGGTGAACAATCTGTATGAAAAACTGATTTACCGCAATATCAGAAAAGGCCTTTCCGGCTGTATCTATACCCAGGTCAGCGATATTGAGGATGAATGCAACGGAATCTTTACGGCAGACCGTAAGATTATCAAAATCGATGAAAAGAAAATGCGCAGGATGAATGAACGCCTGTACAGGAGAATTGTGAAATGAAAGATGAAATTGTAATCGCTGAAGCGCTGAACGGTCAGGTGCGCATTCATGCGGCCAGAACAACCGCCATGGTTGAGGAAGCACGAAAAGCACACCACTGCATGGCAACTTCAGCGGCAGCGCTTGGCAGAGTATTGAGTGCAACGGCGATCATGGCCAGTGATCTCAAGAATCCGCAGGAGAAAATCACATCCGTGATGAACGGACACGGCCCGGCCGGGACTGTTCTGGCTCAGGCGGACGGAGCCGGGAATGTACGCGGCTTTATCGGAGATCCCAATCTGTATCTTGTGCGCGATGATGGCCACCTCGCAGTCGGCAGGGCAATCGGCACCAACGGCACTCTGACCGTGACAAAGGATCTCGGCCTCAAGGAGCCTTTCTCAGGCGTAGCGGCTATTCAGAGCGGAGAAGTCGGTGATGACTTTGCATATTACTTTGCAATTTCCGAACAGACACCCTCAATTGTCGGAGTCGGTGTTCTTGTGAATCCGGACGGAACGATCCAGGCCTCCGGCGGCATCTTTATTCAGCTGATGCCCGGTGCAAAGGAAGAAGCCATTGAAAAGTGCGAACAGGTCGCAAAGGTTTTGAGACCTGTCTCTTCACTGATCAATGAAGGTCTTGATCCCGAAGAGATCATCCGCATGTATTTTGAAGATGCGGTGATGCTCGGAAACCGTGATCTGAGATGGCATTGCGGCTGCTCGAGAGAACGCTTTGCGGATGCCCTCAAGATTCTGGATGAAAAGGATCTGATTGAAATGATCGAAGACGGCAAGGGAGCGGAAATCCACTGCCATTACTGCAATACCTACTACAACTACACATCTGCCGAAATCAAAGAGATTCTGGAGAAGAAACGTGCTGAAAATCGGCCGAATTGAACTCGCCAACCGCTATATCGCAGCCCCGCTTGCCGGGATTTCCAATCCGGTCTACCGGCAGATGTGCCGTGAATATGGTGCAGCACTCTGTGTTTCGGAAATGATCAGCGACAAGGCACTTCATTACGGCAATGCGCATACGCAGGATATGTGTGCAATCAATGAACATGAACATCCGGTCGCTCTGCAGCTGTTCGGCAGCGATCCCGATACGATGGCGGAAGCAGCTGAATATCTGAGCACGCATACAGAGTGCGATATCATCGATATCAATATGGGATGCCCTGTCACCAAGGTGATCAAAGCACACTCCGGCAGCTGGCTGATGAAAGATCCCGATCTTGCTTTCAGAATCATCGAGGCAGTGAAGAATCATACCGACCGACCCGTCACAGTCAAAATACGGGCCGGATGGGATAAGGAACATATCAGCTGTACAGAGATTGCGAAGCTTGCCGAAAAGGCAGGAGCTGCGGCAGTTGCCGTGCACGGCCGCACAAAAGGTCAGCTCTACAGCGGCAGCAGCGACAACGCCTATATCAGAATGGTGAAGGAAGCTGTATCGATTCCTGTGATCGGCAACGGCGATATAAGAACGGTCGAAGATGCTGAGCGCATGTTTGAGGAAACCGGATGTGATGCAGTTATGATCGGCCGGGGATTGCTCGGGCGGCCGTGGTTTCTGTCCGAGCTGATCGCTTCTGAAGAAGGAAGAGAATTCATTCAGCCTTACTTTGATGAAAGACTGGATGCGGCATATGATTATGCACAAAAGCTATGTGCATATGAAGGGGAACATACCGGTATGTGCATGATGCGCTCCATGGCAGCCTGGTATCTTACAGGCATGCCGTTTGCAGCGCAGTATAAAAACAGACTCTGCCAGGTAAATACACTCCGGGAGATGTATGAAACCATCGAAGAATTCAGAAACAGACTGAAAGCAGAAGTTGCTTTCTGAGGAAATCCATGAAGTTTACCAAAAAAGACTGGAAATACATCATCGGTGTGACAGTCTCAGCCATCATCTATTCTTTCGGAATGAACACATTTGTCAAATCCGGAAACCTCTTTCCGGCAGGCTATGCCGGTATGTCAAGACTGCTTTCACAGCTGCTTGATCAGTATCTGCATATATCGATCTCATTCAGTGTGATCTACTTTACCCTGAATGTGGTCACAACATTGATTGTCTGGAAGAATATCGGCCATAAGTTTGTTCTGTATTCTGTTCTGTGGTATACCGAAACATCTTTTCTGACACAGATTCTGCCGATGCCTCCGATTACCAATGATCCTCTGTTAATCTCGGTATTCGGAGGTGTGATCAACGGCATTGCGGTCGGAATCGCTCTTCGCTGCAACGCTTCAAGCGGCGGCACCGACTTTATCGCGATTGATCTTTCCACCCGCTACAATATGCCGACATGGAATTATATCTTCGGCCTGAATGCGGTTGTTCTTGTGATTGCGGGACTGGTTCTCGGCTGGAATCAGGCACTCTATTCCATGATCTTCCAGTATGTATCCAAGGAGATCGTCAACACGCTCCATCAGAGATACAAACTGAAGCGTCTGCACATCGTCACCGATTATCCGGAAGAAGTATCGCAGGCAATCTTTGCGATCTGCAGACACGGCATTACAAAACTGAAGTGCACCGGAGAATATTCCCATCATGAACATTCTCTGCTTCTGGTAACGATCAATGCCTATCAGAAAGAAGATGTTCTGCATGCGGTGGCGGCGGTTGATCCGAAAGCATTTATCTCCGTCAACAATGTCGAAAAGATTATCGGACATTTCTATCAGGTTCCTCTGGAATAAATCTCGGATGCATATCAAAGCGGTTTTATGCCGCTTTTGTTTTATCATTAAGGACGGGGAGGATTGACTCTTATGAAAACAGGACTTGTTCTTGAAGGCGGCGCAATGCGCGGGCTGTTTACGGCAGGCGTCATTGATGTCATGATGGAAAACGGAATTGAATATGATGCCGGGATCGGTGTATCTGCCGGAGCGGCTTTCGGCTGCAACTATAAATCCCGTCAGATCGGCAGACCGTTCCGGTACAATACAGCCTATGCGAGAGATCCGCGCTACTGTTCCATCCGGTCATTGATTTTTACAGGCGATCTCTATGGTGCAAAATTCTGTTATGACACTCTGCCCAAAAAGCTTGATATCATGGATGTGAAGACATATGTCGAAAATCCGATGAAATTCTATATTGTCGCAACCGATGTTGAAAGCGGCGAAGCAGTCTATCAGGAACTGAAAGATCTTTCCGATGAAGATCTTGCCTGGATGAGAGCTTCCGCTTCCATGCCGGTTGTTTCGCGGCCGGTGAAAATCAACGGACATGAATATCTTGACGGCGGGATCAGCGACTCGATTCCACTGAAGAAATTTGAAGAAATGGGATATGACAGAAATGTCGTTGTTCTGACCCGTCCCCGTTCCTACCGCAAGCAGCCGCAGGCAAAGATCATGAGCAGATTGTTGAAGAAATATCCGGCAATTGGCGAAGCTCTGCAGAAAAGACACATTGTCTATAATGAGACACTCGATTATATTGAACAGAGAAGAAAAGAAGGAGCGGCTTATGTAATCGCTCCGCCTCAGGCGCTTGAAATCGGAAGGATTGAACACAATCCCGAAGCGATGCGCAATGTTTATTATCAGGGAAGAAGAGAAGCTGAAAAGCATATTGAAGCTTTGAAGAGGTTCCTGAAGAAAGAAGAAACAGAACTATGAGCGATCCGAAAATCAGAAGAGATATCAGGCCTGTCGGGGCTTTCATGAAACTGATGATGAAGGAACCGATGAGTACGGAGCAGATTCAGAAAGCTGATCAGGGATTCGCTGCTGTGGCAAGCGGCAGGTGGATGAGCCTGAAAACAAAGATGCGTCAGGAATATATACAGAGAAACGACGGAAGTGTGCTGCGCATCTGCATTGTCACGGAAAGAGGACATAAACCTGAAAACGCAACCGGCCTTCTCTGGATGCATGGCGGCGGTTATGCCCTCGGTCTTCCCGAGCAGTGCACCGTCTTTGCGGACCGGCTTGTGCCTGAGACAAATACGGTCATGATCCTGCCGGATTACCGCAAGAGCTATGAAGCTCCCTATCCGGCGGCTCTGGATGACTGCTATCTGACATTGTTATGGACGGTACTCAATGCCGAAAGACTCGGCATCCGCAGCGATCAGATCTTCACCGGCGGCGAGAGTGCAGGGGGCGGTCTTGCGGCTGCTTTATGCATGTATGCAAGAGACCTCGGCGAAGTGAATCTGGCTTTTCAGTTGCTGTTATATCCGATGCTGGATGACAGAGCGACAGAATCAAATACCGGAAATACATCCCCGGTCTGGGATTCGGCGAAAAATGATGCGGCGTGGCTGATGTACAAAGGCAGGGAAGGCGACACCGACAGCTATTGCGCACCTGCCAGAGAGACTGATTATTCCAATCTGCCTCCGGCATTCTCACTGGTTGGTGACGCGGATCCCTTCCGGGATGAAACAGTCGCATATATGCAGCATCTCTACAATGAGGATATCCCGGTGAGTTACCATGTGTTTGAAGAATGCTATCACGCATTCGACATGCTCAATCCCGGCACAAGGACAGCAAAAAAGGCTGCCCGTATGGAACGTGAGGCATATATACTTGCCCAATCCCGTTTCTTTAAAAAACAGCCTGTCATTGAATTAAGTGAAGAAGGCAAGAGTCAGTAAAATGATTCTTCCTTTTTTTTGCATCGCAGAAAAGGCCTGTCAGAGGCACAATGGTCCGTTTTCCTGGAATGGAAATGCAAAGCGGGCAAGTATACTTGCAAAGCATCCTTTCTTTGTTACAATGTTTAGGCTCTAACAATGAAGGAGGGATGAAATGAATCTTTTCAAACCTGTTGATATGACCAAGGGTGATCCGGTCAAAGTCATTATTACATTTACAATTCCGATGCTGATCGGCAACGTGGCCCAGCAGCTTTACAACACCGCTGACTCGATCATTGTCGGCAGATTTGTCGGTGACAATGCGCTTGCGGCAGTCGGAAGCGCCGGCCCGATCCTGAATCTGATGCTTGTATTGTTTATGGGAATTGCGACCGGTGCCAGTATCATGGTATCCCAGTATTTCGGCTCCCGCAAACGGGAAGAATTATCAAAGACGATCGGTGTGTGCATCACACTGACACTGATTGCCTCATTGTTTATCATGATTGTCGGTCCGTTTATCGCAAAACCGCTTCTGAACCTTCTCAACACACCGGAATCAATCATTGAATGGTGCTATCAGTATCTTGTCATCATCTTCTTAGGCATGGCGGGTGGCGGACTTTACAATATCCTGAGCGGTGTACTGAGAGGTCTTGGCGATTCGGTGAGCGCACTCATTTATCTGCTTGTGGCAACCTTCCTCAATATCATCCTCGATATTGTCTTTGTGGCAAATTTCAATATGGGCGTGGCAGGCGTTGCCTGGGCAACCATCATCGCTCAGTTTGTTTCGGCAGGTCTTTCGCTTTGGAAACTGACCCGCATGCAGGATCTGTTTGATATGAAGAAGGAATATCTGATTCCGGAAAAAGAGTATTCCGGCAGACTCATCAGACTCGGCCTTCCTTCCGGTGTCACCCAGGCGATTTTCTCGATGTCCATGATTGTTGTGCAGTCATTAACCAACAGCTTTGGCGAAATGTTCATCGCAGCCAACGTCATCGTCATGCGGATCGACGGATTTGTGATGCTGCCGGCATTCTCATTCGGCTCAGCCATGACAACGTATGCCGGACAGAATATCGGTGCCAGACAGATGGACAGAGTGACCGAAGGCGCCAAAAAGGGAACTCTTGTGGCAATGGGAATCTCAGCTGTACTGACAGCGATCATTCTGCTGTTCGGAAAGCATCTGATGGCAATCTTTACGGATACACAGGAGCTGATCACCTTAAGCAACAACATGATGCGCATTATCGCAGTGGGATATGTTCTGATGGAAGTCACGCAGTGTCTTTCCGGTGTTATGAGAGGTGCCGGTGATACAGTCACTCCGATGTGGATTTCCATCATCTCTTCTGTCGCTCTCAGAATTCCTCTGGCATATGGTCTTGTGTGGCTGAGCAAAACACCTGAACTGCCGCAGGGCAATTGTGCAATGATGTATGTGTCGATGCTGATCAGCTGGTCAATCGGTGCACTTCTGACATTCCTTGTCTATAAACGCGGCGCCTGGAAAGAAAAGGCGATGTTCTGATCAAAAATTCATTTGTGTAAAACCGGGATCAATGAGGTCCCGGTTTTCATATGCAGCTCAGAATCAATTAAACAACACCGTATCATCTCCTGCATCTGAAAAGGATATGATACGGTGCTTTCTTGTTTAAATACTGTTTTGAAGATCTTTGCCGACCTGAATGAGATTCTGCAGCTGCATTCTGTGAAGCAGCAGATCATCTTCGGAAGGGTTGAGCACACATGCGGCAACCTTTGCGTTGAGATAGAGGAAGTTCAGAAGATCTTCCTTGTCTGCGATGTAATATGCTTCATTGTCTCTTAATTCCTGCTTGAATGCTTTCAGCTTTGAGAATGTTGAGAATACCGGAAGATAGCGTTCATCATCATCGGCGAACATGATATCGACTCTGTCAATATCACCGGCTTTGATTTCTGCTTTTCCTTTGGCTTCTGCTTTGGGAAATGCGGCAAGATAGAAGATCGAATCTTTTGCGATGTGGTAAGTCAGATCGCTTAACGCATTGCGCAGTCCTTCTTCGGAAAGAGGGGCTTTTCTTTTTGTCAGAAGACTTTCAAGCACAAAGTCTTCCGGAGTGTTTGTCAAAGGTGTAATTAATTTCATTCTTATTTCCGCAGGCTGTCCCGTCCCTGATCTTTGATCCGGACAGGGAGAAATGCGGCCTCCTTTTCTTCAGCTGTAAATCTTTCACATTCTAAAGCATTTTTGTATTTAAGGAAACTTTTAAAATCATTCTCTCAGCTCGGTTAAAAAGCCGGAAGTCAGCGAACATCTCGAATTTACCGATGTGAAGGAAGATATTTCTATGATGCTGTCTCATGGGCTGCATCCAGAGGCATTACGGTCGGTCTGAATGACGGCACCGGCAGATTCGGCGTCGGAGAAACCTGTACACGTGCCATGATCGTCACCTTCCTCTCAAGATATGCGAATGAATAAAATCTGATCCACGCAAAGCTCCGTGTGTGAAACGGAGCTTTTAATATGTGTATGAGTGAATCCGGCAAACCGGATTATTGAAATACGGTCTGTACTGATATGATTATGACTGTAAAGGAATGAATTCTATGGCAAAAGATTTTGAGTATAAAGAGATCCGCACGCTTCTTTCAGATGAGAAATCATATCTGGAAAAAGAAACAAGGTTCGCAAATGAATACAGCACACTGAAACAGAATGTCAGAACACTGCTGAACAGTGAAGAAGGAAAGAAAATCTGTGCGGATTTCATCCGCGATGAAGCTGTTTTTGATCACGGCAATGTTGTCTATGAAACAGAAGAACTCAGTCAGCTGATGGAAAAGATTTACCAGATTCTTCTTCTGAAACAAGGATATGCCAAAGCAGGCGCTTCACTTTCCGCAAAGGAAAAGATCGCAGAAGCAATGAAAAAAGCTTCTTCAGCTTCCGGTTTTCTGCGCTGGACTTTTGCCGGCCGCTCTTCACAGAACGAAGCGCAGAATGCGATCGCCTATCTGAACTCAGCAGAAGTTTCAGCTTTCAATCAGTCAGTGGATGAATTGGACCGGGTCCTGAAAAACAGTGAGAAAGTCAGTGCTTCCGATGCCTGGGAAGCATTTGATACTTCCAAAAATCCCTTCATCAATCTTCTGTTCAAAGAAAAAGAACTCGGATATATTTCCGGTTCGGCCGTGAAGGAATTCGAAGAGGTGAATAAAAAATATGATGAACTGAAATCGGCATATACATCCCTCCGCTCTTTGATGCGGCCTTTGCGCGATCAGATCCGTAAAGCCGTCAACAGCTTCCGGAGTGAAGAAGCTCTCCGTATTCTTGGAACCATGTCCGTGGATGAAATGGCCAAGGAACATCCCGGTATCCGTTATAAAGCTTTGAAGGATGGCGGCTATGCTGATGTCGCTTCTGTTTACAATGCAATAGAAGCAGATCTTTCCGGCCTCAGAGGAATCAGTGAAGAAAGTGCTGCAAGTCTCAAAGAGATCAGCACGGAGATCTATCACTCGACTGTTGAAACAGTGAAACCCAGACTGTCGGCAGACTGCAGAACACCGGCTGCCACAGAACTTGTGCAGGCGGTTTATGCCTATCAGCAGTTCCGTACAAAATTCAACGAAGCCAAAGCATGGTGGTCAAAACATCATAACGAGATGGAAGACGCTTCAAAGTATCTGAATCAGATCAATGCCTCCATCCGCTGGATCTTCTATTCAGGGCAGATCAAGGATCAGACTGCCCGTTCCTACCGGCTTCTCAAAGATGCACTTTCTTCAAAGGAATGCGATGCCGTCAAAAAGCTGAATGAAGATCTTTCAAGACAGATGCAGATCACACCTGAAGCCGCATGGGCAGATTTCACGGATCAGCCAATTGTCTATACAAACATTCTGGAAGAACTGATTCCGCAGCTTTTTGCAGAGGATCCCTATTACGGCATTCCGGAAGAACTTGCGAAAGAGATTCAGGACGAAGCGTATTTCCCCAACGGTCTTTTATGCGAGCTGAGAAGATATCAGGAGTGGGGTGTGAAATATACGCTTCATCAGAAGAAAGTGCTGCTTGGCGATGAGATGGGACTCGGAAAGACAATCCAGTCGATTGCGACGATGGTTTCACTCAGAAATACAGGTGCCAAACGTTTTATGGTTGTCTGTCCGGCCAGTGTGGTGACCAACTGGTGCCGTGAGATTTCTTCCAAAAGCAAACTCACCGTCAAAAAGATCCATGGCTCTTCAAGAGATAAGATGTATGAATCCTGGAAACAGTATGGCGGCGTGGCAGTCACGACTTTTGAAACAACCGGAAACTTTGTTATGGAAGATGATTTTCACTTTGATATGCTGATTGTGGATGAGGCGCATTATATCAAAAATGAAAATGCCAGACGTTCGCAGAATGTCAGAAATATCGCAGCCCATACGGACAGAATTCTCTTTCTGACCGGAACAGCGATTGAAAACAATGTGAATGAAATGATTTCATTGATCAATGTGCTGAATCCGAAGATTGCCGCATCTCTGGAAAATGTATCCATGTTATCGGCGGCTTCCAGATTCCGTGAAGCAATTGCGCCTGTCTATTACCGGAGAAAGCGGGAGGATGTGCTGGGTGAACTGCCGGAGCTGATTGAAAATGAAGAATGGATCAGTCTGAATGAAACCGAACGTGATCTTTACAATGACAGTGTGCTTGCAGAGAAATATGCGGATATCCGTCAGGTTTCATGGAATGTGGATGATGTGAATGAGTCCTCGAAAGCGGAACGGCTGGTCGAGCTTGTCAATGAAGCAGAATCGGAAGGCAGAAAGGTCATTGTATTCTCCTTCTTCCTCAATACACTGAAAAAAGTCAGAGAGGCACTGGGCGAGAGATGTGTGAATACAATCAACGGATCGGTGCCTGTGGCAAAACGCCAGGAAATCATCGATCAATTCGACAAAGCTGCCCCTGGCGCTGTTCTGCCGGCCCAGATTCAGTCAGGCGGAACAGGTCTGAATATCCAGAGCGCAAGTGTGGTTATCATGTGCGAGCCGCAGCTGAAGCCTTCCATTGAAAACCAGGCAATCGCAAGAGCCTACCGCATGGGGCAGGCAAGAAATGTGCTTGTCTACCGGCTGTTATGCGAAGATACGCTGGAAGAAAGAATCATGGACAGACTCTCACAGAAACAGATGATCTTCGATGCATTTGCGGATCATTCCGTCGCTGCCGAAAAGAGTCAGGAAATTGATGATCAGACATTCGGCAGTCTCATTCAGATGGAAATCGATCATATCAATGCAGAGAAACAGAAAATGAGCTGAAAAAACCTTCAGACACTTAAGTTCTGAAGGCTTTGACAGATTCAATGAATTGCAGAAGTTGGTCAGAAAGTCATACTTTCTGTCTGACTGCCGATTCAACGAAGCAGACCTGATCGGGACGGTGGCGTGACTGTGTGTATTCAAACATGACGCCTTTGGAATTGAAGACCTGACCGCTGACAACCAGAACGAAATCATAACTTCCAAGATCCAGCAATTGCGTATCCTTCTTTGTGGCTTTTTCTGCTGTCACTCTTCGTCTGCTGGTAGTGATTGTCATGTGCAGTTCATCTTCGAGATAATGGTAGATGGATCTCGATGCGATATCAGGACTCAGTCCTTCCGTTTCGCTTTTCAGAAAGTAGTTTGTATCAAAGATCAGCGCTTTGTCATCGAAACATCTGATACGCTCGATGTAATAAAGTTCGCTGCCTGTGTCAAATCCTGTTTTCATGCTCAGCTTTTCATCCGCGGTGATGATCTGAAAGGTGTTGATTCTTGTCTGCACCTTTTTCTGATTGCGGCGGGTGGCTTCTGCGAAGCTTTCAATGCCGCCGATCGTAAAGATCGATCTGTTTGCATCGGGCCTGTAGATCACCTGGACACCGCGTCCGTGCTGGGGAAGGACATAACCGTCGGCAGAGAGAATGGAAAGCGCTCTGCGTACGGTATTGCGGGTACATCCGAATGTTTCGGTATATGTATTTTCAGAAGGCAGAAAGTCTCCGTATGCGTATTTTCCGCTTTCGATTTCTTCGCGGATCATTCTGTAAATCGGTTCGTATTTTGCTTTGGGCATAGATGTCCTCCGGGCTGTTTTGCACGTTACGGGATTAAATTTGCACGTATATTATAAATGAGTGAAAACGTGACAGAAAAGGCATATGAGCTGTCTTTTTCGCAAAAAGATGAAAGTTTCATCTGTTAAGCCAGAGACAGATCATCCTTCATACATATCATAATCGATATTTTTAAATTTGTTTAAACAAGTTTGTGATTTTGGCTTGACATGTATAAACAAGCTGATTATATTAATAATGTAACATGTTTAAACAAGTTTGGAACTTGAGGAGGAGAAACATGGGTAAATTTCAGGAAGATGCTTCAAAGCTGCTTGAATATGTAGGCGGTAAAGAAAACATCAATGCCATCACACACTGCGTGACCAGAATGAGATTCGTTCTGGCCGATCCGAAAAAGGCAAATATCAAGAAAATCGAATCACTTCCTTCCTGCAAGGGTACATTCACCCAGGCAGGCCAGTTCCAGGTCATCATCGGCAACGAAGTAGCTGACTTCTACAAGGAGTTCACAGCGATTGCCGGAATCGAAGGCGTTTCCAAGGACGCAGCCAAGAATGCAGCGAAAGATAATCAGACACCGCTGCAGAAGGTTATGTCCAACATCGCTGAAATCTTCGCACCGTTAATCCCTGCGATCATCTGCGGAGGTTTGATTCTCGGCTTCAGAAACATTCTTGAAACAGCTGTAGTCCTGCAGGACGGTACATTCCTTGCAGGTCTTGATAAATTCTTATGGATTATCGGTGAAGCAGTATTCCACACCGGAATTCCGGTCGGTATCTGCTGGAGCGTACAGAGAAAGATGGGCGGCACACCGATGCTCGGTATCGTTCTCGGTCTGACATTGATTTCAGGACAGCTCGTCAACGCATATGGCGTGGCAGGTATGGCTGCAGACGCATGGGCTCCGAACTATGTATGGAACTTCGGATTTGCAAGCTTCCGCATGATCGGTTATCAGGCACAGGTTATTCCTGCAATCCTGGCTGCCTTCACACTTGCTTATCTTGAAAGATTCTTCAAGAAGATCGTTCCGCAGGTTCTGCAGATGATTCTGGTTCCGTTCTGCTCACTGCTCTTAGCGGTTATGGCTGCTCACTTCGTTCTCGGTCCGATCGGCTGGAAAGTCGGTGAATGGGTATCCGCATTTGTTATGGCAGGTATCTCCGGAAACTTCAGAGTTCTCTTCGGCGCTGTGTTCGGCTTCTTCTATGCACCGCTGGTTATCACCGGTCTGCACCACATGTCAAACGCAATCGATCTGCAGCTGATCAACTCCACAGGCGGCACAATGTTATGGCCGATGATCGCTCTTTCCAACATCGCTCAGGGTTCTGCGGTTGCAGGTATGTCCTATCTTCAGAAGAAGAATGCAAAGGCTCAGGAAGTCAACTATCCTTCCATGATCTCCTGCTGGCTGGGTGTTACTGAACCGGCTATGTTCGGTATCAACCTCAAATATCAGTGGCCGTTCTATTGCGCAATGGTAGGCTCATGTCTGGCAGCCATCATTTCCACAATGTTCGGTGTCACAGCTGCTTCCATCGGTGTCGGCGGTCTGCCGGGCATCATCTCCATCTTCCCGAAATACATGCTCATCTTCGCAATCGCAATGCTGGTGGCTCTGGTTGTTCCGTTTGTGCTGACAGTCATGATCGGCAGAAAGAAGATCAATCCGGAAACAGGCGACCTCTATGAAAATGAAGCAGAGGAAGAAGAAACAGCAGCACCTGCTTTCACAGCAGAACAGATGAATGAAACATTCGCAGTTCCTGTCAAAGGAACACTCATGCCCGTCACAGAAGTATCCGATCAGGTCTTCGCATCCAAAGCAATGGGAGACGGAATTGCCATCGATCCGGCTGAAGGAAAGATCTACGCTCCGTTCTCAGGTGAAATCTCAGTTGCGTTCCCGACCGGCCACGCATACGGAATCAAAGCCGCAAACGGCAAAGAAGTATTGATTCATATCGGCATGGATACGGTAGAATTAAATGGCAAGGGATTTACACCGCATGTCAAACAGGGCGATATCGTGAAGCAGGGCGATCTGCTCACAGAAGTTGATCTTGACTACATCAGAAGTCAGGGCAAGCCTGTTGTCACACCGGTGATCTTCACAGACGGTACTGCTGTCAAAGTCCTCAAGACAGGCGCAGTAAATAAGCTTGAAAAGAATGTTGTTGAATTAGGCTGAGGTAAATATATATGGGTTTCAAAGACAAAGTGGTATATCAGATTTATCCGAAATCATTCCAGGATTCCAATTCAGATGGATGGGGTGATATTCAGGGAATTATTTCCCGGCTGGACTACCTTGCCGAACTTGGAATCAACTATATATGGTTCAATCCGATGACTGTATCCCCGCAGCGTGACAATGGATATGACGTTGCGGATTACAGAAGCTTCGACCCGAGATACGGGACAATGGAAGACTTCGAACAATTGAGCAGAGAAGCCGCAAAGCGTGGCATCGGCATCATGTTCGATATGGTTTTCAACCACACTTCCACTGAACACGAATGGTTTAAAAAGGCGATGGCCGGGGATGAAAAATACAAGAAGTATTACATCTTCCGCAAAGGAAAAGGCCCCGGTCTGCCTCCCAATAACTGGCAGTCCAAGTTTGCCGGAAGTGCCTGGGAATATGTTGAGAAATATGACGAGTGGTATCTGCATCTGTTTGATGTCACCCAGGCTGATCTTGACTGGACAAATCCCGATGTCAGAAAAGAATGTGCGGATATCGTCAACTTCTGGCGCTCCAAAGGCGTGCACGGCTTCCGCTTTGATGTCATCAATCTGATCTCAAAAGCATCATTCGAAGATGATCCCAACAACTTTGACGGCAGGCAGTTCTATACCGACGGACCGCTTGAACATGAATATCTTGAAGAGCTCAACAGAAACAGCTTCGGCCAGGATGACGATCATCTGACCGTCGGTGAAATGAGCTCGACGACAATCGCCAACTGCGTGCGCTATGCAAACGAAGACGGTAAAGAGCTCGATATGGTCTTCAGCTTCCATCATCTCAAGGTTGACTACAAAAACCAGAAGAAGTGGGAACTGCAGCCGATGGATTTCATGAGCCTGAAAAAGCTGCTCACAGACTGGCAGATCGGCATGCAGGAGGCAGGCGCATGGAACGCATTATTCTGGAACTGCCATGATCAGCCGCGCTCTGTTTCAAGATTCGGAAATGATAAGGAATACCGCAAGGAAAGTGCAAAGATGCTGGCAACAGCCCTGCATATGATGAGAGGCACTCCCTACATCTATCAGGGTGAAGAAATCGGCATGCCGAATGCTTATTTCACGGATATCAGCCAGTATGTGGATGTTGAAAGTACCAATATCTTCAAAGTGCTGAAGGATGAAGGAAAGAGTGAAGAAGAAATCTATCACATTCTTCAGGAAAGATCCCGTGACAACGCCCGCACGCCGATGCAGTGGGATGATTCACCCAATGCCGGCTTTACGGACGGGAAACCGTGGATTCAGGCCGCTGAAAGCTATCATGAAGTCAATGTGAAGAATACACTGAATGATCCTGATTCTATCTACAGACATTATCAGAAGCTGATTGAAATGAGAAAAACCATGCATGTTGTGCAGGATGGCAGATTCATTCCGCTTCTGGAAGACCATCCGAAAGTATTCGCTTATGAGCGTAAGGACGAAAATGATTCGTTGATTGTACTCAGCAACTTCTATGCAGAAAACACGGAAGTAGATCTGAATCTGGAAAACTATGAAGTATATCTTTCCAATTACAGCGATACAGTCGTGAACAATCATATGATTCTGCGTCCTTATGAAGCAGTGATCCTGAAAAGAAAATAAGTCTGAAAGAATAATCTTTAAAGATCAGGAAGGCCGCACAGGCGGTCTTCTTTGTGTTTTACGGATATTCTGCATTCACAGCTCATCCTGTATGTCATTTCTGTGCAGTTTTCAACAAACTTTGTGAATGAAATCTCTTATACTGATGTAACAAACTTTCATGAGGGAAGCGGGATGATTTCGTTTGACACTCACAAATCAAGCTGTATCATAGAACTTGAATTGTAGGAAATCCAACTTTTAATCTGGGGAGTACACAATGGAGGCGGCAGATGTCAGATCAAAGCAATTTTCTGTTAAACCTTTCAGTTTTATACCGGAATACACAGAAGTATTTTGACCGTGCTCTGGTGCCGTATGACATCGGCAGCGGACAATTGATCTTTCTGTTATGCATCAATGAAAACGAAGGCATCACCATGCAGGAGCTGACAGCTCTTTCGGAAGTGGACAAAGGAACAACAACCAAGAGCATCCAGCGTCTGATCGATCAGGGATATGTTCAATCCCGTACCGATGAGAAGGACCATCGTGTCAAACGGCTTTACACAACCGAAAATGCTTCGGCAATCATGCCTGCTGTCTATGAATTCCGCAATCATATGCGGACAATCCTGGCGCAGGATGTTGACTTCAAAGCATTTGAAAATGCATTAAGCGCAGTTGCGGACAATGCGAGAAACAGACTGTTTGCAGAGAGTGATCTCGGGAGTCTGAAAATCGGCGGTCTGCAGAAGATGACGCTGCTTGATTATCCGGGCAGAGTGGCATGCACGATTTTCCTTTCCGGCTGTAATTTCAAATGTCCTTTCTGCCATAACAGAGATCTTGTCTTCATTCCGGAGCGCTATGAATACTTCGATGTCAATGAAGTCATGAGCTATCTGGAAAAAAGAAAAGGATTGCTTGACGGTGTCTGCATCAGCGGCGGCGAACCGCTGCTGCAGGAAAATCTGCACTCACTGATCGAAAGAATCCGTGATATGGGATATCAGATCAAGCTTGATACCAACGGTGCATTCCCGAAAAGACTGGCGGATATCGTTGAAAAAGGTCTTGTCGATTATGTGGCTATGGATGTCAAAAACAGTCCGGACAAATATGCGCGCACACTGGGAATGAATCCCGAATCATTCTCGCTGGAACCGATCAAAGAATCCATGGCATTCCTGAAATCATCAAATGTCGCGCATGAATTCAGAACAACAGTTGTAAAAGAACTTCATACTGCTGAAGATCTGATTGAAATTGCAAAGTGGATCGGACCGGAAGAAACCTGGTTCCTTCAGCAGTATCAGACTTCAGACAATGTCATTCAGCAGGGCTTCAGTGCCTATACAGCAAACGAGATGAATGAACTGAAGAATCAGGTGATCAGCCTGGTTCCCAACGTAACATTGAGGGGAGTAAAAGAGGGGTAGGAATATGTACAGAGTCAGAAAAAGAGACGGCAAGATCGCTGATTTTGCACTGAATAAGATCAGCGAAGCAATCAAGAAGGCATTTGATGCCTGTGAAAGACAGTATACAGACAGTATCATCGATCTGATTTCACTCAGAGTCACAAGTGATTTTGAACCGAAGATCAAAGACGGTCTGATCGATGTCGAAGCAATTCAGGACAGTGTTGAAACAGTCCTCTCCGAAGCAGGATATGCGGATGTTGCGAAGGCATATATCCTCTACCGCAAGCAGAGAGAAAACATCAGAAACATCAATGCGACAACGCTTGACTACAAGAAGCTGGTTGACAACTATCTGAGAGCTCTTGACTGGCGTGTCAAGGAGAACAGCACCGTCACCTATTCTGTCGGCGGTCTGATTCTTTCCAACTCAGGTGCGATCACTGCCAACTACTGGCTCTCCGAAGTCTATGACGAAGAGATCGGTGCAGCTCACAGATCCGGCGATATTCATATCCATGATCTGAGCATGTTAACCGGCTATTGCGCAGGCTGGTCCCTGAAACAATTGATTCAGGAAGGCCTTGGCGGAATTCCGGGCAAGATCACAAGTGCACCTGCAAAGCATCTTTCCACCCTCTGCAATCAGATGGTCAACTTCTTAGGTATCATGCAGAATGAGTGGGCGGGAGCTCAGGCATTCTCAAGCTTTGATACATATCTGGCTCCGTTTGTCAAAGCAGACAATCTGACATATCCGGAAGTCAAACAGTGTATTCAGTCCTTCATCTATGGCGTCAACACACCGAGCAGATGGGGCACACAGGCACCGTTTACCAATGTTACCCTCGACTGGACAGTTCCCAACGACCTGGCAAATCTGAATGCGATTGTCGGCGGCAAGGAAATGGATTTCCAGTATAAAGACTGCAAGAAAGAAATGGATATGGTCAACCGCGCCTTCATTGAAACAATGATCGAAGGCGATGCCAACGGCAGAGGTTTCCAGTATCCGATTCCGACATATTCCATCACCAAAGATTTTGACTGGTCTGAGTCTGAAAACAACAAGCTTCTGTTTGAGATGACAGCGAAATACGGAACACCTTATTTCTCCAACTATATCAACAGTGATATGGAACCGAGCGATGTCAGAAGTATGTGCTGCAGACTGAGACTTGATCTGCGTGAGCTCAGAAAGAAGAGCGGCGGTTTCTTCGGATCAGGCGAAAGCACAGGTTCAGTCGGCGTCGTCACAATCAATCTGCCGAGAATCGCATATCTTGCCAAGGATGAAAATGATTTCTTCAAGAGACTGGACAAGATCATGGACATCTCCGCCCGTTCCCTCAAGACCAAAAGACAGGTCATCACCCAGCTGCTGGATGCAGGCCTGTATCCGTATACAAAGAGATACCTCGGAACATTCAACAACCACTTCTCCACAATCGGCCTTGTCGGCATGAATGAGGCAGGTCTCAATGCGAAGTGGCTGAGAAAAGATCTGACACATAAGGAAACACAGGATTTCGCAGTCAAGGTTCTCAATCACATGCGTGAAAGACTGTCTGACTATCAGGAAAAGTACGGCGATCTTTACAACCTTGAAGCAACTCCTGCCGAAAGTACATCCTACCGTCTGGCAAAGCATGACACAGAGAAATATCCTGACATCATTACTGCCAATATGAACGGTACACCGTACTACACAAACAGCTCCCATCTGCCGGTCGGCTACACAGATGATATCTTCAGCGCACTCGATGTCCAGGATCAGCTGCAGACACTCTACACATCAGGTACTGTCTTCCATGCATTCCTTGGCGAAAGACTGACCGACTGGAAGTCTGCCGCAACACTGGTCAGAAAGATTGCAGAAAACTACAAGCTGCCTTACTACACCATGAGCCCGACTTATTCCGTATGCAAATATGACGGATATATCGCAGGTGAAGTCTGGAAGTGCCCCAAGTGCGGAGCAGATACAGAAGTTTATTCCCGTATTACCGGATATTACCGTCCGGTCAAGAACTGGAATGCCGGCAAGTCACAGGAATTCAAGGACAGAAGAACCTACAAGGTTGAAGGCCTGGCAAGCAGACCTTTGACAGATTTCAGGGAAGAAGTCAGAACACCGGTAACTGTTGAACAGATCACTGCGGACAGTGAGCCGGTAAAAGAAGAAGCTGAACTTCATGACACAGGCATCATTCTCTTCAAGACACCGACATGCCCCAACTGCAAGGCTGCGGCAGCTCTTCTTGACAAGGCAGGTGTTGACTACACCGTGCTCAATGCTAATGAAGAGCGTGAGCTTGTAAGCAAGTACGGAATCAAGCAGGCTCCGACACTGATCGTTGAAAACGGAAGCGGCTATGAAAAATACCGTGGTGTTTCCGATATCAA
This sequence comes from Erysipelotrichaceae bacterium, assembly GCA_030525525.1. Taxonomy (GTDB): domain Bacteria; phylum Bacillota_I; class Bacilli_A; order Erysipelotrichales; family Erysipelotrichaceae; genus Bulleidia. The sequence goes on from JAUNEN010000012.1 coordinate 41,681, forward strand.
AGGCTGGCTGAGCAGGAGCTGCTGAATGGATATCTTTGATGTGATCGTGGTCGGCGGCGGACCTGCCGGTATGACTGCAGCGCTGTATGCGCTCAGAAACGGCAAGTCGGTTCTGATCATTGAAAAAGAAGGCTTCGGCGGACAGATTACCCATTCGCCGAGAGTAGAAAACTATCCGGGTACATTATCCATGAGCGGCAATGAATTCGCAGACAGACTGTTTGATCAGATCATTGCCCAGGGAGCTGAATTTGAAATTGAAACAGTCAGCTCGGTGGAATGTGACGGGGACCTCAGGATTGTCAGATGCGAAGAAGGCACATCCCATACCGGACGTACCGTGATTCTTTCAACCGGTGTCAGACACCGGATGCTCGGTCTTGAAAATGAAGAAGATCTTGTCGGCGAAGGCATCTCCTATTGTGCTGTCTGCGACGGGGATTTCTATTCCGGAAAAACAGTATGTGTGGCAGGAGGGGGTAACTCTGCACTTCAGGAAGCGATATTGCTTGCTGAAAAATGCAGAGAGGTGATCATCCTTCAGGATCTTGAAAAGCTGACAGGCGAAGCAAGGCTTCAGGAAGTTCTTGCCGCCAAAGGCAATGTGAAAGTGATCACCGGCGTGAAGATTACTGCCCTTTTAACAGAAGAAGACACATTCAAAGGTGTGACGATTGAACATACGCAAAACAGCACTTCTGAAAATGTTGAATGTGATGGTCTGTTTGTGGCAATCGGACTGATTCCTGAAAATGAAGGATTCAGAGATCTGGCAGATCTTAACGAATATGGATATTTTGATTCAGATGAGAAATGCATGACAAAAACGCCTGGTATCTATGTAGCGGGTGACTGTCGTTCAAAGCAGATCAGACAGCTGACAACTGCAGCGGCAGATGGTGCAGTAGCAGCACTTGCGGCATGCCGTTATCTGAATCAGTGAAAATCGAACAGATGACAGAGAACAGGCTCTGAACTGATTTCGATGTCAAGTACCAAAGGATGACAATTTGAAGCTTTAACAAAAGTGCGATACAGATACCTGAGAAAGGAATCTGCATTGCACTTTATTATTGCGCAATGATCTGCCATATTGGAATTCAGATATGGTGAAAAGAACTCATATGAGTTGGAAGCGGAATGAAATGATTTGTAAAGCCGTGCAGACGGATCAGCTCTTTCTGTGTATAAATTTCTTAAACTTAATACTTTGCGCTAACGGAAGAAAGACATAACGTTTTTTTCTGTAAATATCAGGAAGGTCCAATACTTTGAATGAATGACCCGAAAACAATATAAGACACATCGGTTTTTATGAATTTCTGTTCAGATGATATTCACATTTGATCATTAATCTGAATACATGAAGATTGAGAGAAAGGCAATCATTCATTAATTATGATGACTGAAGAAATCAAAGAAGAAATCATCGAAGAAACAGCCGAAGCAGCCGAAGAAATGCCTGATCTCCCCGAACCTCCGAAAGATGAAAACGGCAATCCATGCTCTCCGCCTCACGGCCAGCGTCCTCACGGTCCGAGACCTGAAGGTTTCGAACCGGAAGAAATCGCACCTGAAGAAGGTGAACAACCGGCAGAAGAAACTGCTGAAACAGAAGTACTCAGCGTATAACGCAGATATGAAAAGAAGCGATGCGGATCGCTTCTTTTTATATGACCATGAATACAATATAAGACTAATCTGAAACAACAGCGAGCAGAGGGAAATGATCGCTCGGATAGTATCCGGCATATTTTGAATCAAGCTTTTCAAGAGAATTCAGATTCATGTGCTCACTGATCAGGATATGATCAATGGGAAGGTTTTTCTGAATCAATGATCCGATCTTTCCTCTGAGGGTGGAACCGATTGCAGGATCAACCGTATCTTTGAGATGATTCTCTTCCAGTAAAACGGGAGGCAGGGCTGAGATCGGTGCATTGAAATCGCCGGTTACGGCAATGAATTCTCCTTCTGCATGTTCTTTGATCAAAGAAGAAAGAATCTCTGCCTGAGCATTTCTGACCGGTTTCAGATTATGGTCGAGATGTGTATTGAAGAAAGTAAAGTCCTTCTGATTTTCTTCATCATAAAGATGAACGTAAGTGGTGATCCTCGGAAACTGGCTCAAAAGGTGTTTTGATTTTCTTCCGGGTGTTTTTGAAAGCCAGTATGTATCTGAATCAAGAAGTCTGAATCTGTCATTTCTGAACAGAACGGCAGAGTATTCATCGTTGAAGAGACTTCCTCTGCTTTCGCCGCAGAGCTGATATTTTTTCAGGATATCAAACAGATACGGTTTCATGGCATCTGTCAGCTCCTGAACGCCGATGACATCAGGCTTTGTTGCTCTGATCATTTCGTTGATTGCTTCGGCCCGCAAATGAAAACGGGAATCTCCGTAGTTGTATAATCCGTCTGTGAGAATGTTCAGACTCATGAATCTGTAAAGTGTCATATGATATGCTCCGGGGGTATTTTGAATCCTGCTATAATAATAGCAGTATGAAATTAAAGGAGATCATGAAAAATGGCTGAAGATATCAGAAATGTGAAAAGCACAGCCGGCATCAAAGAGTTTGAGGCTGTTTATGCCAATCCTCATTGCGTTGTTCTGGACAGTGCATATTGTTCAATGGGAAGAATGATCGGATACAAAGCATGCGAAGAAGCGGGATATACCTATTATGATGCCCCGATTCTTCTTGAGCTTGTTCCGGAATACGGATTGACCAAGGATGATGTCGATGTTTATGAGCAGAAGCTGCGCAGGGAAGAATTTACGGGTGAACAGTTAAGAAGCGATCCGGTATTTGCAAAGCTCACGGAAGCATTTGACAAAGCAGTTGATATTGCCCTTGCCAAGGGACCGTGCCTGATTCATGACAGAGTTGCCAAAGAAGAAGTCATTGCCAAAGGCTATACATGTGTCAGTGCGATGACATATGCAGTTGATATGGATGCGAAGATCGTCAAGGCAAGAACATCGGTACTTTATGAGAATGTCAAAGATGATGAGGCAGTGATCAGGGGCATTCATGAAGAAGATATGATCCGTAAAAACTGGCACAGAGCGCACAGTGATACTGAGTGGGGAGAACTCAGCACATATGACATTGCGCTGAATACGGATGTGTTCGGCAGAGATTACAGTGCACATCTTCTCGCAAAAATAATGAAAAGAGACTGACCGTCGGGGAAACCTGACGGTTTATATATTAAAAGGCAGAAATCCTGCCTCATACTCAAGCGATTCCCCGTTTCCCGCCCTCGCTGTTCAGCTGACGATATGGTAGTAAATGTGCATGGTGAAAATGCATGTGTGCATTGTCGGGGCATAAATGTAAAAGTGCATCTGCCCTTCGATGCCTGAGAATACGGACTCATTCTTAGCCGCAAAGATCACGTCCACTCTGAAAAGCTACCTGCTTGTTTTTAAAGCTCAGTCAGCCAGTTTGTCTGCTGGATTCTGTTGTCAAGAATACGAAGTTCATGAGAAAGTGCATCTGCTTTTTTCTGCAGCTCTTTCACATTGACTGCACTGAGAATACGGATTTCCGAATTTCTGGCTCTCTGATAGGTCATACTTGCTTCATTGATCAGATCACGGTAGGCATTGATCCTGATGTTGAGCATGTCTCTTTCAGCGATCATTTCAGTCAGTGTTTTTCCGTCGACTTCTGTTTTTGCATTGGCAAGATTGATGGCGGCGATCAGTTTCTGCTGTGCGTCGATGCATTCATTCAGCTGCTTTAACAGCTCATCCGGGTCTTCGGCAGGTTCTTCGCCTTCCTGCTTGAGTGCGTTGTTGAGCAGTCTTGAGCGCAGCTGCTCGATTCTGCGGTTATGATCAGCTCTTTCCTGAAGCGCTTCAGCAAGTTTCATGATGATTGTTCCTCCGCTTCTATTATAGGTTTTAACGCACGGATGCACAAAGTTCTTTGAATCATGTACAATGGAATCAGTATCACAAAAGGGAGTACAAGAATATGAAAAGCAGACACATCATGGTTCTGATTGCCATGTGCGGACTGGCTGCGGCATCGATCGGTGTAACAGTGAATACGGCAGGTGTTTTTTACGCACCTGTAGCTGAAGATCTCGGAATCGGGCGCGGCAGCGTAGCACTCGCAATTACAATTCTGTCCATTATTGCATCTTTGGTAGGTATGGCCATTCCGAAACTTCTCAAAGAAAACAATCTGAAAATCATGCTTATTGCAGCGACCGCAATGATTGTTGCATCAACACTCGGCTATTCCATATGCAATGCAATCTGGCAGATCTATGCATTCAGCGTGATCCGCGGCATCGGCACAGGTATTATCAGCTTTGTGACAATCACGATGATATTGAATTACTGGTTTCTGGCGAAGCATGGTCTTTTCACTTCCCTGTGTATGGCGTTTTCGGGCGTACCGGGCGTTGTACTCTCACCGATCTTTTCCAAAGTGATCGCTTCTTCCGGATGGAGACAGGGTTTTGTGATGGTCGCAATTGCAACATTGGTATGCTGTCTGCCGGCAATTCTTTTCCCGATCAGTATCAGACCGCAGACAAAAGGTATTCAGCCTTACGGATATGAAGAATTTGAAAAAGCAAAAGGGGAAGGAAAGGTTCTGAAACTGACCGGTTCAAATGCGGTATTCAATTTTGCCAATCCGAAATTTATACTGGCAGTCATTGTGACGATCGCAGCAAGCGTTGTTTCCGCTGTCCCTCAGCATTTCCCGGGCTATGCGACAAGCATCGGCTTTGCGGCTGAGGTGGGTGCCCTCATGTTATCTGTTTCAATGGCATTCAATATCATTTCCAAGCTTGCGACAGGTGTGATGACTGACCGTATGGGTGCTTATAAAACCATCATGTGTATGGCAATTGTCAATATCATTGCGATTGCATTACTGCTGTTCTTCCATCAGGCATGGGCTCTGTATGCAGGAGCCGGCATGTTTGCAACAACATTTGCGGTCGGCGCAGTCGGAATTGCCATGCTTGCCGGATATCTCTTCGGCATGGATTATTATCCGACCGTCTATCCGATTCTGAGTTTTGTCGGCGGTGCAAGCAATGCGGCAGCGGCAACGCTTGTCGGCATGCTGTATGATGCGACCGGTACATATACTGTCAACTTCTGGCTTGCACTCGGTTGTCAGATTATTCTCGTGTCTGCTCTTACAGCCGCCTGCTCGATCCGTAAAAAGGAACGTCATACCGGCGTTGAAAGCGTATAATCATATTCTTACCGCCTGCGGGCGGTTTCTTTATCGCATGTTGTTAGCATATTCTAACTTTTTTATTCGTTTCCGTTGACATATACCCCTAGGGGGTATAATATGTTCATGCGGAAGGATACCCCTATGGGGTATACGTGAAAATGATGGAAGAAACGAAAACATGTGTGCATTGCAGCACAAAGCATAAAAAGAGAAGTGAAGAAGAAAAGAAAAAGCTTCTGACAAGATTGAAGAAAGCGGAAGGACAGATCCGCGGCATCGAAAAGATGGTGGAGGATGATCTGTACTGTCCGGATATTCTGATTCAGGTATCTGCCGTGACAAGTGCATTGAACAGCTTCAACAAAGAGCTGCTGGCATGTCATATCAGGTCCTGTGTTGCGGAAGATATCAGAGAAGGAAAGGATGAAGTCATCGATGAGCTTGTCGGTGTTCTTCAGAAACTGATGAAGTAGGTGAGTGATATGGAAAAATATACAGTCACAGGGATGAGCTGCGCCGCCTGTCAGGCAAGAGTTGAAAAAGCAGTGAACAATGTGCCGGGTGTGACTTCATGTTCGGTATCCCTGTTAACAAACTCTATGGGTGTGGAAGGAAATGCTTCAAGCTCTGATATCATCAAAGCTGTTGAGAATGCAGGATATGGGGCATCAAAGGCAGGTGAAGAAAAGAAGACACTCTCCGCTTCGGAAAAGCTGGCAATGGAAAAAGATGCACTCATTGACAGAGAAACACCGAAGCTGAAAAGAAGACTGATCCTTTCGGTCGGCTTCCTGATTGTGCTCATGTATATCACCATGGGATTCAATATGTGGGGATGGCCGCTGCCTTCTTATTTTGAACACAATCATCTTGCCCTGACACTGACGCAGATGCTGCTGGCGCTGATTGTGATGATCATCAACAGCAAGTTCTTTACAAGCGGTTTTTCATCTTTGATGCATGGTGCTCCGAATATGGATACGCTGGTTGCACTTGGTTCAAGTGTTTCCTTCGGGTGGAGTCTCTTTGTTTTCTATCAGATGTGCGGCATGATCACAAACGGCGCAGACAATATGGAGCTGATGGAGCTCTATCACAATCAGCTTTATTTTGAATCAGCTGCCATGATTCCGGCTCTGATCACGGTCGGCAAAATGCTTGAGGCAATGTCCAAGGGCAGAACAACAAATGCGTTAAAGAGCTTAATGAAACTGGCTCCCAAAACCGCAGTTGTGATCAGAGAGAATGAAGAAGTTACGGTCGGAATCGATGAAGTGATGAGCGGAGATATTTTTGTTGTAAAACCCGGCGACAGCATTCCTGTGGACGGTGTGGTTGTCGAAGGAGAAAGTGCCATCAATGAATCGGCTCTGACCGGTGAAAGCATTCCGGTTGATAAGACCGTCAATGACACGGTCAGTGCTGCAACAATCAACCAGTCAGGCTATCTGAAGTGCAGGGCAACAAGAGTCGGTGAAGATACAACACTGTCTCAGATTATCCGCATGGTGTCCGATGCGGCTGCCACCAAGGCACCGATCGCAAGAATCGCTGACAAGGTATCAGGTATCTTCGTTCCAACGGTCATCGGTATTGCAGTTGTTGTCATGATCGGCTGGCTGATTGCCGGCAGAACACTCTCATTTGCACTTGCAAGAGCGATTTCTGTTCTGGTTATCTCATGTCCGTGTGCGCTCGGTCTTGCAACTCCGGTTGCGATCATGGTGGGCAACGGCATGGGTGCGAAGAACGGTGTTCTCTTTAAAACAAGCGAAGCACTTGAAACAGCCGGAAGAATCCAGATCGCTGCTCTTGATAAAACCGGAACAATTACATCCGGTCAGCCGGAAGTGACAGACATTATGCCTGTTAACGGCTATACGGAAGAAAGTCTTTTAAGACTTGCCAATTCACTTGAAACAAAGAGCGAACATCCTCTGGCAAAGGCAATTGTCAAGAAAGCGGATGAACTTGGCTATGAAGCAGATGAAGCACGCAATTTCAAAGCTCTGGCAGGCAACGGCCTGAAGGCTGAAATCAACGGCATCAATGTTCAGGGCGGTTCACAGAAATATATCTCTTCCATTGTTTCACTTGATAAAGAAGTCAAAGCATTCTCCGAATCACTTGCATCGCAGGGAAAGACACCTCTGTTCTTTGAGGCGGACGGAAAGCTGGCCGGTGTGATCGGCGTTGCGGATGTGATCAAGGAAGATTCACGCAAAGCGGTTGAAGAGCTCAGAAACATGGGTATTGAAGTTGTCATGTTAACCGGTGACAATCAGGCAACTGCAGAAGCGATCGGAAAGCAGGCAGGTGTTGACAGAGTCATTGCCGGTGTATTGCCGGATGGCAAAGAAGCTGTGATCAGAGAGCTTCAGAAACGCGGAAAGACTGCGATGGTCGGAGACGGCATCAATGATGCGCCTGCCCTCACTGCGGCAGATACCGGTATTGCAATCGGAGCCGGTACGGATGTGGCAATCGACAGTGCTGATATTGTGCTGATGAATTCAAAGCTCAGCGATGTCAGTGCAGCAGTCAGATTATCAAGAGCCACTCTGACAAACATTCATGAGAATCTCTTCTGGGCATTCTTCTACAACCTCATCTGCATACCTTTGGCAGCGGGTCTGTTCGGACTTCAGATGAAACCGATGTGGGGTGCGGCAGCCATGAGTCTTTCCAGCTTCACAGTCTGTATGAATGCATTGAGACTGAATCTCTTCAAAATGCATGATGCATCAAAAGATAAGCCTTTAAAAAAGAAGGCACTTCCGTATGATGAAAAAGAAGTTCCTGAAGAAAAGGAAGAAGTCTTTGAAGAGACATATCTCATCGGCGGCATGATGTGCGAACATTGCGAAGCCAGAATTGAGAAGGCACTTTCAAAGCTGGAAGGTGTGAAAAGCGTCAAAGCGGATCATACAGCCGGAAAAGCTGTAATTGAAACAGCAGTGAAAACAGATCCTGATGAAGTGAAAAAAGCAGTCGAAGATCAGGATTATGAATATATCGGAAAAGAAGGAGAAGAAAAGAGTATGAAAAAGACAGTTAAAGTTGAAGGTATGATGTGTCCTCATTGCGAAGCTTCCGTCAAAAAGGCACTGGAAGCGATCGACGGAATTGATGAAGCAGTTGTCAGCCATGAAAAAGGCACTGCTGAAATCACCCTTTCCAAAGATGTCAAAGCGGATGTCATTCAGAAGGCAATCGAAGACAGAGACTACAAATTCTGCGGGATTGAATGATTATGAAGAAGATTACAATCGGCATCGACGGTATGATGTGCGGTATGTGCGAAGCACATATCAATGACGCCATCCGTTCCGCATTCCCCCAAATCAAAAAGGTGAGTGCAGACAGAAAGAAAAAGCAGGCAGTTGTATTGAGTGAAGAAGAACTGAATGAAGATGCCCTTAAGGAGGCAGTTGAAGATACAGGATATACATTCCTGTCGGTTTCTTCCGAAGAATACAAAAAGAAAGGTCTTTTCGGTTTCTGAATTTCTGATATAATCAGTCTTCCTAAGGAGGACCTCAGAATGAAACAGAAAAAACTGAAAAACGGCACAACCGTGAGCTATGGATTCAGCGATCCTGAAATGCATAAGGCATTGCGCTCACGCCGCCACATTGTTATCGCCGACAAAAAGAAACAGGCATCAAAGAAGATCTGCAGATCCCGTAAGGATTCTGTAGATTTTTTTGAGTCTCCTTTTGTCAGATGCACACTGTGTTAGAATAGTTGTATGTGTCATTGATAAAGAGGTCTTCATGTACGAAATTTATGAAACAAAAGAGCGCATTACCGCTGACAATGATCTGGAAGCGGAAAAGAACCGCGCTTATTTAAAAGAAAAGAATGTATTTATGATCAACCTGATGGGTTCTCCCGGTGCCGGCAAAACAACAACGCTTGTCAGGACGATCAATGCCCTGAAAGATCAGTACAGAATCGGTGTCATGGAAGCGGATGTGGATTCTGCAGTTGATGCCGAAACAATCCATCGGCTTGGTGTGAAGGTGATTCAGCTGCACTCAGGCGGTTTATGCCATATGGATGCGGATATGACCGCAAGAGGCTATCAGAAACTGGGAATCGATGATCTGGATGTGGTGATTCTGGAAAACATCGGCAATCTGGTATGCCCGGCTGAATTTGATGTCGGTGCCGCCAAAAAGGTCATGATTCTTTCCGTACCGGAAGGTGATGACAAACCGCTGAAATATCCGCTGATGTTTCAGGTGTCCGACTGCCTGCTCATCAACAAGATTGATACAAAGGCAATCTTTGACTTTGATGAAGAAGTCTGTGCAGAGCGTGTTCATAAACTGAATCCCGGGATGCAGATCTTCCCGCTCAGCTCAAAGACAGGAGAGGGCTTTGATGCATGGATTAACTGGCTGAAACAGGAAATCGAAGCCTGGAGGAAGTGAAAATGAAAATCATTGAATTGCATAAATCAGTCACTGATTCCAATGACAGGGATGCAGAAAAACTGAGAAAAGAACTGAAGGAAAGAGGAACATTCCTGATCAATGTCATGAGTTCACCGGGTGCCGGAAAGACCACACTTCTTTCAAAGATCATCACGGATCTGAAAAATGAAGTCAGAATTGCGGTCATGGAGGCAGATATCGATGCAAGTGTGGATGCCGAAAGAATCGAAGCTCTCGGCGCAAAGTCCATCCAGCTTCATACCGACGGCATGTGCCATATGGATGCCGGAATGACAAGACAGGGTATTGAGGAAATGGTGATTGAAGAGATTGATCTTGCTTTCCTTGAAAATGTCGGCAATCTCATCTGCCCGGCTGAATTTGATACCGGTGCTTCCAAGAATCTCATGATTCTTTCCGTGCCGGAAGGAGATGACAAACCGCTGAAATATCCTCTGATGTTTGAAACAAGCGATGTGCTTGTCGTATCAAAGACGGATGCATTGCCTTATTTTGACTTTGATATGGAAAAACTGTATGAAAGAGTCAGAAGGCTGAATCCGAAGATTGAAATCTTCCCGGTATCCGCAAAGACCTCTGAAGGGATGGAAGCTCTTGAAAGCTGGCTTCTGAATGAAACAAAGGAGTGGAAGAAGTAAGCAGATATGCATGAATTAGGCATTGTCACCCACGTCGCGAAAACGCTTGATGAACTGGCTGAAGAGAATCATATTACAAAGATCGGTTCTGTCACCCTTCAGGTCGGAGAGGTTTCCGGGATCATGACCGATTATTTTACGGATTGCTGGAATTATTTCCGGGTAAAGCATCCGATTCTCAAAGAGGCAGAGCTCAGAATTGAAACCATTCCTGCCATCACATTCTGCGAAGACTGCAGGCAGGAATATGAAACTGTCAAATATGCAAAAATCTGCCCTTACTGCAAAAGTGAACATACATATCTTGTGCAGGGCAATGAATGCACAATCAAAGAAATTGAAGCAGAAACAGAAGAGGAAAGCTGAACGAGGCTTTCCTTTTTTGTCAGAAAAATGTATGGATATGAAGCCGGAGTGAGGAGCTGATACGATCAAAAGCTGAGTCATGCATGAAGTGAACGGAATCTGACGAACGAAAAAAGCACCTGAGGTGCTTTTCAGAAATCACATGTATCGGGATTGATATCAGCGAGTCCGTAATTTTTCATGACATCAAGATATTTCATATCTTCTTCGGAAATGGTGAAGTCAAAGACTTCGGGCAGACGTTCCATTTCTTTCAGATCGCTTCCCTGACATAAGGGAATGCAGTTTTTTTCGAGAAGATAGCGGATGCAGATCAGACGGGGAGTTGTATGATACTTTTCAGCAAATATCTTCAGCTCACGGCTGTTCAGGATTGCATCATGATCAGGCGGCAGGAATCCTTCTGTCTGAATGGCATGTTCATTAGCACAGTTGAAGTTCCCGTATGAAGGAAATCCGGGATACATCCGGATCTGATTAACCATCGGTGAAATATGTGCAACTTCAAGATAATGCTCGATGTGTCTTGCTTCGGAATTTGCAAGGCCGATCGCACGGACCTGACCGTTTTTATAGAGTGTTTCAACTGCTCTCCACGTATCAGCACTGTTCTGCTCGTAAATGTCTCTGAATTTGACAGGATTCGGCCAGTTGACAAGGTAAAGATCAGCATAATCCGTACCGACTCTGCGCAATGAATTTCTGCATGCACGCAATGCGGCATCATAGCCATGTTCAAGATTGCCGAGCTTCATGGTCAGAAAGAGCTCATATCTCGGTACACCGCAGTCCTCGATTGCTTTTCTGACTATTTTTTCAGATTCACCGTCCGCAGGAAGATCAAAATGTCTGAATCCGGCATTCACCGCCTGAATCATATTCTGATAGATACTTTCTTTATGATCCTTATCAACCCGATATCCAAACAGCGGTATTTTGATGCCGTTATGCAATGTGATCATTTTGTCGGTAATTGCGTTCATCTGAATCCTCCGCATTCATTATATGTCATTACAGAAGAAAGTAAGTGAAATTAGACTGAAAACTTTTTTGGATATTTTTAACGGTGTACACTACAGTGTACTCGTGTTTTTTCCGAATGAGGCAGAATAAGAGTGCGGCTGAACAACAGGCCGGGAAGGAAAGAAGGTGATCAGAATGTATGAATTTCTGAAAGATGCGATGAATGAGACTCACACCATTGATGTGGACATGCTGGATGAGGAACAGCTTTACCGGAGGTTATCAGAAAGCTTCGACCTGATTAATATCCCGTATTCTGTCAGAAACAGCCGCTGACATATAACATTCATCCCGTAAACTGTCAGTCAATCAAATCAGACGGGCTGCTTTTCTCCCCTGGCGGTCCGTCTGAAGAACTGACAAACTGACAAATATTTTAAAATAGTGCTTGCAAAAAGAAACAGTCAATTATATAATCATTGAGCAGACAAGGAAATGACTTCTTAGCTCAGTTGGTAGAGCAACTGACTCTTAATCAGTGGGTCGAGGGTTCGAGTCCCTCAGAGGTCACCATGAGAGAAAACGGCTTGATTGCTGATTGTTCAGTAAATAAGCCGTTTTTCTTGTGCTTTTGGCCTCTGTGAAGTCTGATAGCACAGATAATTCAGATAGTGATTGAAGCTGAAAATCATGGATTAATAAAACAGAAAGTTGTCAAAAAGTTGTCAAAAGCAGATAAATTGTATACAACCTGGTTGTCAGAACCTGAATGCCAGGAAACAGTCAATGTCGCAAGTAACCGATTGATCCTTTCTGATGGGATAGGGATGGTTATGTCTCTAAATCTATTAACTATTCACCCAGTTCCTGCTCAATCTCATCTATGGTCGGCATGGAGCGTTTGTATTCTGCAGGGAGCAGATGAGACAGCTGATATTGAGATACTCCGATGGGCTCACTAGAGTTGTCAGTAGCGTACTGTGCAAGTACGTTGTCCTTTGTCTTGCAGATTAACAGTCCGACAGTTTTATTGTTGTCTTTCCTCAGAATTCGATCTACTGCCACAATATATGTTCCAAGCTGCCCGATAAAGCCTGGTTCAAAATCAACAACCTTTGCTTTCAATGGCGGAGCAAACAGATATCAGTCTCTGTACGGAAAGATTTCGATCTCACTGAATTCATCTGCATTTGGAAAAAACGCAAAATAGACTTCAAACGGTGAGTGTTTGATTGATTTATAGTAACAGTTTACAGCGTATTGATACTCATCACGGCAGTTGAAAAAAATATAGTATCTGCGATAAAAAGGGCATTTAAATGCTTTTATTAGCAATTGATCGATATTTTGATTGGTTGTTAAAGCTACTTTGCCAATACTCTGGTGAACCATCCATGAAAAGCCCCAGATAATAACGTTTCCATTCCAGATATCGGATAGAATACCGTAAGGCGAATCGTTTTCTCGATTGTGAAAAGCAATATAGTTTTCAGGCATCGTATGAAATGCATCAGAATGAAGGACAGCTTCATCTAACATCAAAGGAAGAATGCTGTCTTCTTCAGGAATTTGAGTATTGTGATCAATATAATAAATAAATGTTTCATCATAATCAGATACATATTCATGACAATAAGCTTTGAATATTTTGGTGAACAATTCAATGGATTTTAAATCCAGATTTTGTTTGTCGCTTTTGCCAATCAAATGCATTACCTTGCTTGAGGCATTCATATTCTCAACAGTTATTGGCAGGAATGACAGTGAGTTAAGAAGATCTTCACTTTCAATACTTTCTTTTTTTGCAAGTTTATTAACTAATGTCATTGTAGGAATATCAAATTTGCCATTTACAATTCCTGTTATCGTTGTTGGTGAAACATCATAAAATTCAGCAGCTTGATTGTATGTCCATTTGTTTTCCGCAATCTTCCCGCGGATATACTCGGATAGCTTCATTTTTCTTCCCCCCCACCCCGGATGCCTTCCATAAATCCGGGACTAATGATTATCTGCATTTATAACTTTATCACAATTTGTATTACAGTTATATATTTGTTATATTGACAACAGTTTTATATCTGTTATGATTATTTTGATAACAGATATAAAACTGTTACATTTCACTTGATTTCATTTGTTGTTTTCCGAATAAAGAACAGGAGGAAGTTATGTCAAAGGCTATCAAGAAGGAAAACAGGTTGACGATTACTGTGAATGAAATGGCTGCGGAACTGGGAATTTCATATCCGCAGGCATGCCGTGTATTCCATAGAATTATGGATGCATATGGTATCACACCGGATCGTCTGCCCAAACGCGGATGTATGTTCCGCAAGTATTACATGGATTACTACAATCTTACGGAAGCAGATTATGGAGGAACTGTCTGATGGCAGCCAGAAGAACTGATGGAAGGTATTCTACAACTGTTACAGTTCTGGATCCGAAAACCGGCGAGAAGAAAAAGAAGTATGTGTATGGAAAAACACGCCGCGAGCTGAATGCGAATATTGAGAAGGCCAGAAAGTCTTACAGTAATCAGGATACTCCGTTCAGGCAGGTGATTCAGGAATGGTATGCAAGCGCAAAAGCAGCATCATCAAACAACACTAAGAGAATGTACGACACTGCTATTGCTAAACTGGATCCGATCGCAAATATCCCTGTCGGAAAGATCACTGCGGCTGATCTGAATGAGATACTTCTCGATCTGGGGGAGAAAAAGAACCAGGCGCAGAAAGTTTATATGACAATGAATCAGATTTTCGAAATGGCGGTCTACATGGGGTATATTGACCGCAATCCATGCCGTTATCTTTCCAAGCCCAAATACAGATCTGCAGAGAAAAGAGTTGCTACGGAAGAAGAGAGAAAAGCGGCGGATATGACGGTGTTTACTCCGAGGGAGGCATTGTTTATGCGGCTGATCCGGAATTACGGGCTCCGCAAATCAGAAGCACTTGCAGTACGCAGGCAATCCTTTGATTTTAAAGAAAACCGTCTTATTGTGGATACCGCTGTAGAATTCAGCTCGAATCAGGCAGGCAGAAAGGATCCAAAATCAAAGTCCGGATACAGGAAGATTCCGCTGCTGAACAAAGATATTGTCTTTTTCAAAAATGCCGTCAAAAGTGCAAAGCATGAGTATCTGTTTACAAACTATACA